>NZ_JBFAIM010000051.1:0-109020 GCF_040654715.1 Nonomuraea sp. NPDC050643 | reverse complement strand
CGGCTAGTCTCGAACCCTGCGAGATCTGGCAGGATGCCGCTGTACTGTGCGACGTCGCTGAACGTAACGCCACGAAGGTCTGGGATCGGTAGCGCGCCGCGGTCCGCGCGGTGGCCGGCCTGGCGCGCGTTCCTGCTGCTCACGTTGCCGATGGTGGCCGGGCTGTTCGTCTTCAAGTACGTGGCGATCGGCTGGGGGCTGCTGCTCAGCTTCAACGACGCCCGCGGCACGATCAGCCTGGGGAACTGGAACGGCCTGGACAACTACCGGCGCCTGCTGTCGGACCCGGCCTTCACCCGGTCGCTGGTGACGATCCTGCTGTTCACGCTGTTCATCGTGCCGGTGACGTTCGCGCTGGCGCTGGGCCTGGCGGTGCTGGTGAACCGGCTGCGCGGCGGCCGGGCGTTCTTCAGGACCACGTTCTTCATCCCGGCGGCCGTGTCGTACGTGGTCGGCGCGCTGGTGTGGAAGATGAGCCTGTTCAGCGGCACCCCGTCGGGCGTCGCCAACAGCCTGGCCTACCTGCTGGGCCACGAGGACGCGATCGGCTGGGTGGCGACCGTGGACCCGCCGCTCTACTGGATCGTGCTGGTCACCGTGCGGCTGTGGCTGCAGACCGGCTTCTACATGATCCTTTTCCTGGCCGGGATCCAGCAGGTCCCCGCCCAGCTCTACGAGGCGGCCCGGGTGGACGGGGCCGAGTCGGAGGGCCGGCTGTTCCGGCACATCACCTGGCCGATGCTGCGCAACACGTCGGTGGCGGTGACGCTGCTGCTGATCATCAACGCGTTCCAGGCGTTCGACGAGTTCTACAACATCCTGGCCTCGAACCTGTCGGGGCTGGGCGGCGCGGACGGGCGCACGCCGCTGATCTACCTGTTCCAGACGGCGCTCGGCGAGCAGAACTACGGCGCCGGGTCGGCGGGCGCGTTCGTCGTCACCGTGCTGATCGTGGTGTTCACGCTGCTGCAGGGCCGCTTCGCCGGGTTCGGCAGGACCGCCGAGGAGGACGGGCGATGAGGCGGCGGCGTCTGGGCTCGTACGCGGCGGTGGTCGTCTTCGCGGTGCCGTTCCTGCTGCCGTTCTACCTGCTGATCCGCAACGCGCTGATGACCCGGCGGGAGCTGGGCTCGCTCGACTGGCAGTGGTGGCCCGAGACGATCGGCTTCCAGGGGTTCGCCGACGCGTTCGGCAACGAGGCGGTGCCGCTGGCGCACGCGCTGTGGAACTCCACGCTGATCTCGGCGATCTCCGCGCCGCTGGCCACACTGCTGGCCTCGATGGCCGGGTACGCGCTGGCCCGCATCCCCGTGGCGGCCTCCCGCCCGGTGTTCTTCTTCATCATCGCCACGATGATGGTGCCGGGCGCGGCCACGTTCATTCCGACGTTCGTGGTGGTCGGGTCGATGGGCGGGGTGAACACGATGTGGGGGCTGATCGTCCCCGGGCTGTTCAGCGCGTTCGCCGTGCTCCTGTTCCGCGCGTTCTACCTGCGCTTCCCGCGCGAGATCGAGGACGCGGGCCGGGTGGACGGCCTGGGCCACCTGGGCCTGTACGGGCGGCTGGCGCTGCCGAACTCCGGCGCGCTGTTCGCCTCGCTCGGCATCCTGTCCTTCATCGAGCACTGGAACGCCTTCCTGTGGCCGCTGGTCATCGGCCAGGACCCGGAGTTCTGGACGGTGCAGGTCGCGCTGTCCACCAACCTCAACCAGCAGGCCGTCAACCTGCCGGCGCTGTTCGCCGGCGCGCTGGTGGCCATCCTGCCCCTGGTCGCCCTCTTCCTCATCGCGCAGCGGTGGATCGTCAGGGGCGTCCTGCTCACCGGAATCAAGGGCTGATCACTCCCGAGAGGAGCCCCCATGTCCCGCACGCGCGCCCTCACCCTCCTGGCCGCGCTCGTCCCCTCCGTCCTGCTCGCCCTGCTGCCCGCGCTTCCCGCGCGGGCCGCCCCCGTCACGGTGCCGGTCGGCGCCCAGTTCACCGACACCTCGGGCAACCTGCTGCACGCCCACGGGGGCGGCGTGGTGAAGGTCGGGTCGTACTACTACTGGTTCGGGGAGAACCGCAACGCCGACGGCACCTTCCGGTACGTCTCGGCGTACCGGTCGAGCGACCTGCGTACGTGGGAGTTCCGCAACCACGTGCTCACCCAGTCCAGCGCGGCCGAGCTGCAGGTGGCCAACATCGAGCGGCCGAAGGTGATCCACAACGCCGCCACCGGCCGGTTCGTCATGTGGATGCACAAGGAGAACGGCCGTGACTACGGCGAGGCGCGGGCGGCCGTGGCCGTGTCGAGCACCGTGGACGGGAACTACACCTACCTGCGCAGCTTCCGGCCCCTCGGCCACATGTCGCGCGACATCACCGCGTTCGTGGACACCGACGGCGCCGGCTACATGATCTCGGCCGCCGACGAGAACTACGACCTGCACGTCTACCGGCTGAGCGCCGACTACACCGACGTGGCCACGCTGGCCCGCATGTGGGACGGCGACCACCGGGAGGCCCCGGCGATGTTCAAACGCAACGGGGTGTACTTCCTGCTGACCTCCGGCGCCACCGGCTGGCAGCCCAACCAGGCCAAGTACGCCACCGCCACCAGCATCACCGGCGCCTGGAGCGCCTGGCAGAACGTGGGCGACGGGCTCACGTTCGGCTCCCAGTCCGCGTTCGTGCTGCCGGTGCAGGGCACGTCCGGCACGTCGTACCTGTATCTGGGCGACCGGTGGGCCGGCGCGTGGGGCGGGCCCGTCAACGACTCGCGGTACGTGTGGCTGCCCGTCCAGTTCCCCAGCGGCACGACCATGAGCCTGTCGTACGCGCGGCAGCTCACCGTCGACGCCGCCGCCGGCACGATCACCGCGACCGGCTCCGGCTACGACCGGCTGACCGTGCGTCACTCGGGCAAGTGCGCCGACGTGCGCAACGGCTCCACCGACAATCTGATGGCCGTCATCCAGTACACCTGCGGCGGCGGCACGAACCAGCAGTGGCGGATCCAGTCGATCAGCGGCGGCTACGTCCAGGTCGTCGCCCGCCACTCGGGCAGGTGCCTGGACGTCAACGGCGTGAGCACCGCCGACGGGGCCGCGCTGCAGCAGTACGGCTGCGGCTCCGGCACCAACCAGCAGTGGACGCTGCAGGACGCGGGCGGCGGCTACCTGCGGCTGGTGGCCAGGCACTCGGGCAAGTGCGCCGACCTGCCGAGCTCGTCCACGGCCGACGACGTGCAGTTCAAGCAGTATCCCTGCGGCAGCGGCCAGAACCAGCAGTTCACCCGCACGGCCCTGTGATCGGCCCGGCCCGCCCGGACGGGGTAAATTGCCTCGCGGGCGGGCCCTGGCCAGGTTAGATTCGCTAACGTGTCGGAACCCCTCGAAATCGCGTGCGACGAATCCGGCGCGGAGGGCGAGAAGCTCGTCGGCGGCAACAGCGACGTCTTCGCGCACGCCAGCGTGCTCATCGACGCCGCGGCGGCGGCCGACTGCGTCAGGGAGCTGCGTGAGCGGGCGCCGACCCCGGCCAACGAATACCGCGCCGGCCACGTGCTGCGCGACAAGTACCGGCCGGCGCTGTTGTGGCTGCTCGGGCCGCACGGCCCGGTGCTGGGCAACGTGCGCGTGTTCCTGACCGACAAGATCTTCTATGTCGCCGGCAAGGTCGCCGAGCTGCTCGACGAGGACCACACCTCGCGCATCGGCCTCGACCCGCGCGCCTGGGCCACGGCCACCGCCCTCTACCGGGAGGGCCGCCCGGCGTTCGGGCCCGAGCGGTGGTCGGCCTTCCTCGAGGCGTTCAACTACCTGCTGCGCGCCAAGAACGGCCAGGGCGTCACCACGTCCGTCGAAGAGGCGTTCCGCCTGGTCGACGAGCTACGCGGCACGGGCGGGGCGGCGGGCGAGATCATGGAGTCGCTGTGGCGGGCCAGGCCGCGGGTGGAGTCGTTCCGTGAGCGGCTGCTGGCCGACCCCTACGTCTTCCCCGCGCTCGACCCGCTCATCCCGGCCATCGTGCGGGCCGTCCGGTTCTGGGGCGCGGGCGGGCCGGTGGTGGTCGTGCACGACCGGCAGACCACGCTGACCGACGAGCGGATCGCGCAGATGCGGGAGATCCTGGGCGGCCGGATGGCCGGGCTGCGGCTGGTCGACTCGATGCTGGACGACCGGGTCCAGATCGCCGACGTGATGGCGGGCGTGGCGCGCAAGATCGCCCTCGACGAGCTCAACGGGCGGGCCGATCCCCTGCTCAGCGTCCTCATCCGGCCGTACGTGGACGCCGAGTCCATCTGGGCGCCTCCCGATGAAGTCATGTCCCGGTAAATAGCCAGCCCTCGCCTCTTTCGCCACAAATCGTGACGTTAGAGTGACATACTGTGAACGATTCTAAGCGTGTGGAAATCACCTGGCCCAGCCTCGGCATCACCGTGGGGGCCGAACTCGACCAGCGCAACGCCGCCCTGGCCCAGTGCCTGTGGGACGCGTTGCCCTACCGCAGCCTGCAGGGGCACGCCCTCGTCGCGGGATACCACCTGTACCACCTCGCGCCGGTCCATTCGCTGCTGCACACGGCCGCGGAATACCGCGTGGACCGGCGGACCGTACCCGACGGCACGCTGTTCTGCTCACGGCTGCAGCACCTCGGCATCAAGTACGGCGAACTGACCGAGCCCATGACCGCCACCCCGATCGGCCAGGTCGTGGAGGAGGACCTCGACGCCCTAGCCCAGGCCGGCCGTGAGGTGTGGGACTCCGTCTACACCACCAAGGAGCCGGTCACGGCCGAGGTGCGCCGCGCGGGCGGGCCCGGCGGGCACGACCTGCCGCGCCTGCCCGTCGGCGATCCGCAGCTCAACCAGCTCGTCAAGGAGGTGCACGCCGAGACCGAGCGCATCTGGCTGAGCCCGCCGCGTGAGCTGCTCGACCTGCACGAGGGCCGTATCCCCTCGGGGGCGGGCAGCTACGAGACGGTGCTGACCACGCTGCTGTTCGTCAACGGCGAGACCCGGCCGCTCGGCTACAGCTGTTACGGCGGCCTCGTCCGCGCCGCGCTGGACGGCATGCCGATGCCGTGGCTGCGCCAGATGACCCGCCAGCTCGCCCACACCCCGGCCGAGTTCCTCGGCTACTGCGGCCTGGACAAGCTGTGGGACTTCACGCAGCGGCTGCTCGACGGGCTGGAGCGGGTCGACAGCCACGAGGACTTCATCGCGGTCATGGGCCACATGGCGCTCTACTGCAACTGCCTGGGCGGCTGGAACCTGCACCTGTTCCCCTGGCAGGCGGGCGAGTACCTGCGCAGAACGGGAGCCGGCGCATGAGCGGATCGCGGGTGGTGGTGATCGGCGGCGGCGTCATCGGTCTGTCGATCGCCTTCCACCTGGCCGAGGCCGGGCAGGACGTGACGCTGCTGGAGCGCGGCACGCTGGGCTCCGGCGCCTCCCGCGCCACCGCCGACGTCGTGCGCTCCTACTTCGCCGGCAACCCGATCAGCTCGGCGCTGGCCGTACGCAGCCTCGACGCCTACCGCGCCTTTCCCAGCAGGCCGGGCACCGAGCTGCCGCTGCGGCAGGTCGGCTACCTGGTGCTGTTCACCGAGCCGGAGCAGGTGGCCGCCTTCGAGGCCGACCTGCCCGCCCAGCGGGCCGCCGGGGTCGACGTGGGCCTGATCAGCGCGGAGGAGGCCAGGCGGCACAACCCGCTCATCGGCGACCTGCCGCTGGAGGCCGCCGCGTACTCGCCCGACGCCTACATCTCCGACACCGCGGCCATCGTCACCGCCTACGCGCGGGCGGCCGAGCAGGCGGGGGCGGCGCTGCGTACCGGCTGCCCGGTCACCGCCATCGACCCGGAGGCCGGGCGCGTGCTGACCGCGGACGGCGAGATCGGCGCGGACGCGATCGTGTGCGCCGCCGGCGCCTGGTCGGCCTCGCTCGTCCGCTGCGCCGGGGTGGACATGCCGCTCACCGAGCCCATCGAGCAGGAGTTGCTCACCACCGACCCGCTGCCGCCCGGCACGCCCGAGGTCCCGGTCACCCTGCACGCCGCCAGCGGGCTGCTGATCCGGCTGCGCGACGACCGGATGCTGATCGGCATGGGCTACCCGGGGCCCGACCGCGAGTCCTGGCGGCGGGAGGTGGCCGAGCGGGTCGCCGAGACGTACCCGAGCCTGGCCGGGCTCACGTTGCACACCGCCGTCACCGGCCTGCGCGACGCCAGCCCCGACAAGACCGCCTTCATCGGCCACCAGCCGGGACCCCCGGCCTTCCTGTACGCGACTGGCTTCTCCGGCCACGGCCTGTGCAACGCGCCGGCCGCCGGCGAGCTGGTCCGCGATCTCTACCTCGCGCAGGACCCCGGCTTCGACGTGACCGCGCTGGCGGTCAGCCCACGACGAACGGGATGAGCCATGATCGAAGACAGCCGCTTCACGCTCGACCCGGCCACGCCTGACCTGCACGCCGACAACGACCACCTGCGCAAGGCCGGGCCGCTCGTGCCGGTGACCGCCGAAGGATGCCCGGTCTGGGCGGCCACCCGGTACGAGACGCTGATGGCCGTCCTGACCCATCCGGACATGTCCAGGGAGCTGCATCACTGGGCCGATCGGCACGCCATGCCGCCCGGCACCGCCATCGACCGCATCGTCAGCGACACGTCCCTGCTCAACGCCGAGGGCGAGCGCCACCGGCGGCTGCGCATGCCGCTCACCGCCGCGTTCTCACAACGGCGGCTGAACAGGCTGCGCCCGCGGATCGAGGAGCTCACCGCCAGGCTGATCGACGGCCTGGCCGCGATGCCGCCGGGCGAGCCGGTGGACCTGCGGCTGGAGTTCGCCTATCCGCTGCCGCGCGAGGTCATCTCCGAGCTGATCGGCATCCCGGCCGCCCACCAGGACGAGCTGCACCGGCTCACCGACGCCGTCGCCCAGGTCGGCGGCCTGGAGGACTCGCCGGCCCTGCGCGAGGAGCTGCGCGGGCTGCTCGACCAGATCATCGAGGAGCGCCGCGGCACGCCCGGCGAGGACCTCATCACCGACCTGTTCGAGCTGCACGAGAAGGACGGCGGGCGGCTGTCGGAGGACGAGCTGTTCGCCACGATCGAGCTGCTGTTCATCGCGGGGCACGTGACGACGGTCAACCTGATCACCAACGCGATCGGCGCGCTGCTCACCGTGCCGGGCCAGCTCGAACTGCTGCGCTCTGGGCAGTGCGACTACACCGCGGCGGTGGAGGAGACGCTGCGCTGGGACTCGCCGATCGCGTACTTCCCGATGCGGTACGCCGTGCAGGACGTCGAGATCGACGGCGTGCCCCTGCGGGCCGGCGAGCCCGTGCTGGCCTGCTTCGCCTCCGCCGGGCGCGACCCGGACCAGTACGGCGAGCACGCCCACCGCTTCGACATCAGCCGCCCGCCGAACACGCACCTGGCGTTCGGGCACGGGCCGCACTTCTGCCTGGGCGCGCCGCTGGCCCGGCTGGAGGGCGAGATCGCGCTGCGGGCGCTGTTCGAGGCGTTCCCCGGCATGACCCTGGCCGCGCCGCCGGAGGAGCTGCCGCCGCTGGACACGCTGCTGGGCAACAGCACCCGGACGATGCCGGTGCTGCTGGGCCCGCGCGCCCGCTGACGGGCGGGCCGGTCGGGGGCGGCCAGGATCTCGCCGGCCGCCCCCGACCGCCTCATGCCGCCCCGGCGGCCCCGGCCGCCTCTGGGCCGCCCCGGCGACCGGGCCGCCTCATGCCGCCCCCGGTCGCGCACGTGCGCCGGAGTCGTTCTACGCTCCATGACGACGATTGGAGCGATTAGCCGTGCCACAGACCGCCCCCATGCGACTGGCCACCACCGTCCGCCCCTACGACTGGGGCTCGGTCACCGCCCTGCCGGAGCTGTTCGGAACGGAGCCGACCGGGCAGCCGCAGGCCGAGCTCTGGATGGGCGCCCACCCCGGCGCCCCGTCGATCGCCGGCGGCGTCCCCCTGAACGAGCTCATCGCCCGCGACCCGGTCGGCACGCTCGGCGGGCCGGCCGTCGCCCGGTTCGGGCCCGAGCTGCCCTATCTGTTCAAGGTGCTGGCCATCGAGCGCCCGCTGTCCCTCCAGGTCCACCCGACGACGGAGCAGGCCGAGGCCGGGTACGCCGCCGAGACGGCGCGCGGGGTGCCGCTGGACGACTACGCCCGCACCTACAAGGACGCCTCGCACAAGCCCGAGATGGTCTGCGCCCTCACCCCCTTCCACGGGCTCTGCGGGTTCCGCCCGCCCGCCGACACGGCGGACCTGCTCGACCGGCTCGGCGTGCCCGGCCTGCGGCCCTGGATCGACGCGCTGCGGGCCGGGTCGCTGCGCGCCGTGTTCGCCGAGATGCTCGACGACGCCTCCGCGCCCCTGCGGGCCGAGGTCGAGCGGGCCCTGTCGGCGTCGGGCGACGACGACCTGGCCGTCCACGGCGACCTCGCCCGCGCCTGCCCCGGCGACCGGGGCGTCACGGCCGCCCTCCTGCTGCACCACGTCCGGCTGGAGCCGGGCCAGGCGCTCTACCTGGGCGCCGGGGTGCCGCACGCCTATCTGGGCGGCATCGGAATCGAGGTCATGGCCAACTCGGACAACGTCCTGCGCTGCGGGCTCACCTCCAAGCACGTGGACGTGCCGGAGCTCATGCGCGTGGTGGACTTCACCCCGGCCGCGCCGCACCGGGTGGAGCCCGAGAGCGAGGGGGCGGGCGGCTACGCCTACCGGCCGCCCGCGCCCGAGTTCGCCCTCAGCCGGTACGAGCCCGGGACGCACGCGCTGCCCGCCGGGGTGCCGCAGATCGTCCTCTGCGTCGAGGGCGAGGTCCACCTGGGGGATCTGACCCTGACGGCGGGGCAGTCGGCGTTCGTCCCGGCGGCGGCGCCTTCGGTGACCTTGACGGGCAAGGGCCGCGCGTATCGCGCCCAGCCGGGCTGATCAGGCACGCTTCGGCCGGGCGTTGAACGTCCCGTTCCTAGGCTGCGGGGCATGACCACGGACCATGTGACCATCGAGCCCAGCATCCTGTACTTCGGGACCCCGGTCGTGCTGCTGTCGACGGAGAACGCCGACGGCTCGTTCAACCTGGCGCCCATGTCGTCGGCATGGGCGCTGGGCCAGGTGATCGTCCTCGGGCTGGGACCCGAGGGGCAGACCGCGCGCAACCTCGCCCACCGGTCCGACCTGGTGATCAGCCTGCCCGCCCCCGGCCAATGGGCGGCGGTGGAGCGGCTGGCGCCCCTCACCGGGCGCGACCCCGTACCGGCGGGCAAGCCGGACGGGTGCCGCTTCGAGCCCGACAAGTTCGCCGCCGCCGGCCTGGGCGCCGAGCCGTCGGAGGGGGTGCGCCCGCCGCGCGTCGCCGGCTGCCCGCTGCAGTTCGAGGCGCGGGCCGCGAGCGTGCGGCGGGACGTGTCGGGGTCGTTCGTCATCGCCGAGGCCGCCGTGTCCAGGGTGCACGCCGATCCGCGCATCGTCGTGCCCGGCACTCAGCACGTGGACCCGACGGCGTGGAGCCCGCTGATCTACAACTTCCGCCACTACTTCGGCCTGGGGGCGGAGCTGGGCCACTCCTACCGCAGCCGGACGATCAGCGAGAACCGGCCTGGCGGAGCCGCCTGATCTTGAGGACGTTGTCCGTGCGGATGCCGGGCTGCCCGTCGGGGGTGGCCTGGGTGCGCTCGAACACCTTGCTCACGAGCACCTCCCACTCCCCCTCCGCCGGCTCCAGGGAGTCGAACACCTCCTGCGGCGTGGGGAAGTGCACCTCCGGCTTGTCCTCGCGGTCCCAGGACGGCCAGCCCGCGTGACCGACGACGAGCAGCACGCCGCCGGGCTCGACGGCCGCTGCGGCGGCGCGCAGGATCTCCGTCCTCGGAAGGTCCGTGGGCGAGTGCAGGTAGGAGGCGGAGACGAGGTCGTACCGGCCGCCGGGGAACGACGTCCCGAGCTCGTGCCGCTGCCAGTCGACCAGGTCCGCGACGCCCGCGTCCTCGGCGTGCCCGGCGGCGCGGCCGAGGGCGACGCCGGAGACGTCGGCGGCGGTGACCCGCCATCCCCTGGACGCGAGCCAGATCGCGTCGGCTCCCTCACCGCAGCCCAGGTCGAGCGCACGGCCCGGCGGCAGGTCCGCGACCTCGCTGACGAGCATGGCGTTGGGGTTCCCGCTCCAGAGCTGCGGGCTCCCGCCGTAGCGGCCGTCCCAGAACTCCTGGGCGACTTCGGCGCGGCGGGCGGCGACGGCGGCCCGGGTCTCCTCCATGACCAGGTCGGCGTTGATGGCCGCGCCCGCGCGGGTGCCCGCCGCCGCGGCGCCGATGACCTGGTCGAACAGGTTCGACACGTTGCCCGCCACCCAGACCCCTGGCACGCTCGTGGCGCCCATCGGGTCGGCGGGGACGTAGGCGCCGACGACGTGTCCGCCCATCTCCTGCTCCGCCGTCTCCAGCCCCAGCCCGGTCAGGACGGCCGAGCGGGCGGTCATCCGGGTCCCGACGGCGACGGCCGTGCGGGGGACCACGGTGCCGTCCGCCAGCCGTACGCCGGTGAGCCGGTCGCCGGTCACCTCCAGCCCGGTCACCTTGCCCTCCACCACGGTGATCCCCCGGGCGGCGAACTGCTCGAGCACCTCGTCCGCCGGCTCGCTCACGTCGTGCAGGAAGACGGTCACGTCGTCGCTCCACTGCCGCCACAGCAGCGCCTGGTGCACGAACATCGGCCCGGTGGCCAGCACGCCGATGGGCTGGTCGCGTACCTCCCAGCCGTGGCAGTACGGGCAGTGCAGCACCTCGCGGCCCCACCGGTCGGCCAGCCCCGGCACCTCGGGCAGCTCGTCCACCAGGCCGGTGGTCACCAGCAGCCGGGCCGCCTCGACGGCGGACCCGTCCTCGAGCCCGACGCGGAAGCGGCCGTCGCCGAGCCGCTCCGCCGTCGCGGCGGTGCCGGTCACGACCTCGCCGCCGTACCCCGCGATCTCCTCGCGGCCGATGGCCAGCAGGTCGAGCGGCGGCGTGCCCTCGCGGCCCAGGTACGCGTGCACGCCCTCCGCGGGGGCGTTGCGCGGCCGCCCCGCGTCGATCACCAGCACCCTGCGCCTGGCCCGGCCCAGCGTGAGCGCTCCGCTCAGCCCGGCGGCCCCGCCTCCGATGACCACCACGTCGTATCTCGCGTCCATGTCACGGCTCCTCTCCAGACCGGCCCCAAAACCGGCGATGCGCCACTGTCCGCGCCAGGGCGGCGAAATAACAAATTTCATTGCTGAAATGGCAATCTGGGAGGCATGGATCTCGATGAGGTGCTCCAGGCGGTGGGCCCGCGGCTGCGGGAGCTGCGGCAGGAGCGCGGAACGACGCTGGCGCAGTTGTCCAAGAGCACCGGCATCTCGGTCAGCACGCTGTCCCGCCTGGAGTCGGGCCGGCGGCGGCCGACGCTGGAGCTCCTGCTGCTGCTGGCCAGGGCGCATCAGGTGCAGCTCGACGAGCTGATCGACGCGCCGGTGACCGGTGACCCGCGGGTGCATCTGAAGCAGGTCAAGCGCTTCGGCATGACGTTCATCCCGCTGAGCCGGCGGCCGGGCGGCATGCAGGCGTACAAGCAGATCTACCCGCCGCACTGGCCGGGCTACGAGCCGGAGCAGCAGGTCCACGAGGGCTACGAATGGCTGTACGTACTGTCGGGGCGGCTGCGTCTGCTGCTCGGGCGGCACGAGGTGGTCCTGGGGGCGGGCGAGGCGGCCGAGTTCGACACCCGCACACCGCACGCCTTCGTCAACCCGGGAGCCGAGCCGACCGAGGTCCTCGCCCTGCACGGGCCGCAGGGCGAGCGCATGCACGTCAGGGCCCGCCCCACGCCCAAATAGGCCCCGCCCGCGCCCGGCCGCCGGGGGCCGGCCGGGCGGCGGTCAGTCGCGGAGCGCGGTGAGGTCGAGCCGGGCCAGACGATCCGGGTCGGCGAGGATGTCGATCATGACGATGCGCCCGTTCGTGATCGTGAAGCTCATGACCGACGCCGGGTTCCCGCCAATCGTGTTGACGATCCCGGCCAGGCCGTTCACCAGCGCCGGGTGGGCGGTGGACGGCGAGTAGCGGCGGAACGTCAGCGCCTGGCCGGCCACGCTCACCGCACCGTGGATCTCCGTCCAGCCGCCCTCGAGCCGCGCCCCCACGTCCGCGCGGAGCACCACGTCCGGGTCGAGCACGGCCAGCAGCGCGCCGAAGTCGCCCTCGTGCGCGGCGGCCACGAACGCCTCCACGACCTCCCGCTGCCGGCCCAGGTCGGGGTCGGGCACCGGGGCGGCGCCGCGTACCCGCCGCCGCGCCCGGCTGGCGATCTGCCTGGCGGTCGCCGGGGAGCGCCCCACGAGCGGCGCGATCTCCTCGAAGGGCACCCCGAACATGTCGTGCAGCACGAACGCCAGCCGCTCGGTCGGCGTCAGCGACTCCAGCACCACCAGCAGCGCCAGGCCCACCGAGTCGGCCACCAGCGCGGCCTGCTCGGGGTCGAGCCCGCTGGGAGGACTGACCACCGGGTCGGGCAGGCGCCCCTCCAGAGGCTCCTCGCGCCGGGTGCTGCGGGAGCGCAGCATGTCCAGGCACACCCGGCCGACGACGGTGGTCAGCCAGCCGCCCAGGTTCTCCACGTCGCTGGTGTCGGTCCGGCTCAGCCGCAGCCAGGCCTCCTGGACGGCGTCCTCCGCCTCACTGAGCGAGCCCAGCATCCGGTACGCCACCGCCCTCAGATGCCCGCGATGCGCCTCGAACCGGCCGGCCAGGAATTCGTGCTCGTTCATCGGGTCCCCACGTCGTTCGTCGCAGTCCGTCACAGCATTGACGTTGCGAAGCCGCCCGATGTGACGTGGGGCCGCGCACCGGGGGGAGAGATGCCGTGCCCCTCCTGGCCCCTATCCCCACGCCCCCGAGGTGGCGGCGGTGCGGGCGAAGGCGGTGAAGTCGCGGGGTGCGCGGCCCAGGGCCTGGCGGACGCCGTCGGAGAGGTGGGCGTCCAGGCCCAGCCGAATGGGCGCCATCACGTCCGCGTACTCCTTGGCCTCCGATTCGGGCCACCCCTGGGTGGTCAGCTCGGTCACGAAGGCGTCCGGGGAGAGGGGGACGTACCTGAGCGGGCGGCCGGTCGCGGCGGAGATCTCCGCGGCGGCCTCGGCGATGGTCAGGGCGCGGGGGCCCGACAGCTCGTACGTCCGGCCGGCGTGGCCGTCCCCGGTGAGGGCGGCGACGGCGACGTCCGCGATGTCGTCGGCGTCCACGAAGCTGGCCGCGCCGTCCCCCGCGGGCAGCCTGAGCTCGCCCGACAGGACCGCGTCGCGGAAGAAGCCCTCGCTGAAGTTCTGGGCGAACCAGCCGGGGCGCAGGATCGTCCAGGACAGGGCGCTCGCCCGTACCGCGCTCTCGCCGTCGATGTGGGTGGCGCCCGCCGGGGCGTCCGGGTCGGCGTACCCGGGCACGTCCACGCCGCGCCCCGACAGCAGCACGAGCCGTTCCACGCCCGCCGCCTCGGCCCGCTCGACGAACGGCCGGGTCAGGACCGCGCCGTCGAACGGCACCACGTACACCGCCCGCGTCCCTTCGAGCGCGTGCTCCCACGTGCTCCGGTCGTTCCAGTCGAAACGCCGCTCACCGGAGCGCGAGCCCACGCGGACGGTGTCCCCTCGGTCCCGCAGCCGGGCCGCGACCCGCCCGCCGGTCTTGCCCGTGCCGCCTACCACCAGAATCGGATGATCAGTCATGGGTCCAGTCAACGGCCTCGCCCCGGGCGGCGGCCATGTTCGTGCGGCTCGCGCGGATGTCCGAGCGTCTAGGGTGTGGGAGTGGACGTGTTCGCCCAGCTCATGGACGGGGTGAAGGCCCGGGGCGCCCTGTTCGGGCAGGCGGTGCTGGAGCCGCCGTGGTCGTTCCGGTTCGCCACGGACGCCCCGTTGACGCTGGTCGTGATGCTGCGCGACGAGGCCTGGCTGCTCCCCGGCGACACCCCCGATCACAGTGGGCCGTTGTGGCTCAGGGCGGGTGACGTCGCGGTCGTCCGCGGGCCCGCTCCGTTCACGGTCGCCGACGGGCCCGCCACGCCGCCCGGCCATGTCGTCACCACCGCCGGGTTCTGCGCCCCCGGAGCCCGGACGCTGGCGGCGCGCACCTGCGGGGAGCGCCCCGACGGGCCGGCCCTGCTGCTCGGCGGCGCCTACGCCGACGGCGTGAGCGAGCGCCTGCTCCGCGCCCTCCCCCGGGTCCTGGTGGTGGCCGGCGACCGGCGTCCGCTGCTCGACCTGCTGGGAGGCGAGGTGGCCACGGAGGTGCCGGGGCAGCAGGTGGTGCTCGACCGGCTGCTCGACCTGCTGCTGGCGGCCACCCTCAGGAGCTGGTTCGACCGGCCGGGGGCGCGGGCGCCGGGCTGGTACCGCGCGACGGGCGATCCGGCGGTCGACGAGGCGCTCCGGCTCCTGCACGACTCCCCGGCCCATCCGTGGACGGTGACGAGCCTGGCCGCCAAGACGGCGACGTCCCGGGCCGCCTTCGCCCGCCGCTTCGCCGAGCGGGTGGGCGAGCCGCCGATGCGCTACCTGGCGGGCTGGCGCATCGCGCTGGCGGCCGACCTGCTGCGGGAGACGGACGCCACGGTGGCGGCGATCGCCCGCCAGGTCGGGTACGCCAACGCGTTCGCGCTCAGCGTGGCCTTCAAGCGCATCTACGGGGTCAGCCCGACCGAACGCCGCGCAGGCTCCGGGCGGGCCTCGGCCTGACCCCGTCCTCGGCCCGATCGGCGATGATCCGGTCATGTGGAACATCGAAGAGTTCGTCGAGGCCGCCGGGGTCACCGTGGAGGAGCTGGCGGCGTACGTCTCCGAGAGCCAGCGGGGTGAGGTGCCCGTGCTCCGCCGCCGCCCGCCCGGAGAGCTGGCCGGGCGGCTGGGGATCGCCGGGCTGATCGCCGAGGGCGGGCTGACGGCGCGCGGCTATCGGGACTTCCTGCGGGCCTACCTGGCGGAGGGCACCCGGTTGCACCATCCCGCCTGCCTCGCCCACCAGGACGCCGCGCCCGACTTCCCCGCCGCGCTGGCCGACTTCGTGCACGGCGCGGCCAACAACCTCACCGCCGTGTACGAGATGGGCGCCCCCGCCACCACGGTCGAGATCGAGGTGCTGCGGTGGATGCTGGCCAAGGTCGGCTTCCCGCGCGGCGGCGGGGTGCTGACCGGCGGAGGTTCCATGGCCAACCTGACGGCGCTGCTGGCGGCCCGGGCCCGGGCGGCGCCGGAGGCGTGGGAGGAGGGGGTGCCCGGGGACCTCGTGGTGCTCGCGCCGCCCTCGGCCCACTACTCGATCGCGCGGGCGGTCTCCATTCTGGGGCTCGGTGCGCGGGCGGTGGTGCCGCTGGCGACGGACGGGCTGGGGCGGGTGGATGTCCGGCGTTTACCGGATATTTCGGGGAAAAGGGTGATGGCTGTGGTGGCGTCCGCCTGTGCCACCGGCACCGGGCTGCACGACAACCTGCGGGCGATCGGCGGCTGGTGCCGGGAGCGGGGCGTGTGGTTCCACGTGGACGCCGCCCACGGGGCCTCCGCCCTGCTCACGGACGCGTACAAGCACCTCCTCGACGGCGTCGACCTGGCCGACTCCGTGATCTGGGACGCCCACAAGATGCTGGGCACCTCCTCTCTGGCCGCCGCCGTCCTGGTGCGCGACGAACACGCGCTGGACGACGCCTTCCGGCAGGAGGCCAGCTATCTGTTCTACGGCGACCAGGGCTTCGACCTGCTGTCGCGGACCCTCGAGTGCACCAAGGGCGAGCTGGGCCTGAAGATCCTGCTCAACCTGGCGTGGCGGGGCGAGCGCGGCGTGGGCGAGCACGTGGCCCGCCGGTACGAGAGCGCGCACCGCCTGTGGGAGCTGGCCGGGCGGCGGGAGGGGTTCGTGCTGCCGTACGAGCCGGAGAGCAACATCCTCTGCTTCCGGTACGGCACGTCGGACCAGGCCGCCCTGCGCGAGCGCCTGATGGCCGACGGCGCGTTCTACCTGACCTCCACCGAGCTCGGCGGAGTTCGCCACCTCCGCGTCACCGTGATGGCCCCGGCCACGGACGACGTCACCCTGGAGGCCCTGCTGGACGAGATCGAGGCCCGGGGGAAGGTGTCGATCGGGGCGGACTAGCCGTTCAGCAGCGAGTGCCTGCGGCCGTACGCGAAGTAGACGACCAGCCCGATCAGGAACCAGACGGCGAAGCGCAGCCACGTCAGCGGGTCGAGGAAGGTGATCAGCCAGATCGAGAAGAGCACCCCGATGGCCGGCACCACCGGCATGCCCGGCGTGCGGAACGTCCGCGGCAGGTCGGGCTGCCGGTAGCGCAGCACGATCACCGCCACGCACACGACCACGAACGCCAGCAGGATCCCGATGTTGGTCAGCTCGGCCGCCTCGCTGATGGGCAGGAACCCGGCGATCAGCGCCGAGGCGACGCCCACGATCCAGGTGACGCGCGTGGGCACCCGGCGTACCGGGTGCAGCTTGGCGAACCAGCCCGGCAGCAGCCCGTCGCGGCTCATCGAGAACCACACGCGGGTGACGCCCAGCATGAACGTGAACATGACCGTGAGGATGCCCACGATGGCGCCCACCGCGATCACGGAGGCCAGCCCGGACAGGCCCACGGAGGCGAACGCCGAGGAGAAGCCGCTCTCCGGGTCGATCTCCCGGTAGTTCTGCATGCCGGTGAGCACGAGCGTGGCCAGCACGTACAGGACCATGGAGATGGCCAGCGAGTAGATGATCGCCTTCGGCATGTGCCGCTGCGCGTCGCGTGACTCCTCGGCGGCGGTGCTCATGGCGTCGTAGCCGAACACGGCGAAGAACACGGTGGCCGCCCCGGCGATCGCGCCGCCGATCCCGAACGGGAAGAACGGCGTGTAGTTGGCGGTGCTGATGTGGAAGAAGCCGACCACGACCACCAGCAGCACGACGGCGATCTTGATGCCCACCACGAACGTCTCGAACCTGGCCGCGGCGCGGATGCCGAGGTTCAGCAGGAAGGCGATGAGCAGGCACAGGATCACCGCGAACAGGTCCACCACGTGCCCCGGCCCGGTGCCGGGCGCGCCGAGCATCCAGGCGGGCAGCCCCGCGCCGAGCTGCTCGACGAGGAAGCCGAAGTAGCCCGAGATGCCGATGGCCACGACCGCGACGATGGCGGTGTACTCCAGCAGCAGGTCCCAGCCGATCAGCCAGCCGACGAGCTCGCCGAGGACGGCGTACCCGTAGGTGTAGGCGGAGCCGGCCTTCGGGATCAGGCCGGCGAACTCGGCGTAGGAGAAGGCCGCGGCGGCGCTGGCGATGCCCGCGATGAGGAACGACACGAGCACCGCGGGCCCGGCGGTCTTGTTGGCGACCGCGCCGGCCAGCGCGAAGATGCCCGCCCCGATGATGCCGCCGATGCCGATCGCGGTGAGCTGCCACAGCCCGAGCGTCCGGGTCAGCTCCCCCTCGTGCTCGGTGGCTATCTGCTCCACCGGTTTGCGCCGGAAAACGCTTCGCGAAGTGACCATGACGCCCCCTGTGCCGATCGGTCGCCCCCCTGGCTGACGACCTTCCCACCTGGGCGAACACTAAGCTCAGGCGCTCGCTGCCCGTTCCCTGAGCACGTTCTTCTGGATCTTGCCGGTGGAGGTCTTCGGCAGCTCTCCGAAGACGACGGCCTTGGGGGCCTTGAAGCGGGCGAGGCGGCCGCGTACGTGCTCGATGAGCTCGGCCTCGGTGGCGCCCGCGCCGGCGGCGAGGCTCACGTAGGCGACGGGGACCTCGCCCCAGTGCGCGTCCGGCCGCGCGACGACCGCGGCCTCCTGCACGGCCGGATGGCTCATCAGCGCGTTCTCCACCTCGACGGAGGCGATGTTCTCGCCGCCGGAGATGATCACGTCCTTGGCCCTGTCGGTGATCTGCACGTAGCCGTCGGGGTGCAGCACCCCCAGGTCACCGGTACGGAACCAGCCCCCGGGCGCGGCCTTGGCCGTGGCCTCCGGATCGCGGTGGTAGCCGGCCATCACGTCGTTGCCGCGTACCGCGATCTCGCCGATCGTGGTGGCGTCGGCCGGCACGTCGCCGCCGTCCTCGCCGACGACCCGGACGCGCTGGGCGATCACGTTGCCCACCCCCTGCCGCGCGGTGAGGGCGGCCGACTCCTCCACGCCCAGGTCCGCCCACTCGGGCTGCGGCTGGCAGATCACGGCGGGGCCGTAGGTCTCGGTGAGGCCGTACAGGTGGACGACGTCGATGCCGGCCTGCAGGGCCCGCCCGAGGAGGGCGGGGCTGGGCGGCGCGCCGCCGACGCAGGCGAGCAGTCGCGGGTCGAGGGCCTTGTCGGGGGCGTCCTGGTGGGCCAGCAGGGAGGTGAGCACGGTCGGGGCGCCGCAGAGGTGGGTGATCCGGTGCGCGCGGATCAGCCGCCAGGCCTCGCCCGGCTCGACCCGGCGCAGGCACACGTGCCGGGCGCCGGCCAGCGTCACGGCCCACGGGAAGCACCAGCCGTGGCAGTGGAACATGGGCAGCGTCCACAGGTAACCGCTGCCCGCCTCCAGGCGGGTGTGCAGGGCCATGGCCAGGGACTGCAGGTAGGCGCCGCGGTGGTGGTAGACGACGCCCTTGGGGCGGCCGGTCGTGCCGCTGGTGTAGTTGATGGACAGGGGCGTCAGTTCGTCGCGGACGCGGACGAGGAGGGGGTCGGCCGAGGCCAGCAGCTCCTCGTAGGCGCCGGAGGGCACCAGCCGGGGCCGCGACACGCTCGACCCGGCGGCGTCGCGGGCGAGCTCGGTCAGCTCGTCGTCGTGCAGGAGGACGGACACCTCGGCGTGGTCGATGATGTAGGCCAGTTCGGCGGGCGACAGCCGGATGTTCATCGGCACCATGACCGCGCCGGCCGCCGGGACCCCGAAGGTGGCCTCCAGCAGCAGGTGGCCGTTGGGGGCCAGCACCGCCACCCGGTCCCCGGGCCGCACGCCCGACCCGGCCAGCGCGCCGGCCAGGCGGCGGGCCCGCTCCCATAAGGCGGCGTAGGTGAGGGTGAGCTCGCCGTCCACGACGGCGAGGCGGTGCGCGAACACGGTCGCCGCGCGTTCGAGGAAGCTCGTGGGGGTCAGCGGCTCGAACGACAGCCCGGTCATCGTCCCTCCCGCACTGGTGCTGGGCTCCATTCCGGATCATCGCACGCGGAGGCCCGCCACGGCATCCGGGGGACGAGGGGGCCACCCGGGGATCTCGCCAGGGTGCGGGCTCGCTAGCATCCGTCGTCGAGCGACCCGGAACCCGGAAAGGCGTGGCATGAGCGAGCATCCCCTGTGGCCGGCGACCTGCGAGGCGAGCGTCACCGCCTTCCCCGTGGAGCGCGATCGTCCCGGCCCGGCGGTCGTGGTGTTCCCCGGCGGGGCCTACGAGCATCTCGCCGACCATGAGGGCGCTCCGGTGGCGCGGTGGCTCAACTCGCTCGGCGTCGCGGCCTTCGTCGTGCGCTACCGGATCGCGCCGTACCGCCATCCGCTGCCGCTGCTCGACGCCGCCAGGGCGGTGCGCTGGGTCCGCCATCACGCGGCGGCGCACGGGGTGGATCCGGCCCGCGTGGGCGTGCTCGGGTTCTCGGCGGGCGGTCATCTGGCGGGGCTGCTCGCCACGGAGACGGGAGCCATGCTGCCGGAGGGCCCGCACGACGCGGTGGACGCCGAAGATCCCCGTCCCGGGCTCGCCGTGCTGTGCTACGCCGTGACGGAGCTCACCGGGCCGGCCGCGCACCGGGGCTCGGCCGACAACCTGCTCGGGCCGGACGCGCCCGGGTCCGCGCGGTCCGGGTTGTCGCTGGCCGGCCGGGTCGGCGCCGCGACGCCGCCGATGTTCCTGTGGCACACCGCCGACGACCTGGCGGTGCCCGTCGAGAACACGCTGCGGGTGTCGCAGGCGCTGGCCCTGCACGGGATCCCGCAGGAGGTCCACGTCTTTCCGAGCGGCAGGCACGGGCTCGGGCTGGCCGAGTCGGACCCCGTGCCCGGGGGGTGGACCCGGCTCTGCGCCGCCTTCCTGCGCGGCCGGGGCTGGTGACGGCCGCCCGCGCGCACGCCGGGACGCGATGTCCCCCGGCTTGATCATGCGGCCGGTAAGGTGACGTCCCATCATGTTTGACGGGACGCATGGAAGTTTTGTGAAATATCGAAGTAAAGGCCTTTCGGTGGTCGTGGTCTCGGTGGTCGTGCTGAGCGGCTGCGGCGCCTTCGGCAACGCCGGTCCGGCGAGTTCGGAGCCGCCGGTGAGCAGCACCTCCCCCGCTCCGGCCCGGTCGCGGGAGCCCGCGGACGTCCCCCAGACGACCCCGCTCAGCACCCACTTCGCGCGCGTACGGGCGGCCGACCCGTGCGACCTGGTCCCCCACGCCCCGCTGAAGAGGTACGGCCCCGAGCGGCTCACCGTACGCGGGCCCGGCCTGGCCGAATGCCGGGTGCTCATCGGCCGTCCGGACTCCGCCGGGAGCGTCTACGCCTTCAAGCTCGACCTGCACGCCTCGTTCACGGGTGAGGACGCCGGGAAGGAGCGGCTCGGCGGCCGGACGATCTACCGCGAGGAGGACCCCGCCGACCGTGACAGCCACCGGAGCTGCCACTACAGGGTCCCCTACAAGGGGGTGCAGGGCAGCGCCCTGGCTCTCGACGTGCTGATGACACCGCCGCGGGGTCAGGAGACCCAGGAGTGGCCGCGGCGGTGCGCGGCGGCCAAGGAGTACCTCGCCGAGGTGGCCGGCAGGGCTCTGGAGCTGCCGGCGCGCCAGGGACGCGCCGCGGGGCTGCTCGGCAAGGACCCGTGCGGGGGCGAGGACGAGCTGGTCCACACGGTCGGAGGCGCGTACCTGCTCAAGGAGGTGCGGTACGCGGGCCCGTACCGGTGCGAGCTGGAGCTGGAGAACCAGGCCGAGGGCCGGCGGCTGACGGTGAGCGTGGGGTACGCCCTCGACGCGCGCCGGCACGCCACCGCCCCGGGCGGGGGCGTCGAGAGCCGCCAGACCACCTTCGACGGCCTCTACACCGTCCGCAGCACGAGCGGTCAGGGCCTGACCCGCTCCTGCGGGAACGCCGTGGAGCTGCGGCCCCCCAGCGAGGGCCGCCACGACGCCCACTACGTCAGCGTCCGCCTGTCCAGCGCGAAGCTGCGCCCCGACGACGAAGGCGGCGAGGACGGACAGGAGAGCGAGGACGGCGGCCTCAGGGCGCCGCCCGTCTCCTGCGCGCTCGCCGACAGACTCACCGCGATCGTCCTCGACCGCGTCCGCTGACCGGCGCTCCTACGGGGTGACGGCCGCGGCGCGCATCCGGTCGAAGTTGGCCACGTACTGCCGGTAGAGGCTCCTGTCGCCGAGCTTCAGCAGCGTCTCGTCGTTGCGGCGCAGGGAGGTCTCGTTGTAGTTGTGGCTGCCGGTGAACACCCAGCGCGCGTCGCGCTCGCCGTCGTAGGAGCCCTCGACGAGCAGGTACTTGGAGTGGATGCGGCCGGGCAGCGCACCGCCGCTCCCCAGGGTGCGCAGCTCGACCCGCGGCTGCGCCGCCAGGACGGTCTTCACGGCGTCGTCCATGATCCCGTAGACGATCTGGACCCGGCAGCCGCCGCCCGCCAGGTCGCGCAGCCGCTCGGCGATGGCGACGCGGTAGGCGTCCCATTCGGACATGCCGACCCTGATCGTCGTGCGTCCGCCCCGGCAGGAGACCTTGGCGAGGTGGTCGGTGACGGGGTCGCCGCTCGCCTTGGGGAAGAAGTGCGCCCGCGCCTGGCGGGTCTGGACGACGCGGTAGTAGTCCAGGTTCTTGCGCTCGGCCGCGAGGTCGGCGAAGTACGCGTCGTAGGCGGCGTACAGGCGGCGGTCGCCGGTGAGGACGACGGCGTTGTTCCAGTAGGTGGTGGAGTTCAGGTCGGTGAGGTTGGCCGAGGACTGCACGACGACGTCGGAGGCCCGGCCGGCCCGCGAGAACAGGTAGAACTTGTTGTGCTGGCCCTTGTCGCCGATGCAGGCCGCCGTGCCGCCCGACATGGGCCCGGTGCAGACGTGCGTCCAGGAGCCGCCCGCGACGTCGGTGCCCAGCCCGGCCGCGAGCTGGGCGGCGACGGCCGAGCCGCGCTGGTCTCCGTCGAGGATCACGCGGACGTTCACGCCGCGCTGGTGCGCCTTGAGCAGTTCGGCGGCGAACTCGGAGCCGGCCGTGCCCGACATGACGAAGTGCGCGACCTGGATGGTCTCCCCCGAGGGCGTCCGCCTCACCAGGCCGCAGAGCGTGCGCACGATGGCGGCCGGGTCGCCGCCCACCGGCTCGCTGAACACCGCGCCGGTCTCGACGCTTCCGGTGGGGGCGTCGGCGCAGGTGGAGGTCTCGGCAGTGGCCGTACCGGTGCCGGTGAGCACGACGGCCAGGGCGGCGCCCGCGGTCAGCACGGACAGGGACTTGTTCGGCATGCACGACTCCTCGTACGTTACGGCCAGGCCCGATCTTCGTTATGGCCTGGTCCGATACCGAGGGTGGAGCCCACTGGGACGATCATGGTGACGCCCCGGCGGCGGCACGCTGAACGGACCGCGAACATCTCGCCCGGCCGCCCGCGGCGCACGGGACCCCGGGCCGGCGCCGGCCCGGGGTCCCCCGGCCGTTACCCGCCCGCCGTCTCCAGCGCGACGGGCCTGGGCCGCTCGCAGGTGCTCTCGACGGTCACCGCCCTGCCGGAGTGAGCCGAGGCGAGCAGCGACTCCATGATGTCGAGCACGTGGAAGGCCAGCGTCCCGCCCGCCCGCGGCTCGCCGGTGGCGGCGAAGTCCAGCAGGCCGACGCCGCGCCCGGCCCCGGCGTAACCGGCGGACTCCGGCAGCGTCCGCCAGCCCTCGTCGCCCACGCCCGACAGCAGCACGGGCCCGTCGAAGTGGTTCGGGTCGGGGACGACGAGCGAGCCCTGCTCGCCGTGCACCTCGATCCTGGGCGCCTGGGTGGCCGCCGCGTCGAAGCTCATCACCAGCGTGGACAGCGCGCCCGACGCGTGCACGAGCACGCCGGTGACGTGGGTGTCGACGGTGACCGGGATCTCCTCGCCCTGGCGCGGGCCCGACCCGATCGTGCGCTTGGACCGGGTGCGGCCGGCCGCGCCGATGACCGAGGCCACCGGGCCGAGCATCGTCACCAGGCTCGTGATGTAGTAGGGGCCCATGTCCAGGAGCGGGCCGCCGCCGGGCACGTAGTAGAAGTCCGGGTTCGGATGCCAGCGCTCATGGCCGGGCGTCATCATCGTGGCCGTGGCGGCCACCGGCCGGCCGATGAGACCGTCGTCGATGGCCACGCGGGCGGTCTGCGTGCCGGTGCCGAGGACGGTGTCCGGGGCGCACCCGACGCGCACCCCCGCCTCCTCGGCCGCCCGCAGCACGCGCCGGGCCTCCTCGGAGGTCGCGGCCAGCGGCTTCTCGCAGTAGACGTCCTTTCCCGCCGCGACGGCCAGCAGGGCGATCTCGGCGTGCGCGGCCGGGATCGTCAGGTTGAGCACGACGCCGATCCGCGGATCGGCCATCAGCTCCGCCACGCCCAGCACCTCGACCTCCGGGTAGGGCAGCACCGCCTCCCGCGCCCGCTCAAGGTCAAGGTCCGCCACCGCCACCAGCCGCACCTGGGGCAGCCGCTCGATGGTGCGCAGATATTGCGCCGAGATGGCGCCACAGCCCACGATGCCGACGTTCACCGGCTGGCCCACAACAGTCCCCTTTCGATGATGGTGCGCACGCTGTCGTTCCGCAGCACGTCGAGGCTGTGCCCCGGCGTCGCGACGAAGATCTTCCCGGCGCCCCAGCTCCGGGTCCAGATGGCCGGTGAGGTGACCTCCCGGTGCCAGGGGTCCCACGGGCGCACCTTCTGCGTCGTGGTCGCCAGCACGTCGATGTAGTCGTCGGTCAGCACCCAATACTGCTCGGTGACGAGGTCGAAGTCGCCGATGCCCTCGGTGATGGGATGCCCGGCCGCCTCGGGCAGCATGTTCACCGTGTACGGGACGAAGTTGTGCTCCTGCGTGCCCGCCGTCTCGTCGTCCGGGTGCTTGCCGGGGTGGCAGGCGAACTGGCCGCCGATGAGGTGCAGATAGTCGGAGGAGTTGCGGAAGGAGTCGGCGATGCCGCCGTGCCAGCCGGCCATCCCGGTGCCCGCCTCGATCGCCGCCCGCAGGCCGGTGAGCTGGGCAGGCTCGATGGCGCCCATGGTGTAGCACTGCACGACGAGATCGACTTCGGACATGAACGCGGGGTCGGCGTACGGTTCGGGGCTGTCGGCCGTCCGCACCTCGTAGCCGTTCTTCTCGAGGAAGGGCACGAAGAGGTCGGTGGCCGCCACCGGGACGTGGCCTTCCCAGCCGCCCCGCACCACGAGGGCCGTACGCGTGTGTTCGCCTGCCATGCATTCGCCTATCGCTCGGGGGGACCCATCGAGCCTCCGCCGGGACGGCGGCTCCCGTCCATCATGCCTACTCGCCCGCCACGGCTTTCACGGAGGTGCCCACCTGGTGTGCGGCGGCCGCGCGAGGTACGTCCGGCCCTCGCCCGCGGATGACGCGAATGGCGAAAATCAATTGTGCATTAGTCCACATTCGGCGATTGAACTCGGCGCGGGAGGAGGCCCGTACAACCGGGCGTCCACCAAAAAAGATGAAAGGTTCAATCATGTCGAAGCGCATCCTCACCGTTCCCGGCCTCGCGATCGCCACGGCGATGATCGCCGCCTCCCTCAGCCCGGTCGCGGCGAACGCGAGCACCGCCCCCGCGTATTTCGCGGCCACGCTCCAGGGCGAGAACGAAGTGCCGGCCCCCGGCATGAAAGTCGGAGACAAGAACGGCGGCGCCGTCGCCGTGTTCCGGATTCAGGGGCGGCAGGTGGACTACGCGATCCGCTGGAGCAAGGTGGCCGCGCCGACCGCGTTCCACATCCACCAGGGCGTGGCGGGCAAGAACGGCGACGTCAAGATCCCGTTCTTCGGCGCGGCCCTGCCCGCCGGGCTCAGCGCGGTCAAGGGCACGGTCACGGTGAAGGACGCCGCCCTGCTCGCCCGGATCAGGAACGCCCCCAAGCGGTGGTACGCCAACCTGCACAACGGCGAGTTCCCCGGCGGCGCCGTACGGGCCCAGTTGCACCGGATCCGCCCCGTCGCGCTCGAGTCGGTCCTGGCGTACGGCTCGGGCACCACGCTGACCGCGCTGGCCGACGGACGCCAGGAGGTGCCGGCGCCGGGCACCAAGGTCGGCGACCGGGACGGGCGGGCCGCCTGGCTGGTGTGGGTGAAGGGCACCCGCGTGCACTTCGCCACCGCCTGGAAGCGGATCGCCGCCCCGATGAACGGCCACATCCACCGAGGCGTGAAGGGCAAGAACGGCCCGGTCGTGGTCGACTTCTTCGCCGCCGCGAAGGGTCTGCCCGCCGGGATCGACGGCATCGCGGGCAGCGGGACGGCGAGCGCGAAGGTGGCCAAGGGCATCAAGGGCAATCCCAAGGGGTGGTACACGAACCTGCACACCGCCGAGTTCCCCGGCGGCGCCGTTCGCGGGCAGTTGCACAAGGGCGGTTGGTGACCTCTCCTTTTCCGGTCTTGTTTCGGGTGTCTGAAACAGGGCCGGAAAAGGCATTTATATCGGCCATTCTTAGTGGCCCTTGACGGTAAGAATGACGTGGCTATCGTGGTGCGCGTCATGAAAAGGCGTGATCCCGGCTGCCGGGGCCGCCTTTAACCACCGGCAGATCGTCTGAGGAGGGACCGTGGCCGCGGTGCAACCCGAGAGAATCACTGACGAATTCACCGAGCTGGACCAGCTCGAAGTGATCGAATCAAGCGAGCTCAAGCTCAGCGGGTCCTACCACTCCTACACCTACAAGGCGGCGGAGGACACCGGCGACCTGCCCGCCAAAGGCTGACGCTCACCGTGCCGCCCGGGCAGGAGTCCGACGGTCAGGGCGCCGACGTCCTGCTGGTCTTCCCGCCCCAGACCGAGGCCAGGTTCTTTCCCTATCTGAGCCTGCCCTACCTCACCGGTCACCTGCGCGGGCTTGGGCGGCGCGTGCACCAGGCCGACCTGAACATCGCCCTGCTGCACGACCTGCTACGGCATCCGGAACTGCTGAATGAGGCGGCGCGCGAAGGGCCGGAGGCCGGGGCGGGCGCCTGGTACCGGCGGGCGATGGCCGAGGCCGTCGCCCGGCATCTCGGCGAGCTGCGGGCCCACGTCCTGCGCAAGGAGCCGGCGGGTGAGCTGGGCCCCGCGCGGGCGGTCCGCCTCGCCCACCACGCGATCGAGCTGCTCGTACGCGACTCGTTCCTGACCCGCGCCTGGCGGGACCTGCCCCAGCTCGACGACGCGGCACGACGGGCCGCCCTGGCGCCGCCCGCCGCGTCGGGCAGGCAGGTCGAGCGGCTCCACCACATGGTCGAGACGCTGCTGGCCCGGCACCGCCCGCGGGTGGTGGGCCTGTCGGTGGCGTTCTTCAGCCAGCTCGCCCCCGCCCTGCTCATCGCCGCCTGGGTCAGGCGGCTGCGGCCGGAGGCCAAGATCTGCCTGGGCGGCCAGCAGGTGATGCTCAGGCACGAGGACCTCGCGCGGCTGCCCGGCGTCCTGGCCGCGGTGGACGCGCTCTGCCCCACCGCCGGTGAGCAGCCGCTCGAACGCTGGCTCGACGTCCTCGACGGCGCCGCCGCCGAGGACGAGGTGCCCGGCATGGTGTGGCTGCCGTCGGGCCGCCGCTCCGAACGGCCGCTCACGCTGCGTTTCCACGAGCTCGGCCCGCCCGACTACGCCGGGCTGCCGGTCCGCTCCTACCTGAACGAGACCATGGAGGTCGCGATCATCTCGTGCGTCGGCTGCTACTGGGGGCGGTGCGCGTTCTGCTCGTACGGCAACCGCTCCCTGGCCCCCGGCGCCTACCAGCAGGGCACGGTGCGCCAGATCGCCGACGCCGTGCAGCGGGTGGTCCGCGACACCGGCGCCGCCTTCGTGGCCGTCTCCGACGAGAACACCAACCTGCGGCTGGTCCTCAAGGCCATGCGCGAAGTCCGCGCGCGCGGCGTCACGGTGGGCTTCGGCGTGCGCAGCAGACTGGACGCGACCCTGGCCGACCCCGCGTTCTGCCGGAGCCTGGCCGAGGCCGGCTGCGAACTGATGTCGGTCGGCTACGAGGGCACCTCGCAGCGGCTGCTCGACCGGATGGACAGAGGCGTGCGGGCGGCCGACTACCAGCGGATCGTCGAGAACGTCGCCGCGGCCGGCATCGTGCTGCGGTTCTCGGTGATGGGCCACGTCTTCGACGAGACGCCCGCCGAGTTCGAGGAGTCCCTGCGCTTCCTGGAGGCGAACCAGGAGCGCATCGGCATCGACGCGCTGGAGCTCATGGTGCCCGAGCCGGGCAGCAGGCTCGCGCTCGACCCCGGCGGCTTCGGCCTCTCCCTCGACGCCTCGGGCGCCCTGGAGGGCAATCCCGAGCTCAGCTACCTGTCCGGGCGGGTCGGCCGGCCCCTCACCGTGCCCGGCGGCCCCACCCGCGCCGAGGCCCTCGAGCGGCTGGTACGCGTCTTCCACACGGTGCGGCCGGGCCAGGCGACCGCGATCCTGCCCCGCCACGCCGTACGAGCCGTGCCCGTCGCCGCCGTCCGGCCCCACCCCTGGGTACGCCCCGCGCCCCCGGACGACGACGACCGGATCCTGCTCGCCGACCTGGTCTGGGAACGCTTCTACGCCCTTCCGCGCCACGACGTCGAACAGCGTGACGACGGCGTGCTCCACGCCCGCACCGCCCGCGGGCGGCGGCTGCTGGCCCGTCTCGTCGAGGCGACGGCGGGCACCGAGCACCGCGAACCTGCCAGGAGGCCGACATGACGTCCCAGACCACCACGAGGAGCGAGCAGGCCGCCGCGGACGGCACCCGGATGGGGTTCGGGCTGCTCATGGACATGCCGTGGGGCGGGGGCTCGCTGGGCCGGCGCGGCGTCGGGTTCGTGGAGACGGACGACGGCGGTGACATCACGCCCCGCGTGCGCGCCTTCGCCGCCCGCCACGGCGCCGACTTCGCGTACGCGGCCTTCGCCTACCAGCCGCGCTCCCGCGCGCTCCCGCGCGCCGCCGACTACGTCCGCGCCTACGACCGCTTCTTCGAGGCGCTGCCCGCCGGGCTCGGCCGGGCCTTCCACCAGACCGAGTTCAACATGGGCACCCCGGAGCGCTACGACCGCCGCCCCGCTGCCGAGTTCACCAACGAGCTGGCCGCCCGCTACGGGTTCCGCTGGGTCGTGGAGGACCTCGGCATCTGGAACCTGCGCGGCTGCCCGCTGCCCTACCCGCTGCCGCCGCCGCTGACCGAGCCGGGCCTGGAGATCGCCACCAGGAACGCGGCCGAGACGGCCCGGCTCCTGGAGCTGCCGCTGCACGTGGAGTTCCCCGGGTTCACCGAGGGCGGCTCGTTCGTGCTCGGCGGCCTCGACGCGTTCGCGTACTTCCGGCGGCTGGCCGATGACGCCGACGTGCTGGTGACGCTCGACGTGGGACACCTGCTCAGCTATCAGTGGCTGCGCGGGCGCACCGGGCGGCACATGTTCGACGACATCGAGGCGCTGCCGCTGGAGCGCTGCCGGGAGCTGCACCTGTCGGGGTGCCAGATCGTCGGCGGCAAGTTCCGCGACCTGCATCACGGGGTCCTGCTGGACGAGCAGCTCGACCTCACCGCGTACCTGCTGCCGCGCTGCCCGAACCTGCTCGGCGTCACCTACGAGGACCCGATGTACCGCGACGACGGCAGTCTCGTGGAGAAGTCGCGGCGCAACTACGGCCGCCTCAAGGAGCTGGCCGGCGCGTGGCGCGACGGGACGAACCCATGACGGCCCTCGACGGTGAGCGGCTCACCGAGCTGATCATGCGGCTGCTGCTCGACGGCGGGCTGCGCGAGCGCCTGGCCGCCGAGGGCGCCGCCGCGGTGGCCGCGGACGAGGGCGAGCTGGAGTGCCTGGACACGATCGACCTGGAGGAGCTCGACGCCGCCGCGCGCCGGTTCCGCTCGACCATCTGGCGGCTCGGCACGGGCGGCAGCCTCGCGACCGCGTTCCCGCACAGCCTGCGCCTGTTCGCGGCGGCCGGTGTGGGCGACGCGGAGCTGCTCGACGGCTTCCTGGCCTCGCCGCGGTTCGGCAGGTTCCGGCTGGTCCCGTACGCGGGGGCGGGGGTGTCGGTGGAGGAGGCGTTCGCCGGGTTCCTGCTGGACCTGGCCGGGACGCGGCCCGGCGACGTCGCGTTCCTGCGGGAGACCGTGACCCATGAGCTGATGGTGGCCCTGTTCACGGCGCTGGCCTGCGAGCAGCCGCTGTCGTTCGTCATCGAGAGCGGAGGCATCGTCGAGACCGGCCGGGGCCACGCCGGGCTGCGCCGGTACGCCCCGGAGGCCCTCGCCTCCTGGGGGGAGAGCGCGGCGGGCGGCGGGCCGGTGCCGTACGCGTACTTCGCCACGCCCGCGGGGGTCACCCGCGGCGTGGTGTCCGAGCGGGTGGCCGCGGCGTTCGCGGCCACGCCGTCGGCCGACAGCCGGGCCGCGCGTGAGGCGCTGTCGCGGCGCGGCCTGTGGTGAACCTGGAGATGAGGGGCAAGACCATGCACATCGTGTTGGTGGACATGCCGTGGTCGACGGTCGACGCGCCGTCGCTCTCGCTCGGCGTGCTCAAGCGCCGTGTCCTCGACGTGTTCCCTGACGACGTCGTGGACGTCGTCCACGCCAACCTCGACTACATCGACTGGGTGGACGCCCACGTCGGCTTCTCGTTCGAGGAGTACGACACGTTCGTCAGCTCCTACTTCTCCGGCCACAGCGAGTGGATCTTCTCGGCGGCGCTGAACGAGCGGCCCCGGTGGAAGGTGGCCGAGTTCGCCGAGTTCCTCGGCGGCAGCGTGCCGGAGCCGATGCTCGCCAAGGCGACCGAGCTGCACGAGCTCGCGCCCCGCTACATCCAGGACATCGCCGCCCGGATCGTGGCCACGGGGCCCGACCTGGTGGGGTTCACCGCCACGTTCGCGCAGAACGCCGCCGCCCTCGCGGCCGCGCGGGAGATCAAGGCGCTCGCGCCGCACGTCGTCACGGTGTTCGGCGGCCCGAACTGCGAGGGGCCGCAGGGCGCGGCGATGCACCGGAACTTCCCGTACGTCGACTACGTGGTGCGCGGCGAGGGCGAGCTGACCTTCCCCGACCTGCTCACGGCGATCCGCACCGGCGGGCCGGTCGGCGGCATCGCCGGGCTGTGCTGGCGCGGGCCGGACGGCGCGTCCGTCACGAACCCGGTGGAGGCCCGGCCGCTCCCGGCCTCGGCGCTGGTCCCGCCCGACTTCGGCGACTACTTCGAGCTGCACGCACGCTCCGTCGCGGGCTCCTGGGTGGAGCCGCGGCTCACGGTCGAGGGATCGCGCGGCTGCTGGTGGGGCGAGAAACACCACTGCACGTTCTGCGGGCTCAACGGCTCCCTCATGCAGTTCCGCAGCAAGGACCCCGGCCGCTTCGTCGAGGAGATCCTCGGCCTGGCCGAGCGGCACCGGATCCTCGACGTGTGGGTGACCGACAACATCCTCGACATGGCCTACCTGTCCTCGATGGCCCCGCGCCTCCAGGAGTCCGGCTACGACCTGCGGATCGGCTACGAGATCAAGGCGAACCTGCGCCGCGACCAGTTGGAGACCCTGCGCGCGGCCGGGATCAGCTACGTGCAGCCGGGCGTGGAGAACCTCAGCAGCCACGTGCTCACCCTGATGGACAAGGGCGTGAGCGGCTGCCTGAACGTTCGGTTGCTGCGCGACTCCGAGACCGTCGGCATCAACCTGAACTGGAACTACCTGTACGGCTTCCCCGGCGAGCTGGAGGCCGACTACGACACCGTGATCGACCAGGCGCCCGCCCTGCACCACCTCATGCCGCCGTCGAACGCCACCCGGCTCAAGGTCGAGCGCTTCAGCCCGTACTTCGACCGGCCCGAGCTGGGCTTCGGCGAGCTGCGCCCGGCCGCGCAGTACCGGCACATCTACGACCTGCCCGAGGCCGAGCTGTCCGACCTCGTCTACGTCTTCGACTCCCCGCACCAGGGGATCGGCGGCGGCTGCCTCGACCGGCTGCGCGCGGCCGTCGCGGCCTGGAAGGACGCCTATCCGCGCAGCCGCCTGACCCACTGCGACCTGGGCGACCACATCGTGCTCGTGGACACCCGGCCCGGCTTCTCCTGGCACCTGCTCGACCTGGTGGACCCGCTGGAGGTGACGGTGTTCCGGCTGCTCGACACGCCGCACAGCCCGGCGGGGCTCACCCGCAAGGCCGCCGCCCGGCACGACGGCGTGACCGAGGGCCGCGTCGAGGAGCTGCTGGCGCGCTGGCGGGCGCTGGGGCTGATCTTCCGCGACGGCGGGCAGGCGGTCCACGTCGCGCCGGCGGTCGCCAACCAGGACCTGCTCCGCCTCGACGGCGAGAACCTGGGCCGCGGCGCGCCCCTCGTACCGGCGCTGGCGGAGCCGGCCGCGGCCGGGGTTTCCATGGTGGTGGCGGGGGTGGCCCGATGAGCGCCGTGCCGATGGAGCTGTGGCGGGAACGTGACCCGGCCGCCCAGCGCGTCCCCGGCGTGTACGCCGGCCGCGCCGACCTCACCGGCGACCCCCTCGAAGCCGTGGCGCGGCTGGCGGGCGAAGGCGTCCAGCTCGCCCGGCTGGACGAGCTGGTGGACCTGGAGGACCCGGACGGCGCCACGGCGGTGGCCGCCCTCTGCGCCGTCCGTGAGCTGACCGGCCACGGCATCGCCGTCGACTGGACGATCCGGCTGCCGGCCGGGATCGAGGCCGCGCGGTGGCGGCCGCTCAGCCACCTCTACCCGCCGGCCGCCGTGTCGGCGGGCTCGGACGGGGAGCGCATCGCGGCCGAGTGGCGCACCACCTTCCACGTCGCCATGTGCGGCTACCGGCTGGGCCCCGGCTTCATCGAGGTTCGCGACCGCCGGACGGGCTCGTTCAAGCGGCTCGTGCTGCGCAACCCGAACAGTGAGAAGTCGATCGCGCCGCTGCTGCGCGGCGTGCCGGCGGCGGCGCTCCCCCCGGCGGTGATCGAGCACTACCTGCGGACCGACCTGCTGCACCGAGCCGGGCGGTACGTGTGGTGGACGCCGTACCGGATCAGGCGCTGGCCGCTCAGCTCGACGATCCCATGACGGGCTCGCGCCGGGCGCTGTCGCGCTCGAACCACTCCACCCAGCGCTCGGTGACCTGACCCGACTGGCGCTTGATGCCCGGGTCCGGCAGGGCGTCGGGCGGCTCCACGCCCAGGTGGCGCAGGCAGCCGAGCACGGTCCCGGGGTGGTCGGCCAGCATGTCCTCGTAGAAGACGACGTGCGGGGTGTGCCCGCGGCGGGCGAAATACTGCTCCCACACCCGTGTCTCGGCGTCGAGGCGGCTCAGGTGGCGGCGGATCTCGCCGTAGTCGTAGCGCGGCTCGGAGTGCGGCCGGCTGGTGGACAGGTAGACGCCGTCCACGATCCAGACGCCGGTCTGCTCGGCGAGGACGTGGGAGATGGCCTGCCTGAGCCGGTCCCGGCGGCGCAGCCAGAGGTAGCGCGGCGACATGAGCAGCTCGTCGATGTCGGCCTCCAGCCCCGGCAGGTGCTCGCCGTGCACCTTGATGCCGAAGACGCCGTTCGGGCTGGTCCGGACGGTCATCAGCCTGCGGACGTAGTCCTTGACCAGTCCCGCCGGGTCGGCGGTGTCGAAGCCCCAGCGCTCGAAGTAGTCGAGGACGTGGGTGTCGGTCAGGTAGCCGTCGGCGAAGCCCGCCCGGCCGGTGTGCCAGAGCGTGCGGACCAGCATGTTGCTGCCCGAGCGGGGCGCGGCGGCCAGCACGTAGCGGATCGGTGGCAGACCGGAGTAGGGCGGGAAGTCGAATTCCGGGCTGTTGGTCCGGAAGAAAGGCGCCACTCCTCATACCTACCACTTCGCCGCCCGGGCACGCCGCCCCGTGATCTCGGGCCGCGTACATGCACGCGTGTATACACACGTGTCTTCACAGAGCGGTAACAGGTCGGAAATACCCGCTTGGTCCCATGAAGCCACCGCGAAGGAGGTGAGGCCCGAGTGGAGATGTCCCGTCGCGAATGGGCCTACAACGAGCTGCGCCGCCGGGTGATGGTCGGCGAGTTCGGGGTGCGGACCCGGCTGATGGAGAAGCATCTGGCCGAAGAGCTCGGCGTCTCGCGCACCCCGGTCCGCGAGGCGCTCGTGCGCCTGGAGAGCGACCGGCTGGTGGTGCGCGAGGACGGCTGCTACTACGTAGCCGTACCCGATCTGTCCCGTCTGCGTGACCTGTACGAGCTGCGCATCACGCTCGAACTGCGCGGCCTGACCAGGGTGCGGGAGTCCGAGGTGGCCGGGCACGACGTCGCGCTGCTCGAACCGCTGCGCGACCAATGGCGCGAGCTCACCGAGGACCTGCCCGATCCCGACCCGCAGTTCGTGCTGCTGGACGAGGAGTTCCACGTCACGCTGCTGCGGTCGTCGGGCAACGACGCGCTGACCGAGGCCCTGGAGACGGTCAACGCCCGGATCAGGCACGTGCGCATGTACGACTTCCTGACCGCCGACCGCATCGCCACCTCCAGCGCCGAGCATCTGGCCATCGTGGAGCTGGTGCTGGCCAAGGACCTCGACGAGGCGCTCACCGCGCTGCACCGGCACGTCGGCGAGTCCATGGAGATCGTCGAACGCCGCGCCGCCCGCGCCATCACGCAGATGGCCCTGCACCGGGGAGTTCCGCGGTGAGCCCCCCGCTCCTGGCCGTACGCGGTGGCGGGCGCCCCGGAGATCTCGCACTTCGGCGGCTGGCCGGCCTATCTGGCCCGCTGACCGGCCGAGGACCGCGCGATAAGGTGAATCCACCTCGTGCACGCAGGAGGTTCCCGTGACCGGCTCGCCCACGATCCTCGACACCACCGGTGTCCACCTCCATGAGCAGGTCGACCGGCTGCGCGCGGCCGGTCCCGCCGTCCTCGTCCGGCTCCCCGGCGACCTGGTCGCGTGGTCGGTCAGCCGCGGTGAGGTGGTCAAGCACCTGCTGACCCATCCCGGCGTCTCGAAGGACGCCCGCAGGTCCTGGCCCGGCTACCGCCCCTTCGCCATCGCCTGGCTGACCGCCTGGGTCGACGTCGTCAGCATGCTCACCGCCGACGGCGCCGACCACAAGCGGCTCAAAGACCTGGTCGGCCGGGCCTTCACCGCCCGGCGGATCGAGGCGATGCGGCCCGCCGTCGAGAGGATCGTCACGGCGCTGCTCGACGAGCTCGCGACCGTGCCGGCCGGCGAGCCGGTGGACCTGCGGGCCCGCTACGCGTACCGCATCCCGAGCCAGGTCATCTGCGACCTGTTCGGCGTGCCGGACGAGCAGCGGCCCGCGATGCTGGGCGCCATCGACCGCGTCCTGGACAACACGATCACCGTCGAGGAGGCCACGGCCGTCCAGCAGCGGCTCTACGCCGTCATGCACCGGCTCATCGACACCAAGCGGGCCGAGCCCGGCGACGACATGACGAGCCTGCTGCTGACCGCCCAGCAGGACGACGGCGACCGGCTCAGCATGGAAGAGCTGATCAGCACCCTGCTCCTGATGATCGGCGCGGGCAGCGAGACCACGGTCGCGCTCATCGACCACGCGATCATCGCCATGCTCACCCACCCCGGCCAGCGCGCCGTCGTGCTCGCCGACCCCGGCCGCTGGAGCGACGTCGTCGAGGAGAGCCTGCGCCGGCAGTCGCCGGTCATGCATCTGCCGCTGCGCTACGCGACCGCGGACATCGACCTCGGCGACGGCGTCACCATCGCCAAGGGCGACCTCATCCTGATCGCGTTCGGCGCCCACGGGCGTGATCCGCGGGTCAATCCGGCGCCCGGCACGTTCGACATCGACCGGCACGACCGCCAGCACCTCGCCTTCGGCTACGGCCTGCACTTCTGCCTCGGCGCGCCGCTGGCCAGGCTCGAGGCGGACGTCGCCCTGCCCGCGCTGTTCGGGCGGTTCCCGCGGATCCGGCCGGCGGCGGACCCGGGCACGTTACGACCGGTGCCGTCGTTCATCGGCAACGACGTCCTGACGCTGCCCGTCCTCCTCAGGTGACCTTCGCGGCCCCGGCCGTACGGCGGCCCGGCTGCCGGGACGGCGACGTGCGCTCGCGCCGGTACAGGATCGCCCAGGCGGCCATCACCACGCAGGCGAGCCCGAGCAGCAGGCCCCACAGCACGTCGGAGACGAAGTGCATGCCCCGGTACAACCGCGAGAAGCCGACGGCCAGCGGCGCGGCGACCGCGAGCGCCCAGATCAGCACCTGGAGCGCCCTGGCGCGGATGTGCAGGGTCAGGATGAGCCCGATCCCGCAGTAGAACGCGACGGCGGCGCTCATGTGCCCCGAGGGGAAGCTGGAGGTGGGCGGGGCCGGGTCGAGGTGCGGCACCGGAGGGCGGTGCCGGTCGACGAGCTCGGTGGTGGCCAGGAAGACGAGCGACTGGCTCCAGACGGCCGCCACCAGGAAGATCGACTCGCGCCAGCGGTGGAACGCCAGCCTGCAGACGATCGCGGCCACCGCCGTCAGGGCCACGATGTACGGGGTGTCCGACAGGCTGCTGCCGAAGTCGGTCAGCGTGTTCCACTGGGAGGTGCGGTCGGCCGCCAGGCCCCGGCTCACGGCCGCCTCGCCGGTGGGCCAGGCGAGGATGGCCTGCCCCGCCCCGTACGTCACCGCGGCCATCAGCAGCATCGGTAACACGAGCGTCCGCGCGTAGTACTTCACGTGCTCGGTCTTGTGCTCAGTCATGGGTCACCTTTTCGGGCTCGGGAGCCATTCCCTCGGCCAGCGGAGCGGCCGGCCTGCGGCCTTGCTCGCGCCGCCACGTCTCGAATGCCGCGGTGGTGGCGGCGACCACGGCCACGCCGAGGACGAGGCCGCCGGCCACGTCGCTCACCCAGTGCACGCCGAGCGCGATCCGCGTGTAGCCGACCGACAGCGCGAGGAACGCCGCGACCGCCCAGGCCACGCCCCGCCCCCACCTGGGCAGCCTGGGCAGCAGGAGCAGGACGATCACTCCCGCGCCGAGCGTCGCGCTGACCGTGTGGCCCGACGGGAAGGAGTCGCCGGGCGCGAGCGCGACGGGGTCCGGCAGGTGCGGCCTGGCCCGGGCAACGATGATCTTGAGGGCGAGCGCGAGGAGCCCGCCCACCGTCACGGTGGTGAGGGCCCACAGGGCCAGTCGCGGCGCGCCCCGGTGGAGCAGCCAGGCTGCGCACGCGATGACCGCGATCCGCCACGGCCACGGCCCGAACGCCTCCGACCAGACGGCCAGCGCCTGGGTCACCAGGGGGTTGGCGTGCGCGTACTCGTGCAGCTCGGCGGCGACCTCTGCGTCCAGCTCGTTGACCGGCATCTTGGCCACGACGAGCAGCAGGCTGAACGGGATCATGACGAGCGCGACCGCGAGGCTGGCCAGCGTCAGCCGCAGCCCCAGGACGCGGTCCCGGTCTTCGTGTCCCCTGCCCCACTGACGCCTCACAGGTACGGCCCTCCCTCGTCGCTCGTTCGCGATCGGCTACCCCGGGGCGCGGCATTGATTCCTGCCTGGAATCCGCGGAGGTGGGTAGTGCGGAGGGCATGTCCCCCACCGTGGCTGTTGTCGCGCATCGCAAGAAGACCCTTGGCGCCGGCCTGGACCGGCTGCGCGTGCTCATCACCGAGCAGGACGTCGGCGAGCTCCTCTGGTACGAGGTCCCCAAGAGCAAGAAGGCCCGCAAGAAGGTCCGGCAGGCGCTCAAAGAGGGCGCCGACCTGGTGTTCGTCTGGGGCGGTGACGGCATGGTGCAGCGGTGCGCCGACGTGCTGGCCGGTTCGGGCGTGCCGATGGCGATCCTCCCGGCGGGCACCGGGAACCTGTTCGCCACCAACCTCGGCCTGCCCATCGACCTCGAGGAGACCGTGCGGATCGGCTTCCACGGGCGGCGGGAGCGGCTGGACCTCGGATTGCTGAACGGCGAGCATTTCGCGGTGATGGCCGGAGCCGGCTTCGAAGCCGAGATGATCGCCGACGCCGACGGACAGGCCAAGCGGCGGCTCGGCAAGCTGAGCTACGTCAGGGCGGCGGTCCGGCACGTCGGCGGGCCGCTGGTGCCGATGACGATCGAGGTCGACGGCACGACGTGGTTCGACGACCAGGCGAGCTGCCTGCTGCTGGGCAACGTGGGCACGATCGCGGGCGGCATCGAGGCGTTCGACGACGCCCGGCCCGACGACGGCTGGCTGGAGGTCGGGGTCTCCACCGCCCAGGGACCGGTCCAGTGGGCCAGGGTGATCGGCAGGATGGCCACGGGGCGCTCGGAGGAGTCGCCGTTCGTGCGGATCACCCGGGCCAGGAAGGTGTCGGCCCGGTTCGGGGCGCCGCTGACGTACGAGCTGGACGGCGGCGAGCGCGAGGCCACCACGAAGATCGACGCCGAGGCCGTCCCCGGCGCCCTGACCATCTGCCTCCCACCGGAGCCGCCCGCCTAGCGCGCGTTGTGAAGACGTCGCCGGGTTCTGGCCTGGCTCACGGGTTCAGGCCCTCGAATGCCCGCACCGCCCCCTCGGCCGCGGGCCGGAGCGCGAACCGGACACCGCCGTCGCCGGGGTATTCGTGCCGGTGGTCGAAGCCGCCCCCATAGATCTCCGCCGGGACGCCTTCGGGGAAGGCCTCGCAGGAGGGGACGTACCGGCCGGCCGCCTGCGTGTCGACCCGTTGCCGGAGCCTGGCGCACGCGTCGCAGATCGCGGGCCGCCGCCGCGTCACAGCCCCGCCTCGTAGTGCTCGGCCGCCGCCTCGCCGGTGTACATGGAGTCGTACTCGACGAGGCCGCCGTCGGCCCGCCGCACCAGCACCGGGCCCAGCCCGGCGTACGTGGTGCCGGGGTCGCCCGTCTCGACGAACTCCGCCGTGGTGATCGTGAAGAACCACCCGTACGGCCGCTCCACCGTCGCCGCGTCGTGCACGACCAGCCCCTCCCCCACTGCGCTCAGTTCCTTCGCGATGTACGCGCGCACGATCCGCTCGGCCTCCTCCTTGCCGATCATGATGGTGATCCGTCCTTTCTCAGCGGGTCTGGAAGAAGTCGTACTCGCGATACTTGCCCTCCATGGGGTGCCGGTCGATGTAGACCCGCTGGTGCTGGCCGTCCGCGTAGTAGATGTTGCCGTTGACGTTGAGGACGTTGCACACGTGCCCGATGCCGGAGCCGCTGTAGCCGATCACCACACCGCGTGATCCCGGCCCCTCGTTCTGCAAGATCTTCGCCACCTTCTTGAGGCTGCTGAGCCGCATGTGCTTCTCGATCGCCCGCCTGCCCATCGTGGTGCGGATGACCGGGACCGGCGCGGCGTTCAGCGGCCCGGCCACGGCCGGCTTGCCGCGCAGGAGGTCGTCGATGGCCAGGCTGGTCTCCGGGCAGTTCCTGTTGTGCCCGGTCGGGTTGACCTTGTTGATGATCGCGAGCAGGTCGCCGAACCTGATCTCCCTGGAGCCGAGGTCGTCGATGAACTTCCGCAACTCCCCGTACGCCTTCCGCATGGCCTCCTTGTGCTCCTCGCTGAGCGGCTGGGAGGCCTTGTCGTAGTCCTCCACCCGTTGCGGGCGCAGCCCGGCGAGGGGCACCTTGGTCCGGCGCTCGACATTGACCTTGCCGAAGTCGTCGTGGTCGGAGATCGGCGGCTCGTACCCCTTCGTCCCACTCTGCCCGGCGGCACCGGTGCCCTTCAGGTCGTCCGGCTCCAGGTCGAAGTCATAGAGCAGGATCTCGCTGATGAAGCCGATGCCGGTGCTGGTGTCCTCCCTCTCGCGGAAGGCCATCCAGTCGTCCATCTCCGCCGCGCCCTTGAACTTGTACCAGGGCGTCCGGTCGGCGTCGGCCAGGCCGTGACGGCGGACGAACGCCTGGGCGTCGTCGATGGCGTCCTGGAACGCGTCCGCGTCCTGGTCTCGGTCGGCGGCCGTGTACTGGTGGGCGAGATGGTCGGCCTCCCGCATGACGTCCTTCCAGTGGCGCCGGTCGGCCTGGGAGTCGTACAGGTTCTCGGCCTGGTAGGCGGCCTCCTGCTGCCGGCCGCTCTGGCCAGTCCGGCCGCCATGGCCCTGGGGCCCGGACGTCTGGGCCATTGACTGCTGCTCGCCGGTCGGGCCGGCCACGCCGTTCTGGCGGGCGGCCCAGACGATGCCGTCGCGCACGTACGGGGAACGCGCCCGGAACGTGTCCAGCAGCCACTGGGTCCCGTCGCGGCCCCAGGTGCTCGCCATGCGCTGGAGGATCTTGCCTGCCTGGCGTTCGGCGTCCTCGTCCCGATAGCGGGATTCGCTCATCCGCCCGTCCATGGCCCGCAGCGCCCACAGGTCCGGATCCGCTTCCGGGTCGTCGGAGGGACCACGCCTGCGGGCATGGATCTCCTCGCGGGAGCGCGTTGTCAGCGCGGCGTCCTGTGGCCGGTGTGCCTGCGTGGTGTGCTTGGTGTGCTTGGTGTGCTTGGTGTGCTTGGTGTGCAGCCGATCGATCAGCTCGCCGATCGCCCTGGCCAGGGGACGCGGGGTCGCCGAGGCCCTGTACTCGGTGAACGCCTCCGCGATCAGGTCGCGGGGGGTGGTGGCGCCGTACGTGGACAGGCGGGACTCGACGGCGGTCACGGTCTCTTGGTCGTGCACGCCTGTGACGTCGTACGGGCGGCCCAGCGCGGCGGAGACGGTGGCGTTCAGGGCGGTGCGCGCGCCGGGGTCGCTGATGATGCGGTCGGCGATGTGCTCGCCCACCTCGTGGTACAGCACACCGCGCACCGACCCACCACCCGGCACCGTCCACCCGGTCGCCTCCTCCACCCGCCCGGCCTGCACCTGGTCGGCCATGGCGACGGGGTTCAGGTGAATACCCCGCTCACCGCCGTCCACGACCGCGTAGGCCACCAGGTCCGGCTGGGTGACGAAGTTCCCGTGCGGGTCCGTGGTGCTGACGGTGCCGAGGGCGCGCGTCAGGTCCGGGTAGTCACGGGCCAGCTCACGCATCGCCTGCTCAATGTCGCTCGCCACCTCCGGCCCGATCCCCTCAAGCCTCGGTACGGACGGTCTGCCCACCCCACTGAGCGCCAAAGCCAACGCCTCTTTGGACGGCACCAACTCCCCACCCTCAACACCCACATCAGGCCCTGCCACGTTCGAAACGCCAGAAGCCGCCGACACAGAAGCGGCGACCGTGGCGGTCGCCCCCGCCACCACCGTGGCCACGCTGCCGGTGGTGGCGGCGGTGCCGGTGGCAGTGCCGGCGCCGGTGGGCCTACTCGGCGCGGCACCCAAGGTGCCAGGAGTTGTCGGCACATGGCCGCCGGCGGCCGTGGCGGTCAGCCCGGCCCCCATAGTGGCCGGGGCGGGCGACCCAGCCACCGCCGTGGCCGGGGCGGGCGACCCAGCCACCGCCGTGGCTTGGGCGGTCGGCCCAGCCGCCGCCGGGGCCAGGGTCGCGGGCGCACCCGTCCCGGCGGCCGGAGTGCCGGCAGCCGCGCCGACCTGCGCCGGCCCGCTGGGGGTAGTCCCCGATGCCAATCCTTGCGGGGCCGCACCCGCCTGCGCCAGCCCGCCGGGCGCGGAGCTCGATGGCGCACCCTGCGACGCTGCGCTCGCCTGCGTCGGCCCGCCGGACGCTGTGCCCGATGGCGCGCCCTGCGACGCCGTGCCGGTCTGCCCCGGCCCGCTGGGGGCGGTGACCGGTGCTGGGCCTTGGGGTGTGGCGCCTGCCTGGGTGGTGGTGGTCGGTGGTGGTGCGGGCTGGGTCGGCGTGGTGGGGGTGCCGGGCGGTGTCGGGATGGTGCCGTTGCGCTGGGGGGTGCCTGTCGAACCGGTCCCGTGTGCGTCGCCGGCCGGGGTGGGTGGGGTGGTTGCCGTCGGGGTGACTGCGCCGGCCCCGTGGGTGGCGGGGTTCTGGGGGATTCCGCCCTGGCCGGAGCCGGCGGCGGTGGGTGCCGGGGGCGAGGGGATGGGGTCTTGGGCCAGGGCGGTGGATTCGGCGCGGGCGAGGGCCGTTGACGGGTTGGCGAGGGCGGAGAGGACGTCGGTGCTGAGCGGGCTGATGGTGCCCACCCGGCCGGCGCCGGCCGCCATGCTGCCCACCAGCCCCTCCATCGTGGGGAGTTGCCAGGTGCCGTACACGAGGCCGTTGGAGATCATCCCGGCCGGGGCCGAGACGAGCACGTTGGTGGCGGCCGCGCTCGCGGCCTTGGTGGGGTACCGCATGAGGACGTTCGCCAGCCCACCGGCGTCCCCCGCCGCGGTGTCGAGGTGGCGCAGGCCGGGGAGGCCGGAGACGTACTTGGAGACCGCGGGCGCGATCCGGGACGCCAGCAGGGCGCCGGTCGCGTCGCCGAGGACGTTCGCGGTCGTCATGCGGGTGTCCCAGCTCGTACGTGTCCCGAGCTCCATCTGCCGCCGCTGGGCGAGCCCGTCCATGAGCAGGCCCTCGCCCACCTCCTCCGGCAGTTCGCGCAGCATGTGGCTGGTGACCGCCCTGGCCAGCAGCCCCTGACCGAGTTGCCGCCCACCGAACTGGGCCGTCTGGACGGCGGCGAGCTTCGGCGCGACGGCCGTGAGCCCGCGCCCTGCCCCCGCCGCCCGTTCCAGGGAGCCGAACACCTGGTCGAGGAAGGTGCGCAGCCGCTGCGCGTACGCGGCGAGCAGCGGTGTGGTCGCGCCCGCGGTGAGGAAGCTCGCCATGACCCCGACGGCGGCCGCGCTGACCGTGATCCAGTAGCCGACGTTGATGGACAGCTTGCCGTACTGCGTGGCGCGCGCGAAGGAGTCCTGCTGCAGCGCGTACGCCCGAGCGGCCCGCGCCATCCCCGCCAGCCCCGTCTCCCCCGACGCGAGCTCGTCGGTGTGCTCGCGGAAGGCGTCGGCCGACGCGCCCGACCACCCGTCCAGCATCGCCGCCCGCGAGCTCACGTCCTGCCCGGCCAGCGCCGCCCGTGACAGGTCGTTGAAGGCCACCGCCAGCTCCGCCAGGCCCTTCTCGCTGCCCTCCGGCCACATCTGCCCGGCCGCCACCAGCGAGATCAGGACGTCCACCCACTCGGGCGCGCCCTTCCCCCAGGCCGGCGTGACGTCGGTCGCGTAGCCGCCGCTGCCGATCGTGTCGTCGCCACCGCCCGGCGGGCTGGTGACGGGTGTGCTGCGGTTGTGCTCCGCCCCCGCGTGGACGCTCACACCCGATCGCCCCTCGGCGTGGAGGCGGCCTCGCTCGTGGTCTCCACGGTCTGCCGTACGTCCTCGCCGGTGGCCTCGTGGTTCCTCGTGAGCTGCCCGGCCCAGGCGATGAGCGTGTCGGGCCCTCCTTCGGCCGAGTACGCCCGGTGGAACTCCTGCCCGGCCGAGTCGCCACCCCAGGGGGCGGCGGCGTTCAGCCGTTCGATGCGGGCGGTGGCGTCGCGCAGGGCGTCACCGAGTCCGGCTGTGTGCCCCTGCCAGCCCTTGAGCCCGGCCTCGACCTGAGACCGCTCCATGCGTACGTGCTCGGCCATCCTCTACCCGATCTCGCGCAGCCGGTCGTCCAGGTGCCCCAGCACGCTGTCGAGGTCGCCGTCCAGGTGGGCCCGCATCTGCTCCGGCGGGACGAGGGGCGCGAACATCCGCACGACCTCCTCCTGGGCCATCGCCGCGGCCTGCTGCACGGTGGCGGTGATGAGGTCGGCCATCCTGCCGCTGTCCCGCAGGCGGGAGACCCGGGGGTCGAGCTCGAGCCGGATCAGGTCACCGCGGGCGCCCACAGTGGCGGTGACGAGGCCGTCGGGCGAGCTGTGGGTGACCTGCAAGGCTCGGGCGCGTTGGTGCAGTTCCAGGGATTGATCCTGCAGTCGCAAGAAATTGTCACGCAATTGGTTCGCGTATTCATGCAACTGGTCAGCGTTCATTTTTCGCACCGTAATGGGGGAAAGTCGACCCTTCACCCCATTTCACGATTCGTCGAAGTGATCCGGCCCGGCAGTCGAACGGCCGGGCAACTACGTACCGCCACCCCACCCGCGCCTCTATCGCCTTCGACCTCCCGTACGCGGTGGGAGACGGGAGAGATGGGGATGGGCTGGGCCATCGGGGCCCCAGGCCGAACCAGGCGCGCGAGACGATGAAGGACGCGTTCGCCGTGACCCGAACCCGCGCGGATCGAAGACGACCACGTCGAACTGCTGGGCCAGATCGGCCAAGGCCGCCCGGCCGGCACGGAAAGCGTCGATCTGCGGGGCGGGACGGCCGAGGTCGACCAGGAGGGTGCGGCCCCCCTGGTCCACGGCGGGCAGCATGGCCAGGCCGAGCGTGATCCGCTCGCGACGCGGGCGTGCCCGGTCGGCGGGCACGTCCAACCGGCCGCAGCGCAGTCTGCCTTTCGGCCTGTCTTGGGCCGGCACCGCGCCAAGCCCGCGCGCCCCGCAGGTCCACCGCCAGGTCGAGACCCGGCCCCCGAGGACGGTCATCGCAGGGCGTCGACCGGTTCCATGCGAGCCGCACGCAGCGCCGGATACAGGCCCGCCAGGAGCCCCACCAGCGCACCCGCCACCGGCGCGGCCAACGCCAGCCGTACGTCGAGGACCGGGGTCCACTGACGCACGGCCGCCACCGCGACCACGGCCACCATCCCCAGGCTGGCCCCGATCACCCCGCCGGTCAGCCCGGTCAGGCTGGACTCCAGCAGGAACTGGGCGGCGATGTGCCGGCGGGCCGCGCCCAGCGCACGGCGCAGGCCGATCTCGGCGATCCGCTCCATGACCGTGACAAGGGTGACGTTCGCGATGCCCACCGCCCCGACGACCAGAGAGACCAGGCCGAGGACGAGGAACAGGCCGTTGACGTCGTCCTGGGCGCCGTCCCGCGCCCGCTTGGCGCTGGGTGGGGCGATCACCTGCAGTTCCCCGCCGCGGTCGGGGCTGAGCGCGAGCGGCGCCTGCCGGGCGATGAGCTCGGCGGCGCCCAACTGGGTGGCGACCAGGACGCGGGTGACGTCCTTCAGGCCGAAGTCGGGACCCAGGGCAGGCGGGACGAGCACCGCGCCGGCCAGGATCTGCTCGCGCCGCAGGCCACCGATGATGCCGATGACCGTGTAGGCCCGGTCCTTGATGAACACCGCCGGCGAGTGCTCCAGGCTGGTGATCCCGAGCATCTCGGCGGCCTGCTCCCCCAGCACGACCACCCGGTCGCGGCGGGCCACGTGGCCGGTGTCGTAGAACCGCCCGGCCACCATCCGGCCGCGGGTGGTGGCCGGCAGGTCGGGTGTGGCCGCGACGACCGCGAGGGTCTGCCCGGCCAGCCGGGTCGGGTCGAGCAGGTTGTTGGCGGTCACGACGAGGTTGGAGCTCGCGTCGCTCTGCGCCAGCGCCGTCGCCGACGTCACGCCGCGCAGGCGCAGCAGTTCCTTGGCCGCCGCCCAGGTGACCAGGGGGTCGTGGCCACCGCGCGGCACCTCGACGGTGATGCTGGTGGCCAGCAGTTCGTCGAAGCGGCCGACGATCTGGTTGCCCGCGGTCGCCGCGACACCCAGGGTGACCACCAGCGTGGTGATGCCCAGAACGGTGCCGAGGGTGGTCAGGGCAGAGCGGATCGGGCGGGCGAGCATCCCGGCGAGAGACTCGGCCCACAGGTCACGGAGATCCATGCTCACCCCTGCTCGGTGAGAACGCCGTCGCCGATGCGCACCCGGCGTTTGGCCCTGGCGCTCACCTCGTCCTCATGCGTGATCACCAAGACGGTGAGGCCGTCGGCGCGCAGGCCGTCGAACAGGTCGAGGATGGCCTCGGTGTTGCGGCTGTCGAGGTTGCCGGTCGGCTCGTCGCACAGGAGCAGGGCGGGCCGGGCCATCAGCGCCCGGGCGATGGCCACCCGCTGGCGCTCGCCGCCCGACAGCCGGTCGGGGACGAAGCCGATGCGATGGCTCATGCCTACCTGTCCGAGCGCTTCCTCGGCGCGTGCCCGCCGGCCGGCGCGTGGATGCCGGCCGTACACCTCGGCGAGCATCACGTTCTCCACGACCGTCCGGTGGGGCAGCAGGTGGAAGGACTGGAAGACGAAGCCGATGCGGGTGCCGCGCAGCCGGGTCCGCGCGCCGTCGCGCAACGTCGTGGTCTCGACGCCGTCCAGCCGGTAGGAGCCGGAGGTCGGCCGGTCCAGCAGCCCCAGGATGTTGAGGAGGGTGGACTTGCCGGAGCCGGACGGTCCGATGATGGCCACGTAGTCGCCGGGGTCGACGCGCAGGTCCACTTCGGCCAGCGCGCGCACCGGCGGGTCCGCCGGGAACTCGCGGGAGACGGCGATCAGCTCGATGACGGGCTCAGGCATCGCTCACCACGACCCGGTCGCCCTCCTTGAGCTCGCCCGCACGCAGTGGCGTGACCTCCACGTCCCCATCGGCGGTGAGCCCGGTACGGACCTCGACCTCGCGGACGCGGTCACCGTCCAGGGCCACCCGGACCCGCGGCCGGCCGTCGGCGGAGGTGACCACGGCGGACACCGGCACGGCCAGCACCTCGCCCTCGGTCGAACCGACCGAGATCCGCACCGTCATCGGCGAGCCGACCATCGACTTGAGCCCCTTGGCCGAATCGGGCGTGAGCAGGACGGGCACCGAGCCGGTGTCCGACCCGTCGTCCTCCTCGTCTTCCTCGCTCTGCGCCGAGGCCACGCGAGCATCCTCACCGGTCGCGGTGAGCGTGGCGGGAAGCTGAGTGCCGTCCGTGGTCTCCATGCCGGCCTCCTGGCCTGGGCGCAGCAGCTTGGCCTCCTTGGCGTCGACCGACCCGGTGACCGCGAAGGCGGAGGTGGTCACGGTGGCGACCTTGCCCTCGATGGTGTCGCCGGGCTTGACCTCCGTCTTGTCGATGCGCGCGGGCAGGGTCGGCAGGAAAACGATCTCTCCGGCCGGCACGCTCGAGCCGTACGTCTTGCGGTACTCGGCCAGCATGGTGCCGGCGTCGGCCAGGTTGGTCTTGCTGTGGGAGACCTTCATCCGCAGCGGCGAGACCTTCCTGGCCCGGCTGAGCGCCTGGGCGGCGGTGGCCTCGGCCTCCTTCGCGGTGCGCACGGCCTTGCGCAGCTCCTCCAGCCGCTTGTCCCGCTCGACGCGGATCTGCTCTTCGTAGGCGGCCACCGCCTGCCGGGCCTCATGGAGATCCTGCCGGGCGTTGTCCAGCTTCATCTCCAGCAGGCTCGTGTCCACCGCACTGGACGTGGGCGCGGGCGTCGTGGCCGTGGCCGTGGTCGTGGTCGACGTCGGGGTCGGGGTGGGAGCCGGTTTCCTCGCCTCCGCCAACGCCTGCTCGGCCGCGACGACCTGCTCTTCGGCGGCTCGTACGGCACGCCGCAACGCGGCAAGCTGGGTCTCCTGCTCCGGCGTGATCTCCCGGGCATCGTCCAGCGCCTTCTCGGCGGACCGCAGGTCGCGGCGGGCGTTGTCGCGGCGGATCCGCAGCGGCCGCACGTCCAGCCCCTCGTTCAGGGCCTTGCGGTCGGCCGCCAGGGTCTCCTTGGCTGTCTGTACGGCCTGCCGCAACTGCTGCAATGTCTTGCGCGACTCCAGGTCGGGCTCCTGCGCCTGGTAACCGCGCTTGGCGTACCAGCGTTTCACCGCCGCCACCGTGGCCGTGTCGAAGACGCCGGTCACCTTCACCCGCAACGCGCGCTGGAGCTGCTTGACATCGTCGCCCTCGGTGCCCGGCATGAGCGGTCGGTACATCGGTTTCTTCCCCTCCATGGCGAAGACCGGCCGCCCGTTGACCTGCATCAGCACCTGGCCCTCACGGATCGGGCCGGGTTTGGGCGCCGTCGTGACGCGCTGCGGCATGCCGCCCGCGCCGCCGGAACCGCCTGCCCCGCCGCCCGAACCGCCCACCGTGCCGGCGAGCGTGACCGGCAGCGGCGAGCCGTACGTGAGCGTGCCGTTGACCGTGACGGTGCTGGTGAGCTTGCGCCGCTCGGCCGGCGCCGTGACCAGGGAGGGCTTGGGCGGGCGGCGCGCGGACGCCTCGTCGGCCGGCGAACGCAGCCGCGAGCCGACCACCCAGCCCACTCCGGCGATCACCAGCACGCCCGCCACGACGAGGGCGAGCACTCTTGACCTGCCCACGTCACCCCTTGACCGTGACGGCCATGCCCAGGCCGGGGAGGAGCTCGGCGCGCTTGTAGACCTCGTCCGCCTTGGGCCGGTAGGCGGCGTAGAACTCCTTGCCGCACTCCAGGTCGTCCAGGGCCGCCTTGATCTCGCGCCGCAACAGGGGACGCGCCTCGTCCGCCGTCGGGTTCTGCTTCCTGCCGAGCCTGCCGAACTCCGTCATGAACGAGCTCTCGGTGCTGCGCGCGATGTCAGAGGGGCGCTGCGAGGTGACCCGGTAGCCCTTGCCCTTGAGGCAGTCGGCGAACGCGCTCGCCAGCTCCACCAGCTTGGGATCGCCGTCGATCTCGCGGCCGATGATCTGCTTCAACATCTCGCCCTGGGCCTCGGCCACCTCCTGCATCGACTTGTGCTTCTTGCCGGTGGCCTTGTTGAACATCTCGAGATTGCAGGCTTCCATCGCCTCGAAGTACGCCTCCCGCTGCGGCTTCGACAGCCCGGCGATGACCTTGCCGTTGGGGTCGTCGGTGTCGTCCTCTCCCATCTGGCGGGCCATCCGGCCGACCCCGTCATTCGGGTAGACGATGGAGGCGGCGAACCCGAAACCGTACTTGCTGCGATATTTCTTCATTGCGGGATAGTCGCCGGACATCTCCTGCTTGACGGCATCCGGCAGCTCCGGCATGGACACCATCGGGTGGTAGGCGAACCCCTTGCCCTTCATGCAGGTGGCGAGCTGGGTCTGGGTCTGGCGCTGCTGGTTGGCGGGGTCCGCGGAGGGTGTCGCGCCTGCCTCGTTCCCGTCAGACGAGGCGCAGCCCGTGAGAGTCGCCAAAATGGCCGTGGCGATCACGAGCGGCACTCGGGAGTTGGTCATGGGGCATCACTGTCACGAGCGCATGCTGAAGGGAACCTGAAGTGGGCTGAAGAGCCCGTGACAGAGAGATCGAGCGAGGGAACCCCGGCGCGACAACGCGCCGAGGCCCCCGACGAACGCCGGGACGGGAAGGTTACGGATACTCGACCAGCAGCCGGTATTGACGGCCGTCCCAGTCGCATCGGTAGCTGATCGCCTCGGCGTACCGTACGTAGTGCTCGCCGATTTCGGAGCAGACTTCAAATGTGGAGAAGCTGCGCACCCATTTCCAGGTGCTGTCCGCCGATGCGGTGGTCGGGGACGCCGTGGTGGCGTGGGCGGCGGACGATAGCGACAGGATCAAAGCGGCCCCGGCGGCCACGGCGACCGTCCCGGCGATGCGTAACAATTTCAACGTTTCTCCTTTCCATCGAAGTGCTACAAGAATGCATGCCGCTTCTGTCGTGATGCGGGCGTCGATCTGTCGTCCGATCGACTGGCCCGACAGACCCAGGCCGCCCAGCCCCGCCGGAGGCTCAGCGGTCGGCGTCCGTGGCGAAGCCGTCGAGCGCGGCGCGCTCCTCCGGTGTGCGCAGCTCCTGGAAGACCGTGATGTGCAGCCCGGCGGGCGCGTCGAGGCGGGCGTTCAGCGACTCCCAGGGCGTGACCGTGGGCGGCGCGACCTCGTCCGCGCCCGCCGAGACGAGCCGCTCGGTGGTGTCGCGGGCGTCGTCCACCTCGAACGCGACGCGGATCTTGGGCGCCACCTGCCGGCCCACCTCGACCTCGTCGATCATCTTCTTCTGCGCCGGGTTGGCGATCTCCAGCGTGGCCCGGCCCGCGTCCAGGATCGTCACCCGCGCGCCGCCCCCGCTGCTGAACGCCGCCTCCTCGGGCAGCCCCAGAACGTCACGGTAGAAGGCCAGGGCGGCCTCGTAGTCCTCCGCCTCCACCACGAGCCTGAGCTGGCGGACGGCGGGACGGTCTGCTGGGGGCGTGCTCATGGCGTGGTTCTCCTCGGTCGGCGGCCGGGTACGTCCCGGTCTCTCAGGGGTGCAACCGTTTCGTCGTCCTCCCTCATCCCCAGTACACGATCTTGTAGGATCGCTGACCGATCAGAAACGGGGAGTGAACCGCGATGCCGTACTTAGGAACCGCACTGGCCCTGACGGCCGTGCTCGCCGCACCACCCGCGCAACCGCCCGTGGGCGAACTGCCCGGCACCAACGCCGAGGTCGTGGCCAAGATGGGCGGTCGCCCGGTCCAGCTCACCTCCTACGCGGGCTTCCTCCGCGGCCGGCCCGGTTCGGTGCGGCGGGCCTGAAACCCGGCCAAGCGCGCGTTCGTCAAGGTCGACGGCGAGACCACCGTCTCCCCCGACGAGCGCCGGCAGGCCGTCCTCGTCGGCGACCGCCGCGAGGGCGCGCCTCTGGTCCGCTTCCTCGACCGCAGGACCGGCAAGACGACAGAGGTCGAGCTGCCCGTCGAAGCCGACCCCACGCGGGAGGGCCAGTACCTGAACACGATGTGGCCCACCTGGTCGCCGGACGGCCGGACGCTGCTGGTCAACGTCTTCGAGCCGGGCTCCGAGCCCCGTTCCGAGGGCATCGTGCTGATCGACGTGCCCTCGCTCAAGCCGCGCTTCGTCCGCATCGAGAAGGCCCTGATCACGGTCGGCGGCTTCCAGTGGACGCACGACAGCAAGGGCGTCGTGGTGCGCTGGGGCAAGAACGGAAAATCCTCCATCCGCCAGTACGACCTCAAGGGCGCCGTCAAGCGCACCTGGAAGGTACGCGGCCGCCCGGCCAGCCACGGGCTCGGGACGTTCGCGCCGTCGGGCCGCCGCTTCCTCACCGCGTGCCACTCCCTGGAGTCGTCCGCCTGCGTCTGGGACACCGCCACCGGCAAGGCCGTCACCCGGATCAAGGTGGCCAACCGGTTCCCCGTGTTCGGCTGGTACGACGAGAAGCACCTGCTCCTGCCCGTACGCGACGGCTTCGGCGTCGTCGACCTCAAGGGCAAGGTCGTGGAGACCCTGGTCAAGGTCGGCAGGCGGGAAAACTTCTATCCCCGCTTCGACGCCCGCGCCAAAGGCTGAACCCCCGGGACGAGGCCCTCAGCCCCGTCCGTAGCGGTCCTCGGCCCGCCAGAAGTACCAGAATCCGGCGCAGAGCGCGAACACCGCCCAGAACAGGCACGACAGCCACACCATCTGCGGCGGGGTGTGCCCGTGGATGAGAATGTCACGCATCCATTCGATGTAGGAGGCCGCCGGATTCAGGTACATCGCGGTGGCCACCCACTCGGGCAGGCCCGCGCTGTTGACCACCTTGTCGTGGATGGCGAAGAACACGCCCGAGGCGTACAGCCAGGTGCGCATGATGAACGGCAGCAACTGGTTGAGATCGCGCAGCGAGGAGCCCAGCCGGGCCAGGATCAGCCCGGCCCCGATGTTGAACATGGTCTGCAGCAGCAGCACCACCGGGATCATCAGCCAGAACCAGGAGGGCGGCTCCCCGGTGATCACCACGATGACCAGCAGCACGCCCATGGAGATGACCAGTTGCTGCAGCTCCTGGATCGTGTACGCCAGCGGCAGCGAGGCGCGCGGGAAGTGCAGGGCGCGGATCAGCGACAGGTTGCCGGAGATCGACTTGGCCCCGGCCGTGACGGTCCGCTGCGTGTAGGTGAACACGAACATCCCGGTCAGCAGGAAGGCCGGGTAGTTGGGGATGTTCTTGCTGCCGCCCAGGATGAGGCCGAACATCACGTAGTAGATCGCGGCGTTCAGCAGCGGGGTGATGACCTGCCAGAGCTGCCCCAGCGCCGAGCCGGAGTATCTCGAGACGTTGCGCGAGGTCGCGTACGTCAGCACGAAGTGCCGCCGCTCCCAAAGCTGACGCAGATAGTCGGCGAATCTGGGCCGCGCGACGGCCGGGCGGAGCCCGTGCCTGCGGGCCAGCTCCGACAGAGACTCCGGCGACTGCGGCGCCGGATCTTCCACTTGGCTCATGAGCACCTCGATGCGTCGCGGCCACCACGCGCCCGTCCGGTGACCGATGGCCGTCCGATTCCCGATCATCCCCCGTCACAGGGGGTGCCGGTCCAGTTTCGAACCGGAGCGTCGCGGAGTCGAGCGTTTCAGACGGCCCGTTTCAGGCAGCCCGTTTCAGACGGCCAGGTACGGCCGCAGCGTCTGGTCGAGGGAGTCGCCCATGGCGCCGGCGAGCGGGCCGTCGCCGGTCAGGGCCCACAGGATGAGCGTGCCGTTGTAGGCGACCTGAACGGCGCCGGCCAGCGGGCCGGGCTCGGTGTCGCCGGCCAGCTCGCCCGCCGCCACCGCGTCCGCGAGCAGGCCGGCGATCTCGTCACGGGTGCGGTGGGCGTGCTCGGCGGCGTTCGCGCGGAACTCCGGGTCGGTCAGATCGAGTTGCAGGAAGCCGAGGCTGCCGGCCAGCTCCTCGGGGGTGGACACGCCCTCGGCCAGGTGGACGAGCGCGGCCCGCAGCGCCGCCAGCGGTGTGCCGTGCTCCTGGCGGGCCCTGCGGAACGGCTCGGCCGCCGTCCGCGTGGCGTGGGCCGCGAACGCGAGCAGCAGCCCTCGCTTCGAGCCGAACCGCTGCACCAGCGTGGCCGGGGCCAGCCCGGCCTCCTGGGCGACCGCGGCCAGCGTGAGGCCCTGCGGCCCGTGCCGGCCGATGGCGCGGGCGGTGGCCTCGAGGATCGCCTCGTCGCTGGTCGTGCGCGGCCTGCCCATCCCCGTCCCCTCAGCACTGGTTCGTCACGGTCGTGCCCGCAGCCGATGACGCTGGTTCGTCACGATCGTGCCCGCGACCGGTGATGCTAGTCCGTCACGGTCACGCCGGTGACCGCGAAGCGTTCCACCGTCGCGACGTGGCCGCCGGTGGAGGCCACGACGGTGAGCGTGCCCGCGGGGCGGCCGGTGAAGGTGACCTTGCCCGACCAGGGGGACTTCTCGCCTCCGGCGGGCAGGCAGCAGCGCTCTCCGAGCGGGGTGGCCGAGCCCGGACGGCGTACTTGGATCCTGATGCTCTCGTCCACGCCGGTGATGCGCCCGCCGACGGTCAGCGGGGAGCCCACCCTCGCGCCGTAGTCGGGCGTGGTCAGCGTGAGCGTGGTGTCGTCGGTGCCGACGACCTCCCAGGGGGCGTCCTTGCCGGTGCCGTATCTCATGAGGTGCACCACGGCGGCGACCATCGGTTTCGGGCCGTCCTCGGCGCGGAAGCCGACGTGCACCCGGGCGTGCGCGCCGTCCTGGACGGTCTTGACGGCCCGGTCGATCTCGCTGAAGCCCAGGAAGTCGCGCGAGAAGGCGACCGCGGTCCGGCCGGCGTCGAGATGCCAGCGGTCGTCGCCGTTCGCCCGGTAGGCGCGCTGCCAGACCGCCACCTCCTCCGGCCCCGAGAACGGCCACAGCGGCTGGTAACGGCCGCCGACGAGCCTCTGCGGAGGGGCGGCCGGGCGGGTCGCGGGCGGGGTGGCGGTGCCAGTGGCGGTGCCCGCGGTCTCGGCGGGGGTCTCGTCTGGGGTCTCGTCTGGGGGTGGGCTCGTGGTGGGGGCGGACGAGCCGGGCGGGGACGAGGGCGCGACGGTGGCCGTCGCCCGGGTGTCACCGGTGCCCCCGCAGCCCGCCACGGCCAGCCCCAGCAGGGCCAGCAGCGGCAGAGCTCGCTCGGTGAACGCTTTCATGCGGACCTCCTGGCCACGGCGATCGCGTTACGCCTGACGAGGAGAGAAGTACCCAGCCCGCCTCCGGCGGAAGACCCGTCGTTCACCACGCCTCCCTCCGGTCGCGCTCACAGGAGGTCGGCGAGGGGACGGCGGACCGCGTCCTTGTCCTCCCGCGTGATCCCGAGCCGCATGATCATCTGCGGATGCTGGCCCGAGCATAGCTCGTGCCGCACGAACGCGCGCAGATGGAACATCTCCAGCGCCTGCGTGTGGAAGGCGGCGCTGACCCCGTGCGCCGAGGCCAGCAGCAGCACCCGCTGCAGCGCCTGCCCGGCCGCGACCCACTCCGGCCTGCCGTCCTCCCGCGTCGTCAGCAGCGCCACGACGCCCGGCGCGGTGGCGTCCTCCTGGCCGGCCGGGCCGCCCCAGTCGTGCCGCCAGGCGTAGTCACGCTGCGCGAACGCCGGCTCGGTACGCGGCTCCGCCCGCGGATACCCTCCGGCCGGGACTCCGTCGCCGCGGGCGCTGCCCGGGGGCCGCGCCCACCGGATCACCTCCAGGCTGAAACGCCGGTTCCCGGCCTGCACGCCCTGCGCGGCCCGGGTCAGCGCCGCGATCACGGCCGCCGTCTCCGGACCTGCCGGGGTGAGACGGGCGCCCTCGCCCGAGGCCGCCCCGGCCAGCCTCTCGACCAGCCGGCACGGCACCGACGCCGCGGCGAACCCGGCCCGGTGCGTACGCCGCCGCTCGATCTCACCTGCGAACACGACGGTGTCCTCGTCGGGCTCCACCGCCGGCCCCAGGGTCACGGTGGCCACCAGCGACGGCCGGTCGGGGTCGGGCAGCACCCGGACGACGGGCTCGAAACCCGCGCGGCGCAGGCCCGTACGCAGATTGAACAGCGCCGCCCCGCAACTGATCAGCAGCTCCCTGCCCGCCGCGTCGCCGACGCGCAGCCTGCGCTCCATGTCGGCGCGCAGGCTGATCTCCTCCCGCGACACGGCGAAGGACCAGGGCTGGGTGTTGTGCACGGACGGCGCCCACCGGGCCGCCTCCAGCGCCGCGTCGATCGCTTCCCGCGCCGTACGGGTGCTCATGGGCTCCACCTCCTGATCGGAACACCCTCAGCCCACCACGCCCGGGCGGCGGCCGGTCAGGGCCGAAGGTCCCCTTCGCGCGAGGACCTCGGTCCCCAGGCGCCGGCCCCAAGGACCGTCCCCCTCGGGACCTCCGCCCCTACGGCCCGCCCCGGCCGCCGGGATGGGATGAGAGCGGCGAAGGAGGAGCCATGGATCACCGGACAGGGACGGACGAGGACATCAGGGCACGGGTCATGGAGGGCATCCCGGCCGCCGTGACGCACACGGGACCCGCCTGGGTGGGCATCGCGGTCGCCGGCGGCGTGGTCACGCTGTCGGGCGTCGTCCAAGAGCACGCCGACGCGGTGGCGGCGGTCCGCATGGCCGAGGACACCGACGGCGTGGTGGCCGTGCGCGACGAACTGCGCTGGCGGCACGACGGGCGCGCCGGCGCGGGTCAGGTCACGTCGGGTATGAGGGTCTCCACGCGCGGCGGGCGGCGGTAGCCGGTGGGGGCCGGGCGGTCGGGGATCTCCAGCGGCGGGCGGACGACCTCACGGTAGGGGATGGTGGACAGCAGGTGCGAGATCATGTTGATGCGGGCCCGCCGCTTGTCCTCGCTCTCGACCTCGTACCAGGGCGCCTCGGGGATGTGGGTGTGGATCATCATCTCGTCCTTGGCGCGGGAGTACTCCTTCCACCGGGTGATCGACTCCAGGTCCATGTCCGACAGCTTCCACTGGCGCATCGGGTCGGCCAGCCGGGCGCGGAAGCGCCGCTCCTGCTCGGCGTCGCTGACCGAGAACCAGTATTTGCGCAGCAGGATCCCGTCCTCCACCAGCAGCCGCTCGAAGATCGGGCACTGGTGCAGGAACCTCGTGTGCTCCTCCTGCGTGCAGAACCCCATCACCCGCTCGACCCCGGCCCGGTTGTACCAGCTCCGGTCGAACAGCACGATCTGCCCGGCGGCGGGCAGGTGCTCGATGTAGCGCTGGAAGTACCACTGGGTCCGTTCCCGCTCGGTGGGCGCGGGCAGGGCGGCGATCCTGGCCACGCGGGGGTTGAGATATTCGGTGACCCGTTTGATCGTGCTCCCCTTGCCCGCCGCGTCCCTGCCCTCGAAGACCACGACCACCCGGCGCCTCTCGGCCTTGACCCATTCCTGCAGCTTCACCAGCTCCGCCTGCAACGGGAAGAGCCGCTGCTCGTACGTCTTGCGCTTCATCCTGTCGGCGCTCATGCGATCAGTCCCTCCAGGGGTCGTCCCGGCCGGTGTGGGTAGCGTCCTGACATGCCCATCCATCTGAGGAGAAGTCATCATGACAGGCACCGGAGATCTCGGTCGTCGCATCATCCACCATCGCGAGCGCCTCGGCCTGACCCGTGAGCAGGTCGCCGCGCGCGCGGACATGTCGCCGGGCTATGTGAAATACCTCGAGGAGCACGCCGACACCCCCGACACCGGCACCCTGGACCGGCTGGCCGACGCCCTGGACACCACGATGGACGACCTGCTGGGCGGTGGCCGGGACCGGCCGCCCGGGCACGGCCCGGCCATGGCCAATCCCACCCTCGAAAGGCTGGACGAGGCCGAGTGCCTGCGGCTGATCGAGCCGGGCGGGATCGGGCGGGTGGCGTTCAACGGCCCGTACGGGCCGACGGTGCTGCCCGTCAACTACCGCATGCACAACGGCGCCATCGTCTTCCGCACCACCGCGGGCGGGGCCATGGACCAGGATCTGCGTTCGGGCCTGGAGGGCGTCGACATCAAGATCGCCTTCCAGATCGACCGCATCGACGAGGCCAACCGGGAAGGCTGGAGCGTGCTGGTGCAGGGCCCGGCGCACCACGTGCCGCCGGAGGAGGTGGAGGGGGTGTCGGGTGCCGGCGTCACCCCGTGGGCGGGCGGCGAGCGGCACCTCTACATCCTCATCGTGCCGCAGCAGATCAGCGGCCGCCGCATCCACGGCATGTGATCCGCACCGGTGGACGGCGCCGCCGGCGCGAACCGGATGATGCCGGGCGCGATGGCGCGGCACCCGCCGCCGGGCGGGCCCGGGCGGCAGGTCCGCCTGCCCCAGGCCGAGCGACCGTGACCCACGCTCGCCCAGGGCAGGAGGCGCCACCTTCTCCCGGCCCGCGGGTCCGTCAGCGGCAGCCCGTGGCGGCGAAGGCCATGAACTGCGTCGACTCACGCTCGTCGAAGTTGTCGTCGGAGCCGATCACCAGCGTGCACTCACCACTGGCCAGGCGCGGCCCCCAGGCCAGGCTCTCCAGGTTCTGCACCGGCGGGCGGAAGGTGCCGAGGTCGTAGACCAGGCGCTTGGTGACCGGCCGGTAGGGGCCGCCGTGGCTGAGCGCGTCGCGGCGCAGGATGTTCGAGGCGCCGCGCAGGTCGATCTCGTACAGCTTGACCCGGTAGTTCACGCCCTCGATCCAGGCCCGCTCGAGTGCCAGGTAGCGGCCCTCGTCGATGGGCAGGATCTCCGACACCCCGCTGTCGGACGCGCCGGTCGGCGGCTTCGGCGCGGTGGGCAGCGCGTCGAGCGGGTAGGCGTACTGCCCGACCGTGCGTCCCTCGCGGCTCCACACCGTCAGCCGCGCCACCGATCCGCGCGCCGCCGTGGGCAACGGCCCGTCCTCGTAGCGCGGCCCCTCGGTCACGGCGGTGATCGTACGCTGGGAGACCGCCAGCCCCTCGAAACCGAAATTACGCCGCGGCCCGCTCTCCCCGTCGGTGAGCCGCAAATTCGACGGCACCGGATATGCGCCCACCTGCCGCCCACGCAGGTCCATTCCACGCACCATGGACTGCGAAACGGGAATGTCCGGGGCGGATTCGCTGGGCCTGTCCCCTTCGTCTCCCCACAGCAGCCGCCCGCTCCACCGGTCGAACCTGATCGACTCCGGATCGACCGCCCCCGGCTTGCCGTACCCCGGGTACGGGGTCCCGTCCGGCCTGGTCAGCGTCGTGACCCCGGTCAGCCGCACCCCGCCGAAGGTGCCCGTTCGCCGGTCGATGTCCAGGCGGCCGGTGTAGAAGCGGGCGGGGTTGTAGCGCCAGCGGTCGTCGGAGATGAAGTACCAGGTCCCGGTGCGCGGGTCGCGGTCGATCCCGGACAGGCCGCCGACGGCGGTGCCCTCGAACCTCTCCATGTACGGCACCCGCTGCTCCCCCAGGAACCGCGTGATCCGCACCGCCCCCCGCGGCTCCGCCATGGCCGGCGGGGCCAGGCTCACCACCATGGTGAAAGCGATGGTGATTTCCATCATTCTGCGCGAACGAGCCATTCGATCCTCCGTCTGTCAAACGCCGGAGGAAATGAAAGCGCGAACGGCCGGGGAAGTCCACGAACAAATAAACGCACGCCGCACTGCAAAAGGGGCAAACCATTTCAGAAAAAACTCTTTCTGCGCACCACCTGGGCCAGGAGCGCCAGGACCGCGAACACGAGGACGGCCATCATCCCCGGCGAGAGGTGGTCCAGGCGCGTGCCGGGGGCGATCGCCGCCGTGACGACCGCGATGCCGAGGGCGCCGCCGATCTGCAGCGAGCTGGTGAGCAGGCCGGCGGCCACGCCCTGCTCGTGGTCGGCGACGCCGCCGGTGCCGGCGACCATGAGCGCGGAGATGCTGAGCGCGAAGCCGAGCCCCCACAGCAGCGACACGGGCACCAGGACCGTCCACACGTCCGGCTCGGGGCCGAGGCGCAGCATCAGCAGGTAACCCGGCAGGAAGGCCACGAGCCCGGCCAGGACCACCTTGTTCACGCCGAACCGGTCGATCAGCGCGCCGAGCCTGGGGCCCAGGACGACGACCATCAGCCCCGCGGGCAGCAGGACGAGCGCCATCTGCCACGGCTGCCAGCCGTTCATCGTCTGCAGGTACAGGGCGAGCAGGAACTGGAAGCCCATGGCGGCCGCGTACAGGAGCGTGGTGCTGAGGTTGGCGGCCACCAGGCTCCGGCTGCGGAAGATGCCCATGCGGATCAGCGGCTCGGACACCGAGCGCTCGATGACGTAGAAGGCGGCCAGCAGCAGCGCGGACACGACGAATCCGCCGATCGTGCGTGGCGACGTCCAGCCCGCCTCCTCCGCGGAGACGACGGTGAAGACCAGCGCCAGCGTCCCGGTGACCAGGGTGACGGCGCCGCCGAGGTCGAGCCGCAGGCGCCCGGTGCGCGGCGGGTCCGGCGGCAGGACGCGCAGCGCTCCCACCACCACCAGGACGGCGATCGGGATCGGGAAGACGAACGTGGCCCGCCAGTCCATCGCCGCGAGCAGGCCGCCCACCAGCAGTCCCGAGGAGTATCCGGACGCCTCGAAGACGTTGAAGATCCCGAACGCCTTGTTGCGCTGCGGGCCTTCGGGGAAGGTCGTCGTCAGCAGCGACATGGCGGCCGGCGCGGTGAAGGCCGCCGCCATGCCCTTGACGAAACGCGAGCAGATCAGCAGGGCCGGATCCTGGGCGAGCACCCCGAGCAGCGACAGCCCCGCGAACGCGACCATGGCCGCCACCAGCACCCGTCGCCGGCCGAACAGGTCCGCGCATCGGCCGCCCAGCAGCAGGAAACCGCCGAAACCCAGGAAATAGGCGCTGACCAGCCACTGGGCGGTGGCGGCGGTCATGCCGTACTCGTGCTGGATCTCGGGGATCGCCACAGCGATCATCGCGTTCTCGAGCCCGTCGAGCAGGATCACGCCGCTGAAGACGAGCAGCGCGATCCATGACCGCGCGGGCCAGCGCACCACGTCTCGCCGTTCTTCACGCAGAGCCACGTCAGGTCCTCCTCCGATAGTCTGATATGGAGCGCACGCAATCAGGAGCGTCCACAATCAGGGGCGTCCGCGATAGTTGCAAACGCGCCATGTTGCGTAGGCGTCATAGTGCCCTACGCAAGCAGTCGTCCGCAAGGAGGGGGTGCCGCCGTGGAGATCGGCGACGAGGACGCCGAGGCCCGCGCGCAGGGCTGGCGTACGCTGGCGGCGCTGCACGCACAGATCGAGGACGCCCTCGAACGGGCGCTGCAGCGCGAGCACGACCTGTCGGTGAGCGAATACAGCGTGCTCGACGTGCTCTCCCGGCAGGACGATTTCTGCCTGCGGATGAACGAGCTGTCCCGGGCCCTGGCGCTGAGCCGCTCGGCCACCACCCGGCTGGTGACCCGGCTGGAGGCGCGCGGGCTGCTGGAGCGGTGCATCTCGCCCGACGACCGCCGGGGCATCTACACGGAGGTCACCGTCGAGGGCCGGGCCGTGCTCGAACGGGCGCGGCCGGTCCACGACGCCGCGCTGGCCGACGCGCTGCGGCAGGCGGAGAAACTGCCGGAGCTGGCACCACTGGTCGGCGCGCTCGCCGCCCTCTCCCGGCGGCGCTGACGGCTCACGCGCGGCCGGGCGGTGCCGTCAGCTTGCGACAAGCCCGGCCGTCAGCGCGTGACAGGCCCGCCGCCCGTTCACGACATGTCGTGCCGTTCGCGACATGCCCGGCCGCTCACGAAATGTCCGGCAGGGTGACGAGGTGGACGCCGTCGTCGCGGGGCGCCGTCGCCGCGACGGCCAGGACGCTGCCGTTGGCGTCGATCTTCGCGGCGGCGGCGTCCCAGGCACCGGTGGCGCCGCGGCCCCGGTCCCAGACCCCGCTCCCCGGCACCACGCTCTGCACGCGCAGGCTCCCGTCCGGCAGACCGGCCGCCGACACCGCGCTCACCGACCCGTTGGCGTCGATCCGCACCGACCCGGCGTCCCACACCCCACCGGCGCTCCGGGCGCGGTTCCACACCCCCGCCCCCGGGACCACGGTCTGCACGTGGAGGGTGCCGTCCGGCAGACCGGCCGCCGAGATCGCGCTCACCGACCCGTTGTCATCGATCTTCACCGAACCCGCACCCCACACCCCCGCCGCACTCCGCACCCGGCTCCACACCCCCGCCCCCGGAACCACGGTCTGCACGTGGAGGGTGCCGTCCGGCAGGGCCGCGGCCGAGACGCCGGTGACGGACCCGTTGTCGTCGATCTTGACGGCGCTCTCGTCCCACACCCCCGAGGCGCTGCGGCCCCGGTCCCACACCCCGCTCCCCGGCACCACGGTCAGCACCCGCAGCCCGCCGTCCGGCAGCGCCGCCACCGCCACGGCGGAGATGGCGCCGTTGCCGTCGATCCGGGCCGGGTCCGCCGCCCACGTCCCCGACGAGTCACGCGCGCGGCCCCACACGGTGCCGCGCAGCGGCCGGTCCACGACCCCGTAGTACGGGCTCCACACCCGCGCCTTGTAGAAGGCCGCCCCGGTGCGCCTGCGCGTCATGGCCGGCGAGAAGAAGTCGACGGTGTCCGTGCACCACGTGCTGACCGTGCACGCTCCCGGCGGCGTCTTGGCCGAGTCGGCCCGCGTCTGGACGACCTGGCCGGACGGCTGGCCGCCGATGGACTTGACGCCGCCCCGGTTCCCTCCGCCGGGCACGCCGGTGAAGGTCCTGGCGGCCTTGTCGTACAGGTAGGCGGCCGAGCCCGTGGTGAGCCAGAGCCGGCCGGGGTCGCCGGCGTGGCCGTACACGTCGTGGCCACCGCCCGTCGGCAGGACGGCCCGGCGCGCGGTGTCCTCGCGCAGCGACGGCCGGGCCGGGGTGCCCTCGACGGCCAGCGCGGTCAGGATGTGCCGCCCGGACTCGGTGTCCCGGCCGATCACCCACAGCCGCCTGACGGCCGGGTCCCACAGGGCGGCGTGCGCGTCGGTGAGCCCGAACTCGGCGTACGTGCCCGCGTCCGGCCCCTGGGAGGAGGCGTACACCCGGACCCAGCCCCCGTCGGAGGCGGCCACCGCGATGTTGCCGTCGGGCAGCAGCTCGGCGGCGTGCAGGTTCCCCGGCAGGATCCGCGCCCACTGCCGCACACCGGCCGGGTACGACACGATCGCCGCGACACCGCGGCCGCCCCCGGCCGCGACGACCACGCTCTGCCCGCCCGACGGCCGCTCGCGCAGCTTGAAGTCGGCGATGAGCCCGAACGCCGAGACCTCGTCAGCGCTGAACCGGCCGGGTGAGACGCTCGGCTGCCAGGTCCATTTCACGGCGGCGGAGTCGTTCCAGTCGGTGACCGCGGGGTCGAACGCGATCAGCCGCCTGCCCGCCTGGTCACCGCCCACCACCCAGTGGTCCCCCGGCGCCGCGGCGGCCTCCGCCGACGGTGATCCCAGGCCCACCAGCAGAACGGCGACCATCGCCGGCTTCCGCATGTTCCCTCCCCCGGACGACGACTCGGCCATGACCATGATCGCCGGTCAGGCCGTCCCCTGGCCAGAGGCGGCCACGCCGTCGAGGATGAGCCGCAGGCCGTGGGCGTACGCCTCGTCGCTCGTGGGGGCGCCGCCCTCTCTGACGCCCGCGACCGTGAGCGGGAACTCCGCGACGTACCGGGCCAGGTCGGCGCCCTCGCCGCGGGCCGCGCGCTCGCGGCGGGCCTGCTCGTTCAGGACGAACCCGAGCGTGTAGTGGCTGATGGCGGCGATCGCGTGCAGCCCCTGGGCGGGCGTGAACCCCAGCCTCGTCAGGGTCCGCAGCTCCTCCTCGAAGTCGCGGGCGACGACCGTCCCCGGGTCGCCGCCGCTGACCAGGCGCGCGCCGTCGCGGTGGCTGAGCAGCGTCCACCGGTAGCGGTGCGCGCGGCGGGTCAGCCACTCGCGCCACGACTCGTCCTCGCCGGGGCCGCCCATGGCGGGGGCGAGCAGCTCGCGCGTCATCTCGTCGAGCAGTTCCTGCTTGTTGCGGAAATGCCAGTAGAGCGCCGGGTTCCGCACGCCCAGGCGGTCGGCGAGGCGGCGCATGGTCAGGCCGTCGAGGCCGGTCTCGTCGAGCAGCTCCAGCGCCGCGCGCACGACGGTGTCGCGGCCCAGTCCCTTCTGCGTCATCCCGCGACACCTTAACAGCGCTAAGGAGCTGCCCGTGAGTGCCGGGACGAACCTGGGCCGGACGCGTACGGCGGTGTGGGCGTGTTAAGGAGATGCCCATCCGTCCCCATCGCGACACCATGGGGGCCATGGACATGGTCAGCACCGACAAGGTCCCGGCGGAAGAGCGGTTCGCCTTCTGGCGTGAGATGAACGCGAAGCTCGACGTGCCCTACGACTTACGCTGTGACCCGCGGCTGGAGAGCGGATTCCGGGCGCGCGCCGGTTTCAGCGCGTTCGGTCCCGTGCGGGCGACGCTGGCGACCGTGGTGCCGCACTCGGCCCACCGCACGCCCAAGCTCATCCGGCAGGCCGACCCGGAGCTGTTCGAGCTGGGCTGCACCGTGCGCGGCGGCGGCGCGGTGACACAGGGCGGCCGGCACACGGACCTGGGCCCGGGGGATCTGGTGCTGGTCGACACCTCGCGCCCCTACCAGGTCGAGCACGCGCCGCACGTTCCGGTGAACCAGGTGATGCTCCTGCACTTCCCGCGCTCGCTGCTGCCGTTGCCCTCGCGGGAGCTGCGGCGCCTGAGCGCCGTGCGCATCCCGGGCACCCAGGCCATCGGCGCATTGTCCGCGCAGTTCCTGCTGCAACTCGCCCGGCACATGCCCGAGCTCAGTCCGCCGGACACGTCCCGGCTGTCCACCCTCACCCTCGACGTGCTGACCGTGGTGCTCGCCCACGCGCTCGACGCCGAGGGCGGGGTGCCGCCCCACACCAGGCAGCGAGCGCTGATGGCCCAGATCCACGCCTTCATCCGGGACCACCTGGGCGACCCTCACCTGAACCCGCACGCGATCGCCGCCGCCCACCACATCTCCCTGCGCTACCTGCACAAGCTGTTCCAGCAGGAAGGGCGCACCGTGGCCGGCCACATCCGCGAACGCCGCCTCGAACAGTGCCGGCGCGACCTCGCCGACCCCCGGCTGGCCGCCCACCCGATCCACGCGATAGCGGCCCGGTGGGGGTTCACCGGGCACGCGCACTTCAGCCAGGCCTTCCGCGGCGCGTACGGCCTCTCGCCGCGCCAGTTCCGCCACCAGAGCACGACAGTGCGCGCAGACTGAAGAACTGTGCACGCGGCCGTAAGGACAAGCCCGGCGACGGCCCGCATCCTCGAGTGAGGAAAGCCCGCAAGGACGACCCGTCGCCCGCCCTCGACCAACGGCTGGAGTTCCAAGCGAATGCTCTCGCACCCGGTGGCGCTGATCACCAACCTCATGGTGGGCGCCGCCCCGCGCACGCTCTCGCTCCAGGGCGGCCCGTAGCCGCCGTGGAGCCCCGCCTTCGACCAGGCATCAAGAACGTCGGCGTGCGCCGATGATCGCCGTGGCGTCCAGTTCGCCGGAGACCGCCACGCGGACCGTCAGCCCGGCGCCGGCCACGGCGTCGGCGGTCGGGGCCGCCTGCCGTTCGCTGGTCTCCACCAGCAGGTGCCCACCCGGCGCGAGCCAGTCCGGCGCGCCGGCGATGACGCGGCGGACGACGTCGAGCCCGTCGTCGCCGCCGTCGAGCGCCATGAGCGGCTCGTGCAGCCGGGCCTCGGGGGGCAGCAGGCCGACCGAGCCGGACGGCACGTACGGGGGGCTGGTGATCAGCAGGTCCACCCGGCCCCGCAGCGTGGCGGGGAGCGGCTCGTACAGGTCGCCCTCGTAGACGTGGGCGCCGGGCAGGTTGCGCCGGGCGCAGCGCACGGCGGCCGGGTGGAGGTCGGCGGCGTGCAGCTCGGCCCGCTCCAGGCGGGCCGCCAGCGCCGCGCCCATCGCGCCGGTGCCGCAGCACAGGTCGAGCACGACCGGCGTCCCGGCCACCCGCCCGGCCAGGGCGGCGGCCTGGTCGATCAGGAATCCGGTACGCGGCCGGGGCACGAACACCCCCGGCTCCACCGCCACCCGCAGGCCGCAGAACTCCGCCCAGCCCAGCACGTGTTCGAGGGGTTCGCCCGCCACGCGCCGCTCGACCATGGCGGCCAGGTCGGCGGAGGTCGGGGCGGCGGAGACGAGCAGCTCGGCCTCGTCCTCGGCGAACACGCAACCGGCGGCGCGCAACCTGGTGACGATGACCGGCAGAGGAACAGGTGATGAGAAAACCGACATGGGAGCCTTTCGGGATGCCGATGGGCGCTCCCGCGGTCACCTATTCCTGGTGGGCCGCTCGGCTGAGGGAAGGGAGCACCCAGCCTGACACAGCGGTAATGGGTCTCACCTCCCTGGGATGGGTCTCTTTCGCGACGTCACGCTACCAGAGGGTTTTTCACATCCCCGCGACGGGCCGGGCCGGGATGTCCCCGTGCAGGTGCAGCCCGGCGCCGGGGCTGGTGTCGATGGTCAGGGTGCCGCCGATGGCGCCGAGCCGGTCGTACATGTTGGTGATGCCGTGGCCGGTGCGGATCAGGTCGGGGTGGCTGCCGTTGCCGGTGTCGTGGAAGTCGAAGGACAGCCCGTTCCCGCCCCGCAGGTCGATCGTGACCGTGGCGTGCTCGCCCGCGTGCTTGCCAGCGTTCTGCAGCGCCTCCAGCAGGCAGAAGTAGATGTTGATCTCGATCTCGGGCGGGTAGCGGCCGATCCCGGCGGCGTTCACCTCGGTGGGGAGCGGGGAGTGCCGCGCCGCCGCGCGCAGCGCCGCCTCCAGCCCCGACTCGGCGAGTTGCGGCGGGTAGATGCCGTGCGCGAGGTCGCGCAGGTCGGCCGCGGCGTCGCGCAGGTCGTCGTCGAGCTGCTCCAGCAGCGGGCCCACCTGTCCCGGCTGGGTGGCCACCAGCCGCTGCGCCACCCGCGACTGCACGGCCGCCGCCACCAGCCGCTGCTGGGCGCCGTCGTGCAGGTTGCGCTCGATCTGCCGGCGTTCCCGGTCGGCCGCCGCCACCAGCCGGCCGCGCGACTCCTGCAGCGCCTCGGCCCGTGCGACCAGCATCATGTGGTTCTGCCAGGCCAGGTACGAGGCCCGCGTCAGGCCCATGACGACCAGGCCGATCACGGTCGCGTCGACCACCCAGCCCGGGGCGACCCCCTCGAACCCGATACCGGGCAGGAAGCGCTCGGGCAGGGCGATCGCGAAGGCCGTGGCGATCGTGCAGACCATGATGATCTTGAACCGCCGGCGCGGCAGGTAGGCCACGGACAGCAGCACCGGGGAGACCATGACCAGCGCGGCGTAGGGCTGCGCGGACGGGATCATCGAGGTCAGGGCGAAGGCGTAGCACCAGGTGATCGCGGCCGACAGGCCGATGGCGCGCTTGACCCGGCCGCGCCTGACGACCCGCAGGGTGACGACGGCCATCGCGGCCATGACGCAGCACAGGCCGGCCAGGGCCAGGAGCCAGGGGTTCCGCGTACGGGCGAAGACCACCAGCGCGATCGCGCCGGCGCCCAGCACCACGCCGAGGACCCCCCACAGGCCGGCGGCGATGAACCGGTGCGGATGCGGCTCCACGCTGCGCTGGGCCGCGATGTACGTCCTGGCGACGACCGCCCAGAGTCCCCCCAGCACGGAGCGGACCACGCCGCTGAGCTCCCAGCCGGAACGCTCCACGCCCGCGCTCTTCAGCACGGACCCGGCCAGGTGGCCGTGCAGCCGCACCCCGTCACCCGGCGCGGTGGCGACGGTCAGGGTGCCGCCGATGGCGCCGAGCCGGTCGTTCATGGTGATCATGCCGTGGCCCGTCCGGATGACGGCGGGGTCGCAGCCCTTGCCGGTGTCGCGGAAGTCGAAGGACAGCCCGTTGCGGTCCTGCAGGGTGATGGCGACGGTCGCCTCCTCACCGCCGTGCCTGATCGTGTTCCGCAGGGCCTCCAGCAGGCAGAAATAGATGTTGATCTCGATCTCGGGCGGGTAGCGGCCGACGCCGACGGCCCGCACGGTCGTCGGGATCGGCGCGTGCTGGGCGACCGCGCGCAGGGCGGTCTCCAGCCCGTACTGGCCGAGCTGTGGCGGGTAGATGCCGTGGGCCAGATTGCGCAGCTCCGTACTGGCCTCCTGCAGGTCGTCGGACAGGCGGCTGAGCAGCGGGCCCGCCCGGCCGGGATCACCGGCCAGCAGCCGCCGCGCCTCCCGCGACTGCTCCGCCGCCGCGGCCAGACGGCGCTGGGCGCCGTCGTGCAGGTTGCGCTCGATCCGGCAGCGCTCGCGGTCGGCCGTCGCCACCAGCCGGGCCCGCGACTCCTGCAACGCCTCCGTCCTGGCCACCAGCACCACGTGGTTCTGCCAGGCCGCCAGCGACACCAGCACGGTCAGGAACGGGATGAACGCGATCGCCAGCCCGTGCATGACCGCCGGATCGACCTTGCCCTCGAGACCCACCCCGCCGCTCACCCTGCCGACGACCACCAGCGCCGTGCCGACCAGCATGGTCGCGCCGAGCATCGCCAGCAGCCGGGCGCGGTTCATGTGCTGCAGGGCCACCAGCACCGGCAGCAGCACGGCCAGCGTCAGCGTGGACAGCGCGAACGGTGTCGTCGCGGTCACGGCGACCGCCACGATCCAGTTCGACAGCGCGAAGACGACGACCGCCGCGAACCGCCGGTACTGGTGGATCAACTGGATCGCGCGGACCAGGAACACGGCCATGACCAGGAGCAGCACAATGATCGCCACGAACCAGTCGTCGTCCAGGACCGTCGCTCTCAGCACGATCAGCCAGACCACCGCGATCAGCAGCCCGGCCAGGTCGAGCTGGATGTAGGTGCGCAGCCGCTCCCACTCGGGTGCGCCGATCTCGAGGATCTGAGGCCCGCGCAGGCCGGCTAAAACCTTGTATGGCCCCCGTCGTGCCACAACGCCTCCAGTTCGTCGGGGCCGAAGCGGTCCTTGTGCCGATAATGAGCCCCCATCACCATCGCGTCACGAGGCAGATCCTCTGTGTTGTTGACCGACAGCAGGACCACCAGGACCTCCGGATGCCAGCACCTGATCTGCCGGGCCGCCTCGAGGCCGCCCATGCCTGGCATGTTGACGTCCATCAGCACCATCGCGACCCGGTGATCCTCAAGGAAGCCCAGGGCCTCCTCGCCGCTGGTGGCCTCACCGGCCAGCTCGAACCCCTCCACCACGGCGATCACGCCGGCCACGGCCCGGCGGAACGACGGCAGGTCGTCCACCACCAGAACGCGTACGAGGTGTTGCTCCACAATGCTGATCGTCGCACCCGATCGGCGCCTTGTCGGTGGTGCCACCATCACTATCGCCCGGTGTTCGCGGACGCGCCGGAGTCGAGGAACATCAGGACCGCCTTGACCCTCCTGTTGGTGTCCCGGTCTCCGCGCAGGCCGAGCTTGAGGAAGATCGAGTTGATGTACTTCTCCACCGCCCGCTCCGAGACGCCGAACCCGGCCGCGATCGCGAGGTTCGACCGGCCCGCGGCGACCTCCGCGAGCGTCTGCCGCTCCCGTGGCGTGAGCTCCCGCAGCGCGCCCGCCTCGTTGCGCGCCTTGGCCGACACCAGCGAGTCGACCACCACGGGGTCGATGAACGAGCCCCCGGAGGCGACCGTGCGCACGGCGCTGACGAGTTCGCCGGGCGCCGCGATGCGCTCCTTGAGCAGATATCCGCGCCTGCTGCTCCCCTGCGCGATGAGGTCCAGGAGGTAGGCGGGGTCGAGGAACTGTGACAGCACGAGCACGGCCACCTCGGGATGCGTGACGCGCAGCGTCGTGGCGGCTCTGATCCCCTCGTCGGTCAGGGTCGGCGGCATGCGGATGTCGGTGACGACGACGTCGGGGCGCTCCTCGTCCACCGAGGTCATGAGGGCTTCGTAGCCCGAGCAGACCCCGCTGACCTCGACGTCGGCCTCGGTGGCGACCAGAGCCTGGATACCGGCCCGCACCAGCAGGTTGTCCTCGGCGATCACTATCCGCAACTGCGTCACCTGCAAACCGTAGTCCGGCCCTCCTGAACACTCAATACGCGCCATTGGCCTCGCACCCGCGAGTGAGGAAAACCGAACCACGAATGCGGAAGCCAGCATTATCGCTGAATAAGCGGCCACGGCGGAAACTTGGCGTAACGGCAGTGAACCTGCGAGAGCGATATGAGGGGTTTCAGCTAGGACGACGACGAGGGGGAGTGGTGGCCGAAATGCTTCACGTCACCGAGCGGGTATCGCGAATCAGGTCCAGGATCAGCGCATTGCTGACCCGCGCGGACGAAGCGCTCTGTGAGGACCAGGACGAGCGGGCCCGCCAGTACGGATGGACGGTCACCAAGACGGGTTTCGGTGCCCGGCGGTACCGCGACCCGCGATTCGACGCACTCAGGGCCGCCCGGCTCGCCGACGCGGTCCGGGCCGAGGGGACGCCGGTACGTCTCGGCGCCAGGGGCTGATCACATGCCGATCGACACGCTCGCCGACACCAGCGCCCGCAACATGCGCCGCAACCCGTACGCGCCGGTCGAGGGCCTGTATCCGGTCCTGGGGACGGGACCGCTCGTACGGTTGTGGCGGTGGCGCACGGAGATCACGCTGCTCCTCCTGGCCGCCGCGGCGGTCACGGTGATGACGGCGGCGGCCGGCCACGGACTGTGGTGGGCGCCGTTCGCGCTCGCCGGCAGCGTTTCCGTGCCGGCGACATTACCGGCCGGCCGGAAATGGATAGGGCACCACTTCTGGTGCCTGTTCTCCCGGCACCGGCTGCAGCGGGTGTGCCGGGAGACCTCCATGCACACCCGAAAGGGCCGAATTCCGCTGATCCTCTGGATATCGCCGACGGACGTGGGGGAAAGGGCTTTCATTCTGCTCCGGGCCGGGATTTGCGCCGAGGACTTCGAGGCGTTCGCCGGGGAAATAGCGGCGGCCTGCTGCGCGACTTCCGTCCGTGTCGAGCGCGACCCGCGCCGGGCGCAGTTCGTCACGGTGGAGATCATGCGGCGGGGCGTGGTGCTGGGGGCGGGGACGTGGGGCGACGCCGTGCCCGGCGCGGGGCTTCCGGTGGAGAAACTCGCCGGATAGCCCCGGCCGGGCATGGCAGGTCGCATGGCAGGTCGCATGGCAGGTCGGGCATGGCAGGCCAGAGATGGCAGGCCGGCCCGGCCGCCCGGACGGGAGCATCCGTCCGGGCGGCCGGCGTGTCGTGCGGTGGGAGATGTCACCGCTTATCGGGCGCGGCGGGGCGGCATAAGGTGAGGAGGGAAGAACGGGGGATCATGGCATGGGGCCTGTTGTGATCACTGGCGGGTTCGGACGGGTGGGCAGGCTGGTACGCCCGGCGCTGCTGGAGGCGCACCCGCTGCGGATCGTGGACCGGGCCGGCGGGCCGGCGCGGCCCGGCGAGGAGGTCCTGGCCGGCGACCTGCACCGGCCGGGGGTGGCCGAGGAAGCACTGGCCGGGGCGTCCGGGCTCGTGCACCTGGCGGCCGACCCCCGCACGACGGCCGGCTGGGAGGAGGTCTACCACGCCAACGTGGCGCTGACCCGCCGCGTCCTCGACGCCGCCGCCGCGTGCGGCGTGCCGCGGGTGGTGCTGGCCAGTTCGGTGCACGCGATGGGCGAGTACAACCGGCCCGAGCACCGCCCGGTGGATCCCGCGTGGGAGCCGCGCCCCTGCTGCGCGTACGGCCTCAGCAAGGTCGTCGTCGAGGCCCTCGGCCGCCTGCACGCCGAGCTGACCGGCGCCTCGGTGGTCGGCCTGCGGCTCGGCGCCACCGGCTACGACCTCGACGAGGCCCGCTACCTGGGCATGTGGCTGTCGGACCGGGACGCCGGCGCCCTGGTGCTGGCCGCGCTGACGGCCGGCCCGGGGTGGAGCGTGCACTTCGGCACGTCGGCCAACACCAGGCGGCACTGGGACATCACCTCGGCCAGGAAGCTCGGCTACGCCCCGCGCGACGACAGCGAGCCGTACGCGGCCACGGCCGGGCCGCCCACCGTGCCCGTCTGCCGCATGTTCACGGGCCGCGACACCCCCTCAGGCTGACTTGCGCCTGCCGTCGCGCCGGTCGCGGGGCACCAGGGTCGGGTTGACGTTGTCGAGCACCGTCTCGCGGGTGATCACGACGCGGGCCACGTCGTCGCGGCTCGGGACCTCGTACATGACGTTGAGCAGCACCTCCTCGAGGATCGCGCGGGCGGCCCTGGCGCCGGTGCGGCGCAGCAGCGCCTGCTCGGCCACGGCGGCCAGGGCGTCCCCGTCGAACTCCAGCTCCACCCCGTCGAGCTCGAACAGCCGCTGGTACTGCTTGACCAGCGCGTTGCGCGGCTCGGTGAGCATCCGGGTCAGCGCCGTCACGTCGAGCGGGCGCAGCGTGGCCACCACAGGCACGCGGCCGGTGAACTCGGGGATGAGCCCGTACCCGACCAGGTCCTGCGGCATCACGTGGGACAGCGGGTCCGGGTCGGCGGCGGGCGGCGCGGCCGCGAACCCGGCGCCCCGGCGGGCGAGCCGCCGCTCGATGATGTCCTCCAGGCCGTCGAACGCGCCGCCCGCGATGAACAGCACGTCCGTGGTGTCGATCTGGAGGAGGTCCTGGTGCGGGTGCTTCCTGCCACCCTGGGGCGGGACGGAGGCGACCGTGCCCTCCAGGATCTTCAGCAGCCCCTGCTGGACGCCCTCGCCGGAGACGTCGCGGGTGATCGACGGGTTCTCGCTCCTGCGGGCGATCTTGTCGATCTCGTCGATGTAGACGATGCCGGTCTGGGCCTTGGCGACGTCCCAGCCGGCCGCCTGGATGAGCTTGAGCAGGATCGTCTCGATGTCGTCGCCGACGTAGCCGGCCTCGGTGAGCGTGGTGGCGTCGGCGACGGCGAAGGGCACGCCGAGCATCCGGGCGAGCGTCTGCACCAGGTGCGTCTTGCCGCTGCCGGTGGGGCCGACCAGCAGGATGTTGGACTTGCCGAGCTCGACGTCCTTCTGGGCGCGGACGCGCTTGTAGTGGTTGTAGACCGCCACCGACAGGGCCCGTTTGGCCTGGTCCTGGCCGATGACGTACTGGTCGAGGAAGTCGTGGATCTCGCGCGGCCGCGCCTGCGGCCGTCCGGTCTCCGCCGAGCTCTCCGCCGAGCTCTCCATCGGGCCCTCCTCGTCGATGAGCTCGTTGCACAGCTCCACGCACTCGTCGCAGATGTAGACCGACGGCGGGCCCGCGATGAGCTTGCGCACCTCGCCCTGGGCCTTGGCGCAGAACGAGCAGCGCACCGCGTCGCCGCCCTTGCCTCCCGTACGCGCCATCGGGCTCAGCCCGCCGCGCGCGAACGGACGGGCAGGGACGCCAGCCGCAGCGTGCCGGGATCCGGCAGGAACGGCGCCTCCCCCACGAGCTCCAGCCCCGGGAAGCGGCGCAGCAGCGCCCCGAGGGCGAGACCGGTCTGCACGCGGGCCAGCGACGCGCCGACGCAGAAATGCGGCCCGTGCGAGAAGCCGAGATGCCCCGTGTACGGCTCCCGCGTGATGTCGAACCTGCCGGCGTCGACGCCGAACACGCGCGGGTCCCGGTTGACGGCCACGACGGAGGCGGAGACCGGCTCCCCCTTGCCGATCCGCACGCCCGCGATCTCGAGGTCCTCGCCGGCGAAGCGGGGCACGGTCAGCATCGCGGGGCCGCACCAGCGGATGACCTCCTCGACGGCGCGCGGCATGAGGCCGGGGTCGTCGCGCAGGGCGGCGAGCTGCCCCGGGTGGGCGAACAGGGTCGCCATGGCGTTGGCGATGAGGTTGGCCGGGGTCTGACCGGCCAGGACGAGCATCCACACCATGCCGACCAGCTCGGCGTCGGAGAGCCGGTCGCCGTCCTCCTCCATGACGCGGGCGAGGTCGGAGATCAGGTCGTCGCCGGGCTCCGTCGTGGCCTGGGCGATCGCGGTCTTGGCGCCGTCGAGGATCTCGGGGATGGCCCGCCCGAACTCCTCGCCGTGGCCCTTCGCGACGGCCGCGCCGTACGCGCGCCAGCGGCGGCGGTCGGCGGCGGGGATGCCGACGAGCTCGCAGATCACGTCGACCGGCAGCGGCCGGGCGAAGTACGCCAGCAGATCGACCGAGCCGTCCTCCCACGGCAGGTCGTCGAGCAGCCCTTCGACGATCGCCTCCATGCGCGGCCCGAACGCGGCGGCCTTGCGCGGCGTGAACGCGGGCGCGACCAGCCGGCGCAGGCGGGCGTGCTCAGGCCCGTTCATCTCGGCCATGGTGCGCAGGTAGGGCAGGCAGTGCTCCGGCACGTCGGGGCGCATGAAGCTGCCGCCGTTGATCTCCAGCCGCGGGTCGTTCAGCATCGCCCGGGCCTCTTCGTGCCGCGTCACGACCCAGTACGGCCCGAACCCGGCCCCGGTCAGCCTCGCCACCGGCGAACGCTCCCTGACGGCCCCGTAGGTGGTGAAGGGGTCCCGCACCACGGCGGGATCGGTCAGGTCGATCTCAGGCACCTCGGTCATGGCCGGCGCACTCCTCGTTTCAAATGATCCCATCATCTGAATGTCCACGGTATCTTGGTTCGCGAGCGCACGGCAACGAGGAGGACGATGGTCCGGCTCACCAGAGCGGAGACGCAGGAGCGCAACCGGGCGAAAGTGCTGGCGGCGGCCAGGGAGGAGTTCGCCGAGCGCGGATTCAGGGACGCGAAGATCGACGAGATCGCCGACCGCGCCGAGCTCACCCGCGGCGCCGTCTACTCGAACTTCCCCGGCAAGCGGGCCCTCTACTTCGCCGTCCTGGCCGACCTGGCCGAACGCGCCCCGGTGACGGCCGCCGCGGAGCCGGCGCTCACCGTACGCGAGGCGCTGGGGGCGCTGGCCCGCGGCTGGGTCACCCGCCTGCCGCTGGTCACCGACGACGAGCGGGCGCCCAGCAGGCTGGGCATGGACCTGGTCCCCGAGATCCTCGCCGACGAGGTGACGCGCCGGCCGTACGCGCAGCTCATGAAGCTCAACGCGGTCCTGCTCGGCCTGGCGCTCGAGCGCCTGCGCCCGCCCAGGGAGCCGGACGGCCGCCTGGTGCGCCTGGCCGAGGCCGCCCTCACGGTCCTGCAGGGGGCGGGTCAGCTCTCGGCCGCGGCGCCCGGCTTCGTGGAGCCGTTCGACGTGATCAGGGTGTGCGAGCAACTGGCCGACCTCGACCTGGGCGACCGGTGGTCGGTGGCGCCCATGTCCCCCAGGGTCCACGAGGTGGACGAGCCGTGGTCGCCGCCGCCGGCGGTGGACGCGATCACGGGCGACCCCGCCCGCCTGGCACGCGACGGGGTGGTGACCATGCTCGGGCTGCACCGGCTCTCGGCCGTCGAGGACGCCCTGCGCGCGGCGCCCCCGGACGCCGAGGTCACCGCCATCGCCGTGACGGCCTCGCCGGGCGAGCTGCTCCCCCTGGCGCGGCTGGTGGTGGCCGAGCTCGGCACGTGCCTGCGGGAGACCTTCCCCCGCCCGGCGTGGCCGCGGCTGCGCCTGGTCTACGACGAGTCGGGCGCCCTGGCGGCGGCGGCCGGGGTGACGCAGCCGGGCGACCGCACGGAGACCGCGATCCGCGTCGAGTCCGGCCGGATCGTCCTGCGCACCGAGGGCCTGGGCGCCTGCCACACCGCCGCCGCCCGCTGAGGGTGGCGCACCCCGTCGGCCTGGGCGACGGCGGCGTCAGCCGTCGAAGTGGATGACCACGCGCCGGTTCTCGGCGCGCCCCGCCGGGTCGTCCTTGCCGCCTTGGGTGTTCGGGGCGACCGGGTCGGCCTCGCCGTGGCCCGAGGCGACGATGCGGGGCGTGCCGCCGAGGACGCGGTCCGGCTCCCGTTTGACGCTCTCGGCACGCCGCCGCGACAGGCCCAGGTTGTAGCCGGTGCCGCCCTTGGCGTCCGTGTGGCCGTCCACGTGGACGGTGCCGGTGGCCGTACGCAGCCGTCCGGCGATCGCGGCCAGGTGGCGGGCGACGACGGGGGTCAGCGTGGCCTCGTCGAACGCGAACAGCACGTCGGACGAGATCGTGATCCGCCGCCGGAGCCCTTCGCCGGTCTCCGTCCGCAGGGGCTCGACGGTCAGCCGCAGGTCGAGCACCGCCGCCCGGAGGTTCGCGCCGGGCACGTGCGGCGCGGGGCCCACGAGCAGCGCCGCCACGGGCAGCGGCAGGGCCGGAATGCCGCGCCAGGCCATCACGTCAACCGCTCGTTTCTGGGCGCCGGGTGGCGTCGCCGGGTGCCCTTCCGGGGGCGGGAGCCTGTGCCTGCGCGGATGGGGGCGGGCTGTGACCGGCCGGGCGGCCGGCTCCGGGAACGGCGCAGGCCGACACGGCGAACGGCAGCATCACCCCCGCGACGATCCACGACGAACACGCATGACATACCTCCGAACTCCGGCCCGCCACCACGGTAGGAAGGGGCGGGCCCGGAGTTCGACGGACGATTACCGGCGCGGTCCAGGTACTTTTCCCTGGCAGTCAGGCTGTTTGACATGTTTTTCTTCCCGATGGAACCGCGCGGGGGGCCGGAACTGTCCAAGTCATGGGCGACGTTCACGCCGGCGCCCTACCGCCTTCCGGTCGCCCACCGGGCGACCCGGCGCCCGCCGGCTGACGCCGCAGACGGCCCTTCCCGTCCGCGGGCGCGTGCTGAACGTCGCCCCCCGCCAGCCCCTACCCCCGCGCCGCGGCCAGGTCGCCGTCGAGGACCCGGCCCAGGAAGGCGTCCAGGTTGACGGCCGCCCGCAGCACGCGCTCCTCGACGGTGAGCGACTCGAACCGCTCCCCCCGCTCCGTCTGCTTCCTGCCGCGCATGTAGAGCGAGCACGCCAGGTCCGCGCACATGTAGGCCCCCACCGTGTTCCCCTGCCGCCCCGCCGCCCCCACCCGGGGCGCCGTGAACAGGGCGACCCCGGTGCCGGCGTGCGGTGTCACGCACACCGAGCAGAGCGTGGACTTCGTGAAGCTCCTGCGGACGTCGGGAGCCGCCCGCAGCGCCACCCCCACGAGCCCGCCGTCACGCTCGGCCACCAGGTAGGCCCGCTCGGGCGCTCCCGGATCGCGCCAGCCCAGGAAGTCGAGATCGGGCCACGGCGTCTCGCGCAGGCCGCGCGGCAGGTTGAGCCGGCCGGCCTCACCCTTGGAGCAGTTGACGAAGCAGGCGCGGATGTCGCGCTCGGTGATCGGGTTCATGGTTCCTTCCTCTCGGCGGAGACCCGCCAGTGCGTCAGCGCGCTGTCGAGCGCGTCGAGGATCGCGGCCCAGGACGCCTCCACATCGCGCGGGTGCCCGAATCCGCCGCTCGCCTCCAGGGCGAAGAACCCCTGATAGGTGCTGCGCAGCAGGCGGATGGCGTCGGTCAGGGCGGGCTCGGGCAGCCCGTAGCCGTTCAGGTGCGCGTAGGTGGTGGCCATGATCCGCTGGTGCCCGCCCGACCCGGCGATCACGTCCGGCTCGACGGGCATCTGCGTCGCCTGGTAGCGGCCCGGACGGCTCTTGGCGAAGTCGCGCCACGCGTTCGCGAACCCGGCCAGCGACTCCTTGCCCGCCCGGCCCGTCGTGGCGGCGGCGAGCCGGTCGGCCAGCTCGCGGGCGGCGCGGACCGCCACCCGCACCCGCAGGTCCCGCACGTTCCTGACGTGCGAGTAGAGGCTCGCGTCGGCCACCCCGAAGCCGCGGGCGAGCGCGGACAGGGTGATGTTGTCGAACCCGACCTCGTCGGCCAGGTCGGCGGCCGCCTCCGTCACACGGTCCGCCGTCAGTCCGGCACGGGCCATGGGCACCTCCACACGCAGATAACCTAATACCCGTAGGTTTTAGCTTAGGGAGCCTAGGAAGCGCAAATCGTTTGTCGGGCCGGGCCGCCACGGTCGCCGCATGACCAGACGCTGGGTCAAGCAGCCGGCGGTGGTCGAGAACGGCTGGTGCCACGTGACGTTCGGGCAGAAGGCCGGGCCGCTCAGGTTCGAGCAGGACATGGAGCCGCCGCCCGGGGAGAGCACCGCCCGCATCCTCGGCCGCCACAGCCGGGCCAAGGCCGCCGTCGACCGGGCGATCAGCGCGCTCGACCTGGAGGGGGCCCGGCACCTCGACAGCCTGCGCGAGTCCATCGACGGCGCCACCGGCAGCCACTCCCGGCTTGAGCGCCGGAAAGCCGGCCGGGCGCCTCGGTCAGGTCACAGGGTGGTGGGCCGCACGGGGCGGCCGCGCACGCCGGGGTCGGCGGCGAAGAGCGCGCCCGCCTCGGGCTGCTCGGCCCGGTCGACGTCAAGGGCGGAGGTGGTGATGAACAGCCGGTCGAGGTCCTCGCCGCCGAACGTGACGGCCGTGACCTTGCGTACGGGCAGGGTGATGACGGCGTCGAGCCGGCCGTCCGCGTCATACCGGTGCACGGCGCCGCCCTGCCACAGCGCCACCCACACACCGCCCTCGGCGTCGACCGTCAGCCCGTCGGGCGCGCCGCGCCCGGGGTCGACGACGGCGAAGGGCCGCCGCCCGGTGAGCCCGGCGCCGGGGTCGTAGTCGAGCACGTCCACGCGGCCGGTCACCGTGTCGGCGTAGTAGGCCAGCCGGCCGTCCGGGCTGAAGTCGAAGCCGTTGGAGATCGTCACCTCGGGCAGCACCACGCGCAGCCCGCCGCCGGGCCCGGCCACGTAGAACGAGCCGCGCCCCGGTGCCGCGTCGTAGGCCATGCTGCCGATGTAGAAGCGGCCGTCGGGGTCGCAGCCGCCCTCGTTCATGCGGATCGAGGGGTCGCTCCATGCCTCGCCCAGGGAGCGCAGCGGGGCGTCCAGATCGTCGGAGTCGGACAGCAGCAGCTCACGCTCGGCCGCGACGAGGTAGCCGCCGGAGGCGCGCGGCCGGACGACGGCGGCCACCACGCCGACGTGGCGGCGGCGCACGGCGCCTTCGGCGTCGAGCGCCAGCACGTCGCCGGCCAGCATGTCCACCCAGCGCAGCCCGCCCCACCGGCTGGACCACACGGGTCCTTCGCCGTGCTCGGCGACGGGGTCGGTGACGGTGTAGGGGGCGATGGTCATGCCGCTCTCCTCCGTGATCGCAGGTATCCGACCCTATTGGTACGCGACCGTGAATCTCATCCTCCGGTGGGCGGGCGTCTCGGCCTCGTCGAGCAGGGCTACCGCGAAGTCCTCCATGGAGATCGCCGACCGGCCCGCGGCGTCCACCACCAGCTCGTCCCGGCCGAGCCGGTAGCGGCCGGTACGCTCCCCCGGCTCGATCAGCGCGGGCGGGCTCAGGTAGGTCCAGTCGGCGCGCTCCTCGGCCCGGCAGACCTCGAACTGGGCGTTGCAGGCCAGCGCGATGGGCCGCCACGACGGCGGGAAGCCGGGGCTCTCGACCACGGTACGCCCGCCGCCGCCCGGGACCGTCAGCCCGGCCGCGCCGCCGACCAGCAGCAGCCGCACGCCGGTCTCGGCCACCCCGGCCAGCAGTGCCTTGGCGGTGGTGACCAGGTCGGCCTCGCGGCCGGGCGCGGGGCGGGTGGCGCTGACCACCAGGTCCTGGCCCCGGCTCAGCCGGACCACGTCCGCGACGTCGGAGGCATCGCCGACCACAGCGTGCGGAAGCGGGAGACGGGCGGAGCCGCGCCCGACTGCGGGGAGCGGGAGGCGGGCCGGGTCGCGTACGACGGCGGTGACCTCGTGGCCGCGTGACACGGCCTCGGCCACGACCCGGCCGCCGACCGCTCCGGTGGCTCCGAACACGGTGATGCGCATGACGATCAGGACTCCTTTCCGGCGAGCACGCGCGGCGGCGCGGGCATGCGACGGGTGCGGGTGGGCTGGAGCTGGGCGGTGACGAGGGCGGCCAGCACGATGAGCGCGCCGAGCCCCTGGGCGGCGGTGAGGTCCTGGCCGAGCACGACCCAGCCGAGCGCGGTGGCGACGACGGGGCTGAGCAGGCCGAGGAAGGTGACCTTGGTGGCCGACAGCGCCCGCAGCCCCCTGAACCACAGGGCGTAGGCGAGGGCGGCGCCGATGAGGGAGAGGTAGGCGTACCCGGCGAGGTTGGCGGTGGTCAGGCCGGACGGGGGCGCGCCTTCGACGACGAGGGCCACGGGGAGCAGCAGCAGACCGCCGGCGACGAGCTGCCAGCCGGTGGTGGCCAGCAGTGGCGCGGGCGACTGCCAGCGCTTGCTCAGCACGACGCCGGCCGCCATGACGGCGGCGCCGCCGAGCGCGGCGGCCACGCCGATCGTGTCCAGGCGCGCGTCGGCGCGCAGCACGAGCAGGCCGACCCCGGCCACCCCCGCCACGGCGGCCAGCAGGGTACGCGGGGTCAGCCGCTCACCGAGCACCCCGGCCGACAGCAGCGCGACCAGCAGCGGCTGGACGGCGCCGACGGTCGCCGCCACTCCGCCCGGCAGCCGGTACGCCCCCACGAACAGCAACGCGAAGAACACCCCGATGTTGAGCGCGCCGAGCACCAGCGCCCGCCACCACCAGACGCCCGTCGGCAGGCGGCGGGTGATGGCCACGAGCAGGAGCCCGGCGGGCAGGGCCCGGATCACGGCGGCCAGCAGGGGCCGATCAGGCGGCAGGAGTTCGGTGGTGACGAGGTAGGTGGTGCCCCAGATGGCTGGGGTCAGCGCGGTCACGAGCACGAGGCCCGTTCGATTGCTTAGCACTAAGACAAAGTATCTCAGCACTAAGCAACTTGGCCAGTGATGTCCCTCACCGCTAAGACATCGGTAGGCTGGGGCGGTGGCCGATCATGTCGATCTCGTACTCGAGCAGTGGCACGCCCAGCGCCCCGACCTGGACGTCTCACCCATGGCGGTGCTCGGGCGGCTGTCCAGGCTGCACAACCTGGTGAGCGCGGAGCTGCGCCGTACGTTCGCCGCGCACGGGCTCGACTCGGCCTCGTTCGACGTCCTGGCCACGCTGCGCCGCAGCGATCCCCCGCACCGGCTGACGCCCGCCGAGCTGATGCGCGCGTCCATGGTCACCTCGGGGGCGATCACCCAGCGGCTCGACCGGCTGGAGTCACGCGGCCTGGTGACCCGCACCCCGAGCGAGTCGGACGGGCGCGGCGTCCACGTGACGCTCACCGGCGAGGGGTTCGCCCTGATCGAACGGGTGCTGCCCGACCACCTGGCCACCGAGAACCGGGTGCTGGCCGCGCTGCCCGCGCGACAGCGGGAGGCCCTGGCAGGCACCCTGCGCGACCTGCTGGAATCGCTCGGCGACACCCTGCGCGACTAGGGCGTGACCGCGAGGTGGAGCCGCCGCAGCCCGCGCAGCAGGAAGCTGGGCTCGTAGGCGAGGTCGTTGGCCTCGGTCAGGGCCATCGACGCCCAGCCGCGCGCCATCTCCCGCAGCGCCGTCGTCGTCTCCAGCCGGGCCAGGGGCGCGCCCAGGCAGTAGTGGACGCCCCACCCGAAGGCCAGGTGGTCACGGACGTTGCGCCGCTCGCACGAGAACCGGGCGGCGTCCTCGTACACCGCCTCGTCCCGGTTGGCGGAGGCGTAGGCGAGCACCACCGTCGCCCCGGCCGGCAGGTCCGTCTCCCCCAGCCGGGTATCGCTCATGACCAGCCGGTACATGCCCTGGACCGGGCTGAGGAGGCGCAGCCCCTCCTCGGTGAGCGCGGTGGCGCGGCCCGGGTCCTGGCGCAGGTCCCGCCATCGGGCCGGGTCGGCGGCCAGCAGGTGGGCCAGGCCGGTGAGCAGTTTGGTGGTGGTCTCGTTCCCGGCGACGAGAAGCTGGCTCAGGATGCTCAGGCACTCCGCCGTCGTGAGCGGGTCGTCCTCCTCGCCCGCAAGATGCGCCCGCGTCAGCCCGGTCAGCAGGTCGTCGCGCGGCTCGGCGCGGCGGGCGTCCAGCTCGGCGGCGAAATAGCGCTGGAACTCCAGCACGCCGCGTGCGGCCTCCAGCCGGCGCTCGTCGCCGACCTCGGCGCCGATGGTCACCGTCCAGTCGTCCGACCAGCGCTTGAAGTCGTCCAGCAGGTCCTCCGGTACGCCGAGCACGCGGGCGATCACGCGTAACGGCAGCACCACCGCGAAGTCGGCGACGTACTCGATCTCCGCCTTGGCCGTCAGGGCCGTCACCAGGGAGCGGCAGATCTCCCGGACGTCCGGCGCCCAGCCCTGCACCCTGCGGTAGGTGAAGGCCCGCGACACCAGCCGCCGGTAGCGGTCGTGCACCGGCGGGTCCTCGGTGAGCATGGTCGAGACCTGCGGCCAGCCCTGCTCCTCGATGCGGCGCAGCTCCTCGACGACGGGACCGCTCGCCTTGGTCTGCGCGCTGCCGAACCGCGACGAGAACACCTCCGGCCGCCCGAGCGCCTCGGCCACCAGTGCCCTGGACGTCACGAACCACAGGTTCCCGGCCCGGCACACGGGGGCCCGGTCGCGCATCGCGGCGTACCAAGGGTGGGGATCTTGCAGGAACGCCGCGTCAAAGGGATCGAAGGATGCCAGATCGACCATGCCGCCCTCCTCGTCGCCCTCCCCAAGTAAGAGCCCGACCCGCAGGACCGTCAAGGCAGGGCCGTCAAGGCAGGGCCGTCAAGGCGGGGCCGTCGGGGCGGGGCCGTCGGGGCGGGGCCGTCGGGGCGCGGGGCCGTCAGGGGTCAGCGGCGGCGGGGGCGTGCGCTGCGCCTGCCCTGTGTGGGTTTTTCCGGCTTGTTCTGGGCGGCGCTCCAGTGCGGTGGCCGGGTGAGCGCGGCGGGCAGGCGGGTGGCCGTGTCGCCCCGGGCGGCGTTGACCTGGGCCTGGGTGAGGAAGAGGGCGCCGGTGAGGTCGGCCCCCGACAGGTCGGCGCCCCTGAGATCGGCCCCGATCAGGTCGGCCTGCCGCAGGTCCGCCCCGCGCAGGTCCGCGCCGATGAGGTAGGCGCCCCGCAGGTTGGCCGCGCGCAGGCCGGCACCCTTGAGCCGGGCGCCCATCAGGTCGGCTCCCCTGTGCTCCTTGCCCTTGAGCCCGGCCCGCGCCAGCTCGCTCGTACGCAGCAGCAGCGCGTTGACCACGGCCCGATGCCCGGCCACATCGACCTTCTCCAGGACGTCGGCCGGCTCCCGGGTGAGGCGCTCGGTCTCCTCCAGGGCCGCGCCCAGCTCGGCGTGGACCGGCGCGGCGGCCGGCAGGGCCAGCGACTCCGCCAGATACCACAGCAGTTCGTGGAGCTGCCGCATGACCGGGAACACCGCGTACATCTGCCGGGCCGTGCCCGGCTCCTCCCGCCAGCTCCGGCCCTCGAACGTGCCCTGTGAGACCTTCTGGCCGGCGCCGAAGCAGTCGAACACCGTGCAACCGGGCAGGCCGCGCTCGCGCAGGTGCGGGTGGATGGAGCAGCGGAAGTCCGCGCGCAGGTTGACGCAGGGCTGCCCGGCGTCCTTGTCCATCGCGAAGTCGGCCGAGGCCGCGAAGGGCAGTGCCACGCAGCACAGCCCGAAGCAGCTCTCACAGTCGGCCAGCAGGCCGAGCTCGCGTGGGTTCGTGGCGGGCAACGCGCTGTTCTCCTCAGGGGCGGCGAAAAGGGGGTCGGTCAAGGGTACTCATGGATGGACGTACGGCGTCGTCGTGGTCAGCGCCGCGAACCCGAGCCGTGCCAGGATCGGCCGGCTCTCGCTGGAGGCGTCCACCTGGAGGTAGTCGTAGCCGAGCGCGACGGCCTGCCGGGCCCGGTACGCCACCAGCGCCCGGTAGATTCCCCTGCCCCGCCATTCCCGCACGGTCCCGCCGCCCCACAGGCTCGCGAACCGCGTGCCGGGATGCACGTCCAAGCGGGCCGAGCTCACCGGCACGTCTCCGGCCATGGCGACGACGGCGTTGAGGGTCCCGGCGGCCAGCCGGCCCAGCAGGTGGTGCCTGAGCCGGTCACCGGGGTCGCCGAAGGCGCTTTCGTGAACCCGCGTCACCAGCTCGACCCCCTCCCGGTCGGTCACCGGCACCAGCCGGACGCCCTCGGGGCACCCGCCCGTGATCGCGGCCGCCTCGGCGACCATGAGCGTCTCGGCCGGTTCGGCGGTGAAGCCGGCGGCCAGGAGACGGTGGCCGAGGTCGGCGGGGCGGTCGTGACCGTACAGCTTCCACTCGAACGCCAGGCCCAGTGCCCCGAAGTGGCGCACCTGGTCGGCGATCGCCGCGTCCGCGCCGCCGTCGGCGGCGTCGGCGCCGTCGTCGTCGAGGCCGTCGTCGAGGCCGGACCAGAGGACGCCGTTCCACCCGTGCGCCGGGCCCACCTGCCGGACGACGTCACCGGCCCGCTCGACCCTGACCTCCGGGCCGTCGGGGCGGGCCTCGCGCCGCAACTGCCGGTCGAACGTGGCCAGCACCTCATCAGGATTCATCCGCCCAGCTCAGCACTCGACCAGGCCGGTGAGCAACCGGATATGACCCGCGCTAACCTCCGAAGCGCCGTTGCCGGGCCGCGAAGCTGCGCAGCGCGCGCAGGAAGTCGATCTCGCGGAAGGCGGGCCAGTAGGCCTCGCAGAAGTACAGCTCGGAGTAGGCCGACTGCCAGAGCAGGAAGTTCGACAGGCGCTGCTCGCCGCTGGTGCGGATCACCAGGTCGGGGTCCGGCTGGCCGGCGGTGTACAGGTGGGGGGCGATGTCCTCCTCCGTCAGGGTCGAGGCCAGCTCCAGCATGGACTGCCCGGATTCGGCCCGCTCGTACAGCAGCTCGCGCAGGGCGTCGATGACCTCCTGGCGGCCGCCGTACCCGATGGCGAGCGTCAGGTGGAAGCCGGTGGCGCAGGTGCGGGTCGCCTCGACGGCGCTCTTGAGCGCGCGGGCCGTGGTGTCGGGCAGGAGGTCGAGCAGGCCGGCGACGTGGACCTGCCAGCGGGCGTCCGGCCGGTCGAAGCGGTCGGCGACCATCCGCTCGATCACCCCCAGCAGGTAGGCGACCTCCTCGTCGCCGCGCCGCCGCAGGTTCTCCGTCGAGCACAGGAACACGGTCACGTGCCGGATGCCCAGGCCCTCGCACCACGACAGCATGTCCTCGATGTGCTCGGCACCGTACTTGTGGCCGATGCTCGGGTTGGGCAGGCCCCGCTGGCGGGCCCAGCGGCGGTTGCCGTCCATGATCAGGCCGACGTGGCGGGGCAGCGGGCCCGCCACGACGTGGCGGCGCAGGCGCCGGGCGTACAGGGAATGGAGAAGATCGGTTGTCCGCACCCTCCAAGGATGGCGCGACCGGTGTGCCGGACGGCCTTGTTTCCCGTTTTTCGGCGTCTCACCGCTCCGTCAAGGCCAGCTTGGCGCCCATGGCGACGAACGCCGCCCCGAACCCGCGCCGCATCCAGGTCAGCACCTTGGGGCGGGAGATCACGTGGTTCCTGACGGCGGCGGCGAACAGGCCGTAGCCGGCGAAGACCACGAACGTCAGCAGCATGAACACCGCGCTGAGCTCGAGCATGCGGGCCAGCGCGGCCGGTTCGCCGGCGCTGACGAACTGGGGCAGGAACGCGAAGAAGAAGATCGACAGTTTGGGGTTGAGGATGTTGATCAGCACGCCGTCGGCGATCACGCGGGCCGCCGGGCGCGGGGCGGCGTCCCGCTCGACGCTGAGGCCGCCGCGCTCGCGCAGCGTGCTCCAGGCCATGTAGAGCAGGTACGCCACGCCCGCGTACTTGATGACCTGGAAGGCGACGGCGCTGGCGTGCAGGAGCGCGGCCAGGCCGGTCACGGCGGCGGCCATGTGCGGCACGATGCCCAGCGTGCAGCCGGACGCGGCCACCACCCCCGCCCTGCCCCCGCGCGACAGCCCGGCCGCCAGCGTGTAGAGCACGCCGGTGCCCGGGGTGATGACGATGACGAGCGAGGTCAGCAGGAACTCGATGCTCACGGCCGGCCTTTCGGGGAGGAGTGGCGTCCCCTCGGACCCAACCACCCCTCCCATTCTATGTCAATACGCGTTGGTTATAGTCGGCCAGCCGTCGCCCCACTCGACGTCCCTGGCCAGGCGGTAGAGGTCGCCCTGCCGCTTGGAGACGATCTCGTCGCGGAGCCCGTCGGTCTCGGTGCACAGGCGCATGGAGACCACGCCCTTGCGCTTGTGCGGATGGCGCAGGACGCGGGCGGCGGGGCGCGGCCAGGGGGTGGCGGTGGCGGCGACGTAGGCGAACTTCTCGTCCTCGAAGCTCAGCGTGCCGGCCTTGATGCGGCGGTGCAGGGCGGTCCTCGGCAGGCGTACGGAGAAGTGACACCAGTCGCGGCCCTGCCGGATCGGGCACGCGCCGTCGTGGGGGCAGGGGGCGACGATGGACATCGTGCGGGTCAGGACCTCCCTGGCCTGGGTGATGGTGGCGTAGCCGGCCGGGGTGCCGGGCTCGATGATGACGACCATGGCGGCGTCCCCGGCCAGCCAGCGGACGACCTGCGGGCGTTCGGGCTCGGGGAGCTCGCCCAGGGCGTACGACATGGTGACCAGGTCGGCGGGGGGACGGTCGAGGGCGGCGCCGACGGAGGCCTGGCGCCAGGTCGCGCCGCGCAGCGCCGCCGAGCCCCTGGCCAGGCGTCTGCCCAGGTCGATGATGTGCTGGTCGTGCTCGATGACGGTGACCTTCTCGATGGACGGCCAGATCCGGCTCGCCGCCCAGATCGCCGCCCCGGTGCCGCCGCCGGCGTCGAGGTGGGAACGGGGCTCGAAACCGGGGGTCAGGGCCGCGGCGTGCCGCATGGCGGTGGTGCCGGCCGCGTAGGTGGCGGGCATCCGGTACGCGGCGTAGGCGGCTATGTCGGCCCGCGAGCGCAGATGGTTGCCGCCTTGGGAGACGCCGGTCCGGTAGCGCTCGGTGAGCTGGGCCACGGAGTCGGCCAGCTCTTGCGGGGAGAAGCGGGCCAGGGCCTGGTCGAGGGCGCTTCTGAGGTCATCGGGGAGCATGGATGGTGTCACCTGGGAGGAAGATGGATGGATCGGTGCCGGGGGCGCCTGCCCGCCGGGCGGGAGGGCGTCGCGGCGGCTCATGCGGTCCGCGCCCGGGCCAGGGGCTCGCCCTCGCCTAAGGAGGGCAGGCAGAGGACGGGGAAGGTCGTCCAGGGCTCACTGAAGTCCGCGCCGAGGCGCGCGGAGATGAAGGCACGCAAAAGGGCTCCTCGGAAGGAAGGAAACGGTCTTTGTCACGCGAGCGACCGCTTCAGACGAGGAGCATCGCCCGCCGGCACGAGCCCGACGGCGAGCCGGTCAGGACGTCGAGCGTCCTCGCCACGAAGCGGCGGCGTAGACCTTGGCGAGGCGCATGCGAACCCCCATCGATTGCGTGAAGTCAACCTGGGACATTATCAACCATGCGGCGGCACGAGCGGTACGACCACCGCTTTCACCCTCTACCCGACATGCCCTTGCGGGTGGCCGGCAGGTGGTTCACGCGCTCCCGGCCTGGCAGCCGGTGCGGAACAGGCGCCAGAAGGCCAGCGCCGCCTCCTGGGCGCCGCCCGCCGGGCGCTCCCCCGCCGCGCAGTGCGCGATCACGCCGACGAGGGCGCCCGCCAGGTAGGCGGCGTGCACGTCGGCGGGCACGTCGTCCCATCCTCCCGGGCGTGAGCCGGCGGTGAAGCGGCGGGCCAGTTCGCCGGTGAGGCGTTCGCGCATGCGGGCGGCGAAGCGGGCGCTGCCGTGGGGGCCGAGCATGCGCGCGTACATGGTGGCGTTGACGGCCACGTGCTCGAACAGCTCCGCGAGCGGCTCGGGGGCCCGGCCCCGGGGGGCGTCGAGGGGGCACAGGGCGGCCGCGCGGGCGACGGCGGCGACGGCGTCCTCCATGGCGTCGGTGACCAGCGCGTCGACGTCGGGGTAGTGCAGGTAGACCGTCGCGCGGTTCACCTCGGCGCGTTTGGCCAGCGCGGACATGGTGATGGTGGCGAGCTCCTGCTGGGCGGCCAGCTCGAGCACCGCCGCCTTGAGCCGGGCACGGGTGCGTTGGGCGCGGGGGTCGTCCGAGTTCACTCGATCACTATACGACAATCGCCGCTTATGCGACATATGTTGACTAATCAACACTTGTCGCATACCTTGGTGTCATGCGTATCGAGATCTGGGCGGACGTGGTCTGCGGTTGGGCCCACATCGGCAAGCGGCGGCTGGAGAAGGCGCTCGCCTCCTGGGAGGGCGAGCCGGTCGAGGTGGTCTGGCGGCCGTACCAGATCGACCCGTCGGCGCCCGTGACGGCCGTGCCGATGGAGAGCCTGCTGCGGGACCCGATGGTGGACGAGGCGTTGCGCTCCTGCTCGCCCGGCCTGTCCCCGGAGGAGAACCGCGCCCGGGTGGCGGCGGTGGCCGCCGAAGAGGGGCTGGGGCCGCAGTGGGGCTCCGGCTGGCGGGCCGGGACGCTGGAGGCGCACCGGCTGATCGCGCTGGCGTACGAGAAGGGCGGCTCCGGGCTGCAGGACCAGGTGGTGGACAGGATCCTGCGGGCCCACTTCGTCGAGGTCCGGGACATCAGCGACCTCACCGTCCTGACCGAGATCGCCACGGAGACGGGCCTGGCCCAGGAGGCGGGCTACACCCCCGCCCCCGAGCAGGAGACCTTCCGGGCCGACGCCGTCCGGCAGACGCTTCCGGGGGCGGAGCTGGTGCGGGAGTTGCTGCTCACCGGGAAGGCCAAGGGCGTGCGCACCTCGCCCACGATCGTGGTCGGTGACCTCGCCCTGGAGGGCGCCCAGTCGCCCGCGACGATCAGGGAGTTCCTCGAGGACGCGAGCCGGCACACGCCGCGCCGGCTGCCCGCCGAGGTGACACGCCTGCGTCATGCCGAGTCGCTGCTCGACCAGCGCGACCCGCTCGGGGCCCTCACCCTGCTGCGGCCTCTGACGGAGGAGCACGGGGCCGACCGGGGTGTCCGCATGCTGGCGGCGCGGGCGTACTTCGCCTCGGCCCAGCTCAACCGGGCGCGTACGACGCTCGCGTCGCTGGTGGCCGAGGCCCCGGACGACTCCTACGCCCGCCACCTGCTCGGCCGCACCCTGCAGCGCCAGGGCCGGCACGAGGAGGCCGCCACCCACCTCACGCTGGCCGCCGTCATGACCCCCGACTACGCCACCGGCTGACATGGGCGGCGCCGCCGGATCAGGCCGGTCGCGGGGCCGGTCACGGGACCGGTCGCGGGGCCGGCCGGTGGCGGCGCCGCAGGTCGCGGGTCGCGAGGAACAGCAGCGCGGCCCAGACGGCGCAGTACGCCCCGAAGGCCGCGCCGCCGCGGCCGGTGAGCACCGCCCCGCCGAGCATCCCCACAGCCCCGGCCGCGGCCACGGCCGTGCCGAGCCAGTGCGCCGCCAGCACCCCCCGGTACGGCCACCGCCCCCGGACCCGGAACCGCCCGACCAGCAGGATCACCATGACCAGCACCCCGGACCCGGCGTTGGCCCACTGCGCCGACGCCACCTCCCCCGGCCCGTACGCCAGATAGGCGTCCGGCGGCACCTCCGGCCCGCCGCTCACCCCGAGCCGCCCCTCCAGGGCGAAGACGACCTTCGACGCCACGTACAGCCCGGTCCACGCGATTCCCGCATCCGCACTCTTCACACCGTCGACCCTGCCGCCCGGACCCGTGTGCACGGCTCCCCCGCACAGGGGAGGCGCCTCCCTCTGGGGAGCTGTGCCGTCGGCGAACACCCGCTCCCACCGGCCGCGCCCGGCGTTAGCGTGCCGGGCATGCCGATGATCGACGACGTCAAGATCGCCTACGAGGAGGCCGGCCCCGCGGCGCCGGCGGGGACCGTGGTGCTCGTCCACGCGGGCGTCGCCGACCTGCGCATGTGGGAGCACCAGTTCAGGGCGCTGTCCGGGCGTCATCGGGTGATCCGCTACGACTGGCGCGGCCACGGCCTGTCGGGAGACGTGGCGGGCGAGGTGTGCCATCACGAAGACCTGCTCGCCGTGATGGACGCGCTGGAGGTCGGGCGGGCGGTCCTGGTGGGCTGCTCGATGGGCGGCGCGTACGCCACCGAGGCCGCGCTCGCCGCCCCCTCCCGGGTGGCCGGGCTCGCCCTGGTCGGCTCCGGCCTGGGCGGGCACGAGTGGCCGCGGGAGATGCCGGCGCAGGCCGCCGAGCGCGTGCACACGTCGGTGCCCGCCGATCGCCTGGCCCGCTACCGCGCCGGCACCGCCGCCGACGTGGATCCGGCCGACGTGCGCGCCATGGCCGAGGCGCACACCCTGTGGCAGGTCGCCGGCCCGGGCCGCGGTCGCGAGGCGCTCTCCGATGAGGTCTGGTCGAGCCGCGCGTCGTCCTCCGTCACCCAGACCGCCGGGTCGCCGAGGAGGTCGAGGTCGTAGCCGATGAGGGAGAGCTCAGGGAAGAGCAGCAGCCTCGCCCCCGCTTCGGCGGCGCCCCGGACGGACAGCGCCGCCGCGTCGGCGTTGGCGCGCACGTCGCCGGGGTGGGCGGCGGTCTGGGCGACCGCCACGGTCAGGGTCTCTTGGGGCACGGCGGCAGCGTAACGTCACCCCTGCCCCGAAAGGGTGGCCGCCCCTCGCGCGGCGTGCCGGGCCAGGATGCCGCCGATGGCCGAGGCCAGCAGGTCGCGCTGCTCCGGGGGCAGCTCGCCCGCCAGCGCGTCCATCCGCCGCGCCACCTCCTCGTGGGCCAGCACGCCGAGGCGCGCGCCGTCGCAGGTCAGCTCGATGCGGCAGGCGCGGCGGTCGTGGGAGTCACGCGTGCGGACCACGAGCCCGCGTTTCTCCGCGCGGTCGACCAGCCCGGTCAGGCTGGACTTCTCCAGGTTCAGGGTCCGGGTCAGCTCGCTCATCCCGACCGGCCCGTCCACGAGCAGGCACAGGAGCTGCGCCTGCTGGGGCGTCAGGTCGTGCTCCCGGCTGACCTCCCCGAACACCTGCTGCACCAGGTGCGCCAGGCGTACGAGCGCGTCGGTGAACTGGATCGTGATCACGCCTCCGAGTCTAGTTGACAATGGTTGGCAATACGAACTACTTTCCTTCGTATCACCAACTATTCGTAGAACCAACTAAATTGGCCTCACAGGAGCCCTCCGCATGCCCGACTACGGCCACGACCTGCTCTTCAGCGCCAACCTGGCGCCCTCCGCCCAGCAGGCGGACGACGTCGTAGCCCTCGCCCGGCTCGCCGAGCGGGCCGGGCTCGACCTCGTCACGTTCCAGGACCACCCGTACCAGCCGGCCCTGCTCGACACCTGGACCTGCTCGGCTACGTCGCCGCCGCCACCGACCGCATCCGGCTGGCCGGCAACGTGCACCCGCTGCCGCTGCGCCCGCCCGCGATGCTCGCCCAGGCCGCCGCCAGCCTCGACCTCCTCAGCCACGGCCGCTTCGAACTGGGCCTGGGCACCGGCGGCTACGGGGACGCCATCGCCTCCATGGGCGCGCCACGCCTGACACCGGGGCAGGCCGTGGACGCGCTCGAAGAGGGCATCCGGATCATCCGCGCCTTCTGGGACACCGGCGCCCCCGGCGGCGTCCGGCACCACGGCGAGCACTACCAGGTGGACGGCGCCCCGCGCGGGCCGCGACCGGCGCACGACATCGGCATCTGGCTGGGGGCGTACAAGCCGCGCATGCTCCGCCTCACCGGCCGGCTCGCCGACGGCTGGCTGCCCTCACTCCCCCGCTTCCGCGACCCCGGCGAGATCGGCGCGGGCAACGCCGTCATCGACGAGGCCGCCGCCGAGGCGGGCCGCGCGCCCGGCGACATCCGCCGCCTGCTCAACCTGGGCGAGGAGCTCGAACCCGCGCGACTCGCCGAGCTCGCCCTCACGCACGGCGTCAGCGTGTTCATCCTCATGGCCAACGACCCCGCCGCCATCCAGCGCTTCGCCGCCGAGACCGCCCCGGCGGTACGCGAGCTCGTCGCCGCCGGACGATCACCCCGGCAGACCGCCCACGACGAGCCCGCGCGGCCCACAGACCTGAGCGAGCCCGCACGGCCCACCGGTCCGGGCGAGTCCGTGCAGGTCACCGGTCCGGACGAGTCCGTACGGCTCACCAGCCCGGGCGTCTGGGACGAGAGCACCCGTCCCACCGCGCCACGCCCCAACCCCGGCAGGACCTACACCCCGGCGGAGCAGGCCACCGGCCGGCACCTCGTCGACGTGCACGACCACCTGCGCGCCGAGCTCACCCAGCTCCGCGACCTCGTCGACCAGGTGGCCGCCGGGACGCTCGACGCCGCCGCCGCCCGCTCCCACATCGGCACCATGACCATGCGCCAGAACAACTGGACCCTCGGCGCCTACTGCGAGTCCTACTGCCGCCTCGTCACCATGCACCACTCCGCCGAGGACGCCATGCTCTTCCCCGGCCTGCGCCGCAGGGAGCCCGCCCTGGCCCCGGTGCTCGACCGCCTCCAGGAGGAGCATCAGGCCATCCACAAGATCCTCGACCGGGTCGACCGCGCCCTGGTCGCCTTCGTCGCCGAGCCCGGCGGCCTCGACGGCCTGCGCACCGCCGTGGACCTGCTCACCGACGCGCTGCTCTCGCACCTGTCGTACGAGGAACGCGAGCTCGTCGAACCCCTGTCCCGTCACGGCCTCTAGCCCGCGCGAAGACCGCCAGCCCCGCCGCCACCAGCGGAAGTGCCGTCCACGGCAGCGCCACCGCCCCGGCGGACTCCAGCACCACCCCGCCGGCCAGCGACCCCGCCGCGATGCCCGCGTTGTACACGGTGGTCTGCAGGGAGGTGGCCACGTCCGCGTTCCCCGGACCCGTGACGTCGACCAGCGCCGTCTGCAGCAGCGTCGGCACGCCCCCGAACGCCACCCCCCACACTCCCACCGCCGCGATCGACCCGGCGCCCGCCCCCTGGAGCACCCCCAGCACGGCCAGGGCCAGCGCCACGACCCCCAGCACCACCACGAGCGCCACCCGCAGATGCCGGTCGATCACCGCCCCGACCACCCAGATCCCCGCCACCGTCCCCAGCCCGAACACCAGCAGCGCCACCCCCGTGCGCCCGGCCCCGGCCCCCTCCACGAACGGCGCCAGGTACGTGTACATCACCTGGTGCCCCACCAGCACCAGCGCCGTCACCCCCAGCGTCCCGCGGACCCCCGGCATGACCGCCACCCGCCGCAACGGCACCCGCTCCCCCGCCACCTCACCCGGAAGGTCCGGCAGCGTCCACTGCGCCCACCCGATCAGCGCCACCGCCACGACGGCCAGCCCGCCGAAGGCCGCCCGCCACCCGAACGCCGAGGCCAGCGCCGCCCCCGCCGGGATGCCCGCGCACAGCGCCACCGTGATGCCGGCCGACACGATCGCGATCGCCCGGCCGCGCCGCCCGGCGGGCACCAGGCGCGCCGCGTACCCCACCAGCATCGCCCACAGCACCCCGCCCACCACCCCGGCCAGCACCCGGGCGCCGAACGTCACCGCGTACGACGACGACCACGCCGTCACCCCGTTGAGCAGCGCGAACCCGGCCAGCGCCCCCGTCAGCACCCGCCGCCGCGCGACGCCCCGCAGCAGCGCCGTCACCGGGATCGCCGACAGGAACGACGCCACCGCGTACGCCGTCACCAGGAACCCGACCCGGCCCTGCGGCACCCCCAGATCCCCCGCCATCAGCGGCAGCAACCCGGCGGGCAGCAACTCCGTCATCACCGCCGTGAACGCCGCCGCGAACAACGCCAGCAGCCCCGGCCAGGGCATTCTCCGCACGCCAGACGCCCTGGCGATCGCCGTGTCAGTCATGCGACCATGCTCAAACCTTCTCATCAATGTGAAGGCAACTCGTCGCGAGGAGCCCCATGAGGATCGGGCAGCTTTCCCAGCGCACCGGCGTCCCCACCCGCATGCTGCGCTACTACGAGGAGCAGGACCTCCTGCACCCCGAACGCGCCGAGAACGGCTACCGCCACTATCCGGAGTCGGCGGTCTACCGCGTCCAGCAGATCAGGGGGCTGCTCGACTCGGGCCTCACCACGGAGATCATCCGGCGGATCCTGCCATTCCTCGACCGGCCCGACGAGATCCACCTGCATCCGCAGTGCCTCACCCCGGAGCTCGCCGGCCTGCTCGAGGCGGAGGCGGACCGCATCACCCAGCGCATCGACTGCCTGTCCCGCAACCGCGACGCCATTCACGCCTATCTCGTCGCCGTGCGACGCTAGGCCCTTTACAATGTAGATCATATGAAGACGCTGGCAGACCTGCTCCAGAGCGTGGAACGCGGCCGCTTTCCCGAGGCGGACGGCGGCCTGACGATCGTGCCCCAGCCGTCGGCGCGCGACCTGGGCGTCATCGCGTTCACGGCCCACACCGTGGTGTTCGCCGACGTCCCGCCGGGCTGGATCCGCGACCGGCTGCCGCCCGGCGACCTGTCGGCGCCGCTCTGCCCGCCGTTCCTGCGGGCCCTGTCCGAGCGTACGGGGCGGCGGGCGGCCGGCACCGACCTGCTGAGCCTCGCCATGCCGCTCCCCGGCCCGTCCCCGGTCCCGGTGGAGGAGGTGACCGGCAGTGACCATCCGCGGGTGGCGCGGGCCCGCCGCCACCGCGACGCCGTCCGTGTGTGGACCACCGAGGACGGCGGCGCCCTGCTGGCCGTGGGCCGCGGCGTGGCCGGGCGGTGGGAGGTGGCGGTCGAGGTCGAGCCGGCGCATCGGGGCCGCGGGCTGGGGCGGCTGCTCGCCGGCGCCGCCAGGCGGCTGGTGCCGGAGCCGGTCTGGGCGCAGGTGGCGCCCGGCAACGCGGCCAGCGTACGGGCCTTTCTCGCGGCCGGGTACGTCCCCGTGGGGGCCGAGGCGCTCTTCCCGGCGCCCTGAGCGTTTCACGACGTCGAGACCGGCCGGTTCTCCTACCGGACGGGCTGCGCCGGTGACCCCGAGTTTGCCGGCCGACGCCCCGCCGTTGGGCGAAACACGACGTGGCGCTGCACCATCACCACAAGATCGCTACATAGAGTGATGGCCGATGTCACTTCGTGATTACAGGGGGAGATCATGAGAAGTATCCTCATCGCCACCGGCGGTGCGCTGCTCACCGCGGCCGCGCTCTTCGGTACCGCAGGCCCCGCGGCCGCCGACCCTTGGACCGACTGGAACAACACCCACACGTACCCGAGGCACTGCGCCGCCGGGCTCAACGAGGACACGACCTACCACCACGTGACGCACCACGGCGTCTTCGCCGGCACGCGCGACGCCGACGGCTGCAAGAGCGGCTGGGGCTGGGGCGGGCGTCATCACGATGACAACCACTGGCTGCACCGCAACTGGCCCACCAGCGGCAACGGCAACTGGACCGGCCACGGGAACGGCTTCGGCTTCGGGGGCTGACCTCCTGCCTCTCCTCTGTCCCGGTGCCCTCGACGGGGGCGCCGGGACAGGCGGCGTCCGAGGCCCTCCACCGGAGCGCCCCCGGCTTCCCCCTCCGGATCATGAACGGATAGCCTGGCCGGGTGCGACTAGGCGTGAACGTCCCCAACTTCGGCCCCGGCACCGACCCCGGCGTCCTGCGGCGCTGGGCCCAGACGGTGGAAGGGCTCGGGTTCGACCTGCTGATGGTGTCGGACCACGTGGTGATCACCCCCGACGTCGCCGAGAAATATCCCCCGCCGTTCTACGAGCCGTTCACCACGCTGTCCTGGCTGGCCGGCGTCACCGGCCGGATCCGGCTGGGCACCACGGTGATCATCGTCCCCTACCGGCATCCCCTGCTGGTGGCCCGCATGGCGGCCAACCTCAACGATCTCAGCGGCGGCCGGCTGGTGCTCGGGGTCGGGGTCGGCTGGGCGCGGCAGGAGTTCGACGCGCTGGGGGCGGCGCACGAGCGGCGCGGCCGGGTGACCGACGACTACCTGGCCGCGATCCAGGACGCCTGGGCCGACGAGCACGACTACCGCGGCGGCGGCGTACCGATCTGGGTGGGCGGCGACAGCGAGGCGGCCCTTCGCCGGGCAGTGCGGTTCGGCGAGGCGTGGCACCCGCTCAGGAGCACCCTCACCTGGCTGCGCGAGACGCTCCCGCGCCTGCGGGCCCTCGCCGCCGAGCAGGGACGACCGGAGCCCGCGCTGGCCCCGCGCATCACGCTGCACGTCACGAAGGAGCCCCTGACGGGCCCCGGGCGGCGCGCGGGCGAGGGCACGATCGAGCAGATCGCCGACGACCTCGCGGAGCTTGAGGCGCTCGGCGCCGACACCGTCGTCCTCGACACCTTCCGCGGCGACCCGGACGAGACGCTGCGCCCCGAGGCGGCCTGGGAGGCGCTGGCGGCCGTGGCCGCGCTGCGGACGTCGAAGTGACCACTCGCTGATATCCTTATGCCGTAAAGAGTTGTCCCGCCCAGGGAGTTCCGCATTGGTCGTCTTCGCCGGTCAGGGTGACGCACGGCGGTCGATGGCGCTGCTGTGGCGCAGCGGGGAGCCGGGCGAGGTGCGGCCGGGGCCCAAACCGGGGCTGAGCGTCGACGTGATCGTGGACGCCGCGATCACGGTGGCCGACGAAGAGGGCATGGCGGCCCTGTCCATGCGCAAGGTCGGCGAGCGGCTGGGCCGCACGGGCATGGCGCTCTACACGTACGTGCCGAGCAAGGGCGAGCTGGTCGACCTCATGTACGACCGGGCCCTGGCCGAGCTGCCCGCCGAATACGACGCGAGCGCGGGCTGGCGCCCCGCCGTGACCTCGTGGGCGGAGCACATGCTGGCCTTCTTCCTGCGGCATCCGTGGGTGCTGCAGGTGTCGCAGGCGCGGCCGGTGCTGGGGCCCAACGAGTTCGCCATGCTGGAGGGCATGGTCGCGATCCTGCACGGCACCGGGCTGAGGCCGCGCCGGTTGCGGGGGGTGGTGGCGCTGCTGTTCGACTTCGTACGGGGGGCCGCGCAGACCATCGCGGACTCGCGGCTGGCCCCGTCGGCGACCGGGGTGTCGGACGAGGAGTGGTGGCTGGCCCGCTCGTCGCTGCTGGAGGAGGTGGCGCCGGGGTTCGCCGGCCGGTTCCCCATGGTGACGTGGGTGGAATCGGAGGACGACGACCGCGGCGAGGACGAGCCCTACTTCGAGCACCGGGTCGGCGAGACGTTCGCGGTGGGCCTGATGGTGCTCCTCGACGGCATCGAGGCGGCCGTCAAGACGGGCTGATCACCGTGTCGGCTTGAGGTTCAACGCCCGCGCTCCGACCGCCGGGCGGTCAGTTCCGCCAGGTCCTTGACGAACCAGAGGTGGTCGCTGCGGTTGGCCTCGGTCACCCAGGCGGCCAGGGCGTTGCTGGCGGCGGTGTGACGGGAGACGTCTCCCACGATCGCCAGGCCGAGGCGGTACTGCGCGAACTTCTGCGCGACCTCGCCGGCCACGCCCGTACGCAGCGAGAAGAAGTCGGCGGGCAGCCGCCCGGCGGGCACGGCCACCCAGGTGGCCCCGCTCCCCCACGCCTCGGCGATGAGGTCGAGCACGTCGCGGGTCGCGCGCAGCGGCTCGCCGTCCGGGTCGCACACGAGAACGCCGTCGTCAGTCATGAGAGGTCTCCAGGAAGTCCATGATCGGTTGGGTTCGCGGAGGGAGCAGGTGGCCGACGCCCGGCAGGACGCGTACGTCGGCGCGCGGGAGCCGGCGCCGGGTGCCGTGGGAGTCGAGCAGGCCGTCGCGCTCTCCGGCGATCACCAGCACCGGCATGCCCAGCCGGCCCAGCTCCTCGTCGGAGAAGACCGGCAGCCGGCCGCGCCGGGGCCCGAAGCCCCGCGCCCAGACGGCGACGTCACCGAGCCACATGGCGCTGTTGGCCCCGGACCCGTGCGGCAGCACCAGCGGCGGCGCGCCGGCGGCGCCGCAGGCCACCACGAACGTCTCCCCGTGCGCGGTCGGCACCCGCACCTGCTCGTGCGGCACCGGCCAGAGCTCGAGCAGCTCGCGATAGCGCCGCTCGATCGCCCGCGCGCCCGAAGGCGAAGCGTAGATCATCATTCCCTCACCAGCGCGTCGACGATCCGCAGCACCTGGGCGCTCTCCTCCAGCCCGCCCAGCACGATGATCTTCAGGTGGGCCCGCCCCTCGTCGTAGACGAACTCCACCCGCAGCCCGTGCGGCCCACCCGCCAGCGCTCCCATGACCATCGTGCTGACCCGGTCCATCTCCCGCCGGGACAGGCCGTCGACCTGCACGATGCTGGACACCTCGGCCCGGCGCGGCACGACGGGCTCCTCGGCGGGCAGCCCGGCGAAGGCGGCCAGGTCGTCCTTGGCGATCCGGTACTGCTTGCCGATCCGCACGGCGGGCAGCCGCCCGTCGCGGACGTAGTTGCGCACGGTCTTGACGTGCAGCCCGAGCAGATTGGCGGCCTGTTCCACGGTGTATCGCTCCATATCACTCCCCACTATGCCACATCATAGGGAGCGATAAGGAGTCAGCCGGTGTCAGGCGTGCGCTCCCACGGTGATCGGGCCGAGGGTACGGCGGGGCCTGGCCTCCAGGACCTCGCCCAGCCGCTCGACCTGCTCGTCCAGCTCCCGCAGCCCACCGGCGGTGAGGTCGCGCAGCAGCTCCACCGTCACGTCGATGCAGTTCCCGGAGCGGCGCTGGTGCCACACCCCGGCCACCTCCCCGTCCACGAGCACCACCGGGAAGTTGCCCGCCTGCCCGCCCGCCAGCGCCCGCCCCGCCGCCTCTCCCGGGTACAGCAGCTCGCGGGGCCGCCCCGCCACCACGTACGCGTCGAAGTACGGCAGCAGCCGCACCCCTCGGGGCGGGTCCGGCGGCATCTCCGTGTCGCCCGCGAGCACCCAGGCCCGCTGCCCCTCCAGCAGCACCTCCTCCAGCTCCACCAGGGCGAACGCCCCGGTCGCCCACCGCACCGGGCCCCCGGCCCACTGCGCGAACTGCTGCGGGGTGGCGGGGCCGTAGGCGGTCAGGTAGCCGCTGACGAGCCTCGCGAGCCCGTCCGTCACCGGCGGGGCGGGCGGGGCCGCGGTGTAGGTGACCTTGCGGCCGCGTACCGGGCCGAAGACGAACGCGCCCCGGTGCGCCGCCACCGCCATGACCTGGCGCCAGCGCGGCCACATGGTCTGGAACGCGGGCATGACCAGGTCGCCGGCCCACGGACCCGTCGCGGCGACGACCGCCTCGCTCAGCTCGTCGATCGTCAGCGCGGCGCCGGAGAGCACCGCACGGATGGCGGCCACCACCTGGTCGGTCTGCTCGGCGGTCATCCGGACGGGGTCGGGAAAGCCCTGGTGCGCGGGCGGCAGCGACGACATCGCGCTCACCCACATCGGCAGGTCGCGGGAGGGCAGCACGTGGACGGTGCCGCGCGGCCCGTGCGTCTTGACCAGGCTGCGCTCGCCCCACAGCGCCTCGCGGACCTGGACCCGGGTGACGCCGTCGAGCCGCAGCCCGATCGAGGCCTCGGCGGCCGACATCACCTGGGCGTGCGCCCCGCACATGGCCGCCACGATGTCCGCGGGCGTCCCCGGCCCGCGCTCCAGCAGCCCGGCCCGCGCCAGCCGCCGCGCGCTGACCTGCGGCCACGACAGTTCGATCACGATGTCCTCCTCGGTCCGTCGCGTCCACGGTAGGGCTTGATGAGGAAAGGATGGTTCCGCATTACCAGGATGAAAGTGGCTCACAAGTGATCTTTCATCCAATCCCACTAATCTCACCGGTCATGACCCGCCTCAGTCCCGTCCTCGGGCCGCTCACCCCCCGTCAGCGCTGGCGAAGGGCCCGCCTTCAGGCCTACTCCTGGTCCCTGACCGGCCTGTACCGCCTGGGCAGCCTGCATCCCGCCATCTGGCGGATGGTCGCCCGCGGCTATCACCCGGCGCTCGACTGGGTGGCCGCCCGGCACGCCAGGGTGGCCTGCCAGTTCGCCGCCGTCGACGTGCCCGCGTACCGTCATTTCCTGCGCGGGCGCGGCGCCGAGCACGCCCGGAGGCTGGCCGACTTCCCCGAGACCACCAAGTCCGGCTACGCCGGCGCGTACGACGAGGAGAGCCGCTGCCAGGAGGGCAGGCTGCACCGGCCGGGTGTCATCGTGGACGAGTCGTCGGGGTCGAGCGGCAAGCCGTACAACTGGGTGCGCGGCCCGCGCGAGCTCAAGGGCATCTACCGCAACGCCGCCGGCTACATCGAGCTGGTCTTCCCCGGCGAGCGGCTGTTCGTGATCAACGCCTACTCGATGGGCGCGTGGGCCACCGGGACGACCACGGGCACGGCCATGGCCCGCATCGCGATGGTCAAGAACACCGGACCCGACCTGGAGAAGATCGCCGACACGCTGGAGCACTTCGGGCCGGGCTACGACTACGTGGTGGCCGCGTACCCGCCGTTTCTCAAGCATCTGCGCGACCGCCTCGACGAGGCGGGCTTCCCGTGGCGCGACTACCGCATCCGGGGCATGGTCGGCGGCGAGGGCATGACGGAGGCGCTGCGCGACTACCTGGAGGAGCGGTTCGAGGAGGTGCGCTCCGGCTACGGCGCCAGCGACCTGACGATCGGGATGGGCGCGGAGACCGGGTTCAGCGTGCGCCTGCGCAAGCGCCTGGCCACCGACCAGCGGCTGCGCGACGCGCTGCTCGGGCCGGGCGAGCAGCGGCTGCCGATGATCTTCCACTACAACCCGCTGGAGACGTTCCTGGAGGTGAACGCGGACGGCGAGCTGCTCTGCACGATCAACACCAAGAGCTGCCTGCAGCCGAAGCTGCGCTACAACGTCGGCGACGAGGCCCGGCTGCACACCCTGGCGGAGGTCCGGCGGGCACTCGGCGACGACGACTACGAGCGGATGTGGACCGACGAGCGGATGAGCCTGCCGCTGCTGTTCCTGTTCGGGCGCAAGGACTCGACGATCTCCTACATGGGGGCCAACCTCTACCCGCAGGACGTCGAGTACGGCCTCTACCAGGGCAACCCGTACGCCGCCGCGATCAGCAGGTTCTGCCTGTCGCTCGAGGAGCTGCCGGGTCTGGAGTACCGCCCGGTGATCAACCTCGAGGTACGCGGCGACGTGGACCGCGAGGAGCTGGCGGCCATCTGCCGCAAGGGCGTCGTGGCCCACCTGACCGCGGTCTCGCGCGACTTCGCCGAGTCGCTCAAGGAGGACCCGACGGCCGCCGACCTGCGGATCAAGACCTTCGGCGAGGGCGAGGGGCCGTTCGCGGGGCTGACCAAGATGAAGAACGTCTACCTGGTGAAGGACGCATGAGGACCACGGATTTCAGCAAGGCGCCGCCGCAGGGGCAGGCGACGGCCATGTTCGTCGGCGCGACCCGTTACCGGGGGCCGCTGTCGATTCTCACGCTCACGCTGACGTGGTTCCGGATGGTCCGCGACATGAAGCGGATGCGCGGCTACCGCTGGCACACGATCTACTGGGAGTTCCCGTTCACGCTGGGCACGCTGGCCTTCTTCGAGGACAGGGACGCCCTGCTGCGCTTCGCCAGGTCCCGCCACCATCGCAAGCTCATGCAGTGGGTGACCGACGGCACCAGGAACGCCACCGCCGGCTACATCCGGCTCTACAACGCCGAGCCCGAGGGCTACAGCAACGGCGACTGGCGCGCGGAGGGCGGCCCGATGGCGCACATCGAGACGTTCACCCCACTGTCCACGGAACGGTCGGCGGGGGACGACGAGGGCCCGCGGGTGAGGCGGAAGTGAGCGGCCTGCGGCGCGTGGAGAGCCGCCGCGACCTGCGCGACTTCCTCGGGCTGACCGACCGCCTCTACGCGGGCGAGGAGCGGTTCGTCCCGCCGCTGCACGCCACGGTACGCGCCTGGCACCGCGACGGCGTGCCCCTGTTCGTGCTGCGGCGGCGCGGCCGGGTGGTCGCCAGGACGACCCTGCACACCGACGCCGCCCTCGACGCCAAGCTGGGCCGGGACACGCAGCTCTTCGGGCTGACGGAGTTCGCCGAGGAGGCGGCGGAGGAGCTGTTCGACGGGATCGGCGCGGCCGCGCTGGACGGCGGCAGGAAGGCGGTGTTCGGGCCGGTCTCGCTGCTGCCCAACCAGGCCGGCGGCGTCATCACCTCCGGCTTCGCCGAGCGCGGCTTCATCGACAGCGCCTGGAACCACGCCTACTACCCGGCCGCCTACGAGTCGCACGGCTTCACCCGCCGCTTCGAGTCCGACACCTGGATCTGCCCGGTGCCGGACGGGCCGGTGTTCGCCTTCGACGACGCGCGGATCGAGGCCGAGGGGCTGACGGTGCACCGGGGCGACCGACGGCGGATCGGGGAGCAGTTGCCGATCCTGCGGGAGATGCTCAACGCCAGCTTCGCCGGGCTCGGCTACTACACGGAGATCTCGGCCGGGCAGCTCGCGGCGCAGACGGACGGGCTGGCGTACCTGCTGGACGAGGCGCTGCTGCTGTACCTGACGAAGGCGGGGCGGCCGATCGCGTTCGTGTTGTGCCTGCCCGACATCTCGCGTTTCGTCGCCCGGATCCGCGGCGACCTGCACCTGCTGCACCAGCTCCGCCTGCTGGTCACCCGCTCCCGCTACCGCCGCGAGGCCGTGCTCATCATCAAGGGCACGGTCCCGGACGAGCAGGGCCACGGCTACATGCGGCTGCTGTCGCGGGAGTTGCACGAGGGACTGCGGCGGGGCGGCTACCACACGCTGCGCAGCACGTACGTGGAGCGCACCAACCCGGGCTCGGCCGCCCAGTACGTCGCGATGGGCGGCCGCCCCCTGCACGGCTACACCTTCTACGCCAAGGACGTCGCGTGAGAGAGCTGCGGGCGCTGGAGCCCGACTTCTGGCGTGCGCCCAGCGCGCACAACACCCAGCCGTGGACGCTCGCGTACACCGGCGACGAGGTGACCGTCGGCTGGGACCCGGGCCGGGCGCTGCCCATCAGCGACCCCACGGGGCGCGACCTGCGGCTCAGCCTGGGGGCGTTCGTGGAGTGCTGCCTCATCGTGTGCGCGGACGCGGGGTTCGCCGTGGGCTTCCGGCCCGACCCGGGGCCGCACCGGGTGGGGTTCCTGCATCCGGTCGCGCGGCCGTACCGGACGCCGTTCACGACGGCGGACGTACGGGCGCGCGGCGCCAACCGCGGCGAGTACCACCCGGGCCGGCTGCCCGAGGAGCTGGCCGCCGGGCTGACCGGCATGCGGCGGGTGGCCTGCCGGGACCTGGCGGACCTGCTGCACGCGGCGGACCTGCACCAGTTCGGGGACGGTGAGGTGACGCGGGAGCTGCGCGCCTGGTTGCGGCTGACCCGGCGGCACCGCCGCTACCTGCTCGACGGCCTCAGCGACCGGGCGCTGGCGCTGACCAGGGCCGAGGCGATCGGGCTGCGGGCCTCGCTGGCCCTCTACCCGGCGCTGCGGCGGCTGGGCCTGCCCCGCGTGCTGGCCGGCGCGTCCCGCGGGCTGCTGGACTACGACGGCGACGTGCTGGTGCTCGTCGGGCCGGTGTCGGAGGAGGTGGAGCTGGGCCGGACGCTGCTGCGGCACTGGCTGACGCTGTCGGGCCTCGGGTACACCACGCACCCCCTGAGTCAGATCATCGACTGCGAGCCGACCCGGCGCGCGCTGGCGGAGCGCCTGGGGGTCGAGGACCCGCACACCCTGCTCCACGTGGCCCGGGTCGGCCGCCCGAAGGCCCCGGCCGCGCCGTCGGCCCGGCTGACGGGCTGACGGGCCGACGGGCCGACGGGCTAAAGGGCTGAGGGGCCGACCGGCTGAAGGGCCGACCCGCGCATCACCGGGTCCGGCTCCGGCGCGCGCCCGCGACGACCGTCCCGGGCCGCCGGCTCATCCCGTGGGCGAGCACGGGCCGCCGCGGGTCAGACCGCTGGCGACAGCACCGGTTGCGCGCGGGCGGCCCAGCGGCCGTCGTCGCTGCGGATGAGGCGTACCGGGTGGTCGAAGCACGCGCTGACCAGGTCGCTGGTCAGGACGTCCGCGACCGGACCCCGGGCCAGGCAGAGCCCTTCGCGCAGGAGCATCGCGTGCGTGGTGGTGGCCGGCAGTTCTTCCAGGTGGTGGGTGACCAGGACGGTGGCCAGCGCCGGGTGGCGGGCGCGCAGCGCGTCGATGCTGGCCAGCAACTGCTCGCGGGCGGCCAGGTCGAGCCCGGTGGCCGGCTCGTCGAGCAGGAGGAGGCGGGGCCGGGGCATGAGGGCGCGGGCGATCAGCGCCCGGCCGCGTTCGCCCTGGGACAGCGTGGGCCACCTGGCCTCCGCCCTGGCGCCCATCCCGAGCATGGCGATCAACTGGCCGGCCCGCTCCTCCTCCTCGGGGGCGGGCGTCCAGCGGGGCACGAGCGCGGCGGTGTTGGTCAGCCCGGTGAGCACGACGTCCCGCACCCGCAGCGGCCCGTCGGGGGCGTGGCGGGGGTTGACGTGCCCCAGGTAGGAGCGCAGCTCCCGCATGTCGACCCGGCCGAGCCTGCGCCCGAGCACCTCGACGGTGCCGCGGCTGGGGTGGGTGACGGCGCCCAGCATGCCGAGCAGGGTGCTCTTGCCCGCGCCATTCGCGCCGAGCAGCGCCCAGTGCTCGCCGGGATGGACGGTCAGCGAGATCTCCCGCAGGAGGTGGCGGCCGTCACGGACGATCTCCACACCCTCGGCCCGCAGCACGGGGCCGGTGTCGGCGGGACGCGAGACGATCGTCATCCGGCCACCACCCTCTTGATCGTCGTTCCGGGCACCGTGCTCTCCTTCCCTGTCGCGCAGTGCCCGCCAAGATATCAGTCATCAGATGTCTGATCTTTTCCGGTCGGCGGATCCGGGGCGAGGCCTGCGCCTCGGGGCCGGGCGCAGGCCTCCCGGACGTCGGCGACGAGGCCGGCCGCGGCGTCGATGGTGTGGCCGATCTCCTCCGGCGTGCGCCCGACCGCCGCGAGCAGCCCCTGGGCCCGCTCGCCGAACCCCGCCGGGGCCGACGGCAGCCGTCCGGCGGAGGCGACCATGCCCTTCTCGTTGATCAGCCACACGCCGTCGGCCGCGTGCAGCGCGTGGCAGGCCACGCCGATCGCGCGGAACAGCGCCCCCGCCGCGTAGGCGGGATCGTGACCGGCGGCGCCGTAGCGGGCCGTGGAGAGGGCGAAGTCGCACTCCCACAGCCGGCCGATCATGGCCTCGCGCAGGGCCGGCGGGTAGTGGGCGGTCTCCTCGTGCAGCACCGCCAGCTCGCCCGTGGGGTCGGCGAGGATCCGGCACCACGCGACCTCGCCCGCGTAGGCGTGGGAGTAGAAGCCCAGCGGGTGCCCGACCTGGAAGCCGATCTCGTAGCGGCCCTCCTGGCAGTCGCGCCACACCCGGCGTACGCGGTCGAGGTCGCGGTAGATCCAGTCCACCCGCCACCCGTCCACGGTGAGCCAGCCGCCCCCGTCCACCCACGGCCCCCAGCCGCCCGGCTCGGTCACGTCGGTGTCCTCGCCCGTCGCCTCCCGCGCGAGCGCGCGCAGCTCCTCGACGGCGAGGGGGCCGCGATAGTAGAGGCCGAGGTCGATGTCGGAGTCCGGCCGGTGGGTGCCCCGGGCCCGGCTGCCGCCCAGGACCACCGCCACCACCCCGGGCACCCCGGCCAGCTTCGCGGCGAGGTCGTCAAGATCCGGGTTCTGCATGGGGTCGAGCCTAGACGGGGTGCCCGGCGGGCGCGGATCCGCTCAGGGGGTGCCGTACTCGTCCGGGAGGCGGAGCGAGGGGCCGCCGGCCTGCAGGCCGAGGGGGACGGCGCGGCCGGCGGGCTCCTCCCACTCCTCCTGGCGGCCGAGCGCGGTCAGGTCGAGGTACGGGCTCGCCCCCAGGAACGGTTCGAGGCCCCGGCCGAAGGTGGAGTAGGTGTGGTAGACGGCGTCGCCGTCGCGCAGGAACGCGCTGAGGCCCGGCCAGTCGCCACGCAGGTCCGCCGACCAGGGCTTCCCCGCCTCGGCCAGCTCGGCCTCGGTGCGGTAGCCGAGCATCACCGGCGCGACCCGGTCGTCCACGGTGGCGTGGAAGTCGTAGGCGAAGTCGCCGGCCGAGGAGTACCAGGGGAACGTCCACCCCATCCGCTCGCGGAACGCCGCGATCTTGTCGTACGGCACGCGGGACACCCCGACGAGCGTGGTGTCGCGGAGGTGGAGCTGGGCCGGCCGGGCGATGCCGTCGGCGATCGCGGAGCAGGTGGAGCAGGCGGTGTCGCGGGGACGCCCGGCCTCGTCGTACGTCCACATGAAGTGGTGCATCACGAGCTGCCGCCGCCCCTCGAACAGGTCGAGCAGCCCGGCCCGCCCGTCCGGCCCCTCGAACGCGTACGGCCGGTCGACGCGGACCATCGGCAACCGGCGGCGCTCGGCGTTGACCTGGTCGCGCGCCCAGGTGAGCGCCTTCTCCTTCACCAGCAGCGCCTTGCGGGCGGCGAGCCACTCCTCGCGCGACACCACCTCGGGCAGGTTCTCCATGAGACATCCCCCTACCGATCTCATTTCGCAACTGGTTTCAAAACTAGACATACTGGTGCGGGAACGCAACCGGTCGCGAGGGAGGCGGGATGCGTAAGGACTTACGGTCGGGATGCCCGATCAACCTGTCGCTGGAGCTCTTCGGCGACCGCTGGACCCTGCTCGTCCTGCGCGACATCGTCTTCGGCGGCGCCAGGCACTTCCGTGAGCTGCTCGGCGGCCCCGAACGGATCTCGTCGAACATCCTGGCCGACCGGCTGGCCACGCTCGTCGAGCACGGCCTGCTCACCCGGTCCGGCGACCCCTCGCACAAGCAGAAGGTCACCTACAGCCTCACCGAGCCGGCCATCGAGCTGGTCCCCGTCCTCGCCCAGCTCAGCGCGTGGGGCGTCCGGCACCTCCCCGCGACGCGCGAGTACGCCGCCCGCGCGGAGGTGCTCACCGCCGGCGGACCGCGGCTCTGGGAGACCTTCATGGACGAGCTACGCGAAACCCACCTCGGCCCGGGAGCCCGCCGGCGCCCGACCCCGGACGGCCCCGCGGTCGCGGCGCTGCTGCGGCTCGACGGTCCTCCCTAGGATGGCCGGGTGAAGCACATGCCGATGAGCTACGCCACCGCCGCCTCCCAGAAGGCCGTGACCGACGAGCCGATGGCCGGGGTCGACGCGCTGATGAAGGAGCCGGGCGAGCGCGCCACGCGCCGGCCGGACGCGCGGCCGTGCGCGGTGAAGGTGCGGCCGATCATCGGCGGGGTGCCGGCGTGAACGACCGGCCGGGCCAGGTGGACGACCTGCTGCGCGAGCTGGCGCCGCAGGTGCTGGGCGCGCTCGTCCGGCGTTACGAGCAGTTCGACACCTGCGAGGACGCCGTTCAGGAGGCGCTGCTCGACGCCGCCGTGCAGTGGCCCGAGCAGGGGCTGCCCGACAACCCGCGGGCGTGGCTGATCACCGTCGGCGCGCGGCGGGTCATCGACCACATGCGCAGCGAGCACGCGCGCCGGCGCAGGGAGGAGAGCGTCGCGGTCAGTGAGCCGGCGGACGCGTTCGTGGCCCCGGCGCCCGGCGAGGAGCGCTCCGGCGACCAGGACGACACGCTGACGCTGCTGTTCCTGTGCTGCCATCCGGCGCTGTCGCAGGCCTCGCAGCTCGCCCTCACGCTGCGGGCCGTGGGCGGCCTGACGACGGCGCAGATCGCCAGCGCGTTCCTGGTGCCGGAGGCGACGATGGCGCAGCGCATCAGCCGCGCCAAGCAGCGCATCAAGACGACGGGGGCGCCGTTCGGGATGCCGCCGGAGGGCGAGCGCGCCGAGCGGCTGCGGGTGGTGCTGCACGTGCTCTACCTGATCTTCAACGAGGGTTACACGGCGACGTCGGGGCCCGAGTTGCACCGGGCCGAGCTGACGAGCGAGGCGATCAGGCTCACCAGGGCCGTACGCCGCCTGCTGCCGGAGGACGGGGAGGTCGCGGGCCTGCTGGCGCTCATGCTGCTCACCGAGGCGCGGCGGCCGGCGCGCACCGGGCCGGACGGGCGGCTGATCCCGCTGGCCGAGCAGGACCGCGCCCTCTGGGACGGCCGGCTCATCGAGGAGGGCGTCGAGCTGGTCACCAAGGCGCTGTCCACGACGGCCATCGGGCCGTACCAGGTGCAGGCGGCCATCGCGGCCGTGCACGACGAGGCGCCGACGGCGGAGGAGACGGACTGGCCGCAGGTCCTGGCCCTCTACGGGGTGCTGGCCGGCATCGACGACAACCCCGTGGTCCGCCTCAACCAGGCGGTGGCCGTCGCCATGGTGCGCGGGCCCCGCGCCGGGCTCGACCTGCTCGACCGCCTGGCGGCCGACGACCGCATGGCGGGCCACCACCGGCTGGCCGCCGTGCGCGCGCACCTGCTGGAGATGGCGGGCGAGCCGGTCGCGGCGCTGGCGGCGTACCGGGAGGCGGCCCGGCTGACGACGAGCCTGCCCGAGCGGCGCTACCTCGAGGACCGAGCGGCGAGACTGTCTTGACAATGATTTTTTTCGGTGGCATCGTTCGACCATGTACGAAGTGGCGGTGATCGAGGACCCGGCGGCGGCCGAGGCGTCGCTCGACCCCATGCGGTCGAAACTGCTGGCCGAGCTGGTGGAGCCGGGCTCCGCCACGTCATTGGCGGCCAAGGTCGGCCTGGCCAGGCAGAAGGTCAACTACCATCTGCGCACGCTGGAGAAGCACGGCCTGGTGGAGCTGGTCGAGGAGCGCAGGAAGGGCAATGTCACCGAGCGCGTGATGCAGGCCACGGCCGCCTCCTTCGTCATCTCCCCGACCGCGCTGGCCTCCGTGCAGCCCGACCCCGCCAGGTCGCCCGACCGGCTGTCGGCGCGCTGGCTGCTGGCGGTCGCGGCGCAGCTCGTACGCGATGTCGGCACGCTGCTCACGGGCGCGGCGAAGGCGCAGAAGCGGGTGGCGACGTTCGCCATCGACGGCGAGATCCGGTTCGCCTCGGCGGCGGACCGGGCGGCGTTCGCGGAGGAGCTGGCGAACTGCGTGACCTCACTGGTCAGCAAATATCATGACGAAGCCGCCGAGGGCGGGCGCGACCATCGGCTGATCGTGGCCGTCCACCCCGCCGTGAAGAAGGAGAGCTGACGTGGGGCACGGGTTCGAGCTTCCCCAGGAGGCCGTGGTCCCGGCCACGCCGGAGGAGGTCTGGGAGGCCATCTCGACGGGGCCCGGCATCGACTCGTGGTTCATGGGCCGGAGCGAGGTGGCCGACGGCGTCGTCCGCACCGCGTTCGGCCGGTTCGAGCTGCCGCCGTCCACGGTGACGGCCGCCGAGCCGCTCGAACACTTCGCCCACGCCAGCGACAAGGGCGACGACGGGCGCTTCGTGGCCTACGAGTTCATGATCGAGGGCCGGGAGCGCGGCAGCACGCTGATCCGCATGGTGACCAGCGGCTTCCTGCCGGGCGACGACTGGCAGGACGAGTTCGAGGCCATGTCCAAGGGCCTGGCGATGTACTTCGCGACGCTGGCGGAATATCTCACCCACTTCGCCGGCCGCGTGGCCACGCCGCTCACGGAGTTCGGCCCGCCGATCACCGACTGGCCGCACGCCTGGGAGCTCCTGTACGCGGCCCTCGGCGGCCGCCCCTCCCCCGGCGACCGCGTACGGGTGGGCCCGGTCGAAGGGGTCGTCTACTTCGTCAACGCGCAGACGGTCGGCCTCCGGACCGGCGACGGGATCTACCGCTTCCTCCAGGGGTTCGGCGGCTCCATGATCGCCTCGCATCTGCTGTTCGACGCCGGGGACGACCAGGGGCCGCTCTGGCGGGCGTGGCTGGCGGAGCTGTACGCCTGAACCCCGTTCCCGGGAGGCCGGCATGAGGACGGCATGAGGCCGGTGGGCTACGAGGGCGGTGCCGCCTCCGGCCCCGACCTCACCCCGGCGATCGACCACCGGGAGCGGTTCGAGGTGTTGGACGATGCGCGGTCGCCGGAGTATTTCGCCGGGCACGCGGCCCTCCTCCTCGTCCGGGTGGCGACCGAGCCGCGGGAATGGCCGGCACTGATCGAGGAGAGGTCCGCACGCCGTCGGCGGCTGGCCGGTCTGATCGCCCGCTGCGCCGGCTGGTGATTCCCGGGCCGGAGGCGGGGCATCAGTGTCGGGGTGAGAATCGTCGCCCTGTCCGATACGCACGCGCCCCGCCGCTGGCGGGCCTGCCCGCCCCGCGTGGCCGAGCATCTTCGCGACGCGGACCTCATCCTGCACGCCGGCGACGTCTGCGTGCCCTCGGTGATCGACGAGCTGGCCGCGTACGCCCCCGTCCACGTCGTCAGGGGCAACAACGACGGCCCCGACCTGCAGGCGCCCGAGATCCTCGAACTCACCCTCGGCGGCCTGCGGATCGGCATGATCCACGACAGTGGCCCGGCCAAGGGGCGGCTGGCCCGGATGCGGCGGCGGTTCCCGCGAGCGGACCTGGTCGTCTTCGGTCACTCACACGTCCCGCTCGACGAGTCGGCCGGCGGGCTGAGGATCTTCAACCCGGGCTCCCCCACCGACCGCCGCCGTCAGCCGCACGGCACCCTCGGCCTGCTCACCATCGAGCACGGCGTCCTGGCGCGGGCCGAGATCGTGCCCGTCACCTGACGACGTCGTCGCGTGACCTCTCCAGGTCGGCCTTCAGCTCCTCCATGACCCGGGCGTAGCCGAGATAGCTGTAGCGTTCGGCCGCGTGTCACGGGTAGAGCTGGCCGGCCTTGACGGCGGGGAGCTTGGCCCACGTGGGCTTCCCGGCCATCTCGTCGATCTTCATGGACTGGCTGCGGGCGTCCACCAGGATCACGTCCGCCTGGTACTTGTCGGCGTTCTCCCAGCTCAGCACCTCCCAGAAGCCGCCCTCGCTCTCCGTCGGCCGCTCCGGGGAGACGATGTTCAGGCCGAGCTCGCCCCAGTACCTGATGTCGGGGTGGTCCGGCAGGTAGGCGACGTACAGGGATTCGGGCGTGCCGGTGACGATCATGACCTTGAGGTCGGGCCGGGCGGCGGCGAGGGTCTTGAGGGCGGCGCCGGCGGCATCGAAGCGGCTCCTGGCCTCGACCACGGGCGCGGCCTTCGGGTCGGCGCCGAGCGCCGCGGCGAGTTCGCCGTACTTCTGGATGATCTCCACCAGGGGCCTGCCGCTGAGCTGTACGCCGACCGACGGCGCGATGGCCTCGACGGCCTCCATCGACTGCTCGGGGACGTACCAGAGCGTGTCCTTCTGGTACATCCCCGCCACCAGCAGGTCAGGCTGGAGCGAGGCGTACTTCTCGACGTTGAACTCGCCCCACACGTTCCCGATCGACTCCACCTTGGCGATGTCGACCTCGCCCACCTCCGGGTCACGACCGCCGTCCTTGAGCTTGTGCGGGCCGAACACGCCGAGGGGCCGGACGCCGAAGTCCCACAGTGCCGCCGCCGCTCCCGACTGCGCGACCACGCGCCGCGGCCGGTGCGGCGCGGAGATGTTCCTGCCGCGGTCGTCGGTCCAGGTCCAGGCGGCCTGCGCGGGAGAGGAGCCCGGCAGGACGACGACGGCAACCCCTACCTGCCGCTCGACCGCGGTTACGAGTCGGGGCGCGACGACGACGACTTCGACGACGACC
>NZ_JBFAIM010000050.1:0-110670 GCF_040654715.1 Nonomuraea sp. NPDC050643 | reverse complement strand
CGGGCGAAAGCGCCCCGGCCGCGCACGCCGGCCACCGGCCCACGCCCGGAGGCCCAGCGGGTGGCGGCGGGCAGGACGGCAGCGCTCAGGGCGCGGATGACGGCGCCGGGCGGCCGCCGCCCGGTTCTCTGGCGGACGTGCTGACCCCGCAGGAGCTGCGCATCGCGGGACTGGTCGCCGACGGCCTGTCCAGCAAGGAGATCGCCGCCCGGCTCTTCCTCAGCCCGCGCACGGTCGAGTACCACCTGTACAAGATCTATCCGAAGCTCGGCATCGGCACCCGTACCGAACTCGCGCGCCTAGTAGTTCTACGGAAGGCGCCGGTGGCGGCGCAGGACATGCTGTGAGCATGCAGAACGACATCTGGAGTGAAGAGTTCGGCGCCGCCGCCGACGCGCCGATCCTGCTGATCATGGGGTCGATGTCGCAGGGGATCCTGTGGCCGGACGAGTTCGTCGGCAGGCTCACGGCGGGCGGCCGGCGGGTGATCCGGTACGACCACCGCGACACCGGCCGATCGGCCACCATCGATTTCGACAAGGAGCCGTACACGTGGGACGACATCAGCGACGACGTGCTGCGGGTGATGGACGCGCACGGGCTGGACAGCGCGCATCTGGTCTGCCACTCGGCGGGCGGGCTGCTCGGCCAGAAGATCGCGGCGGAGCGGCCGGAGCGCGTGCGGACGCTCACCGTCATCGGCTCCTCGCCGCTCGGCGGCGGTGAGGGCCAGGTGATCATGCGGGCGCTCATGGGAGAGCCGCAGCCGGAGGGCAGCCTGCCGGATCCGTCGCCGGAGTTCGTGGCCTTCTACCGCGCGCTGCTGGCCGCCCCGCCGGCCGCGAACCGCCGCGAGCGGATCGACGGCATGATCGCCGAGCAGCGCCTGCTGCACGGGACCGGGCTGCCGTTCGACGAGGACGCGGCGCGCCGGCTGCAGGAGCGCGTCTACGACCGGGCGCGCGACCTGGACGCCGTGGTCAACCACCGCCGGGCCGCGATGGCCAGGCCGGACTTCGAGCCGGTGGGCGTCCTGCACCTGGTCAAGGCGCCCACCCTGGTCATCGAGGGCACGCACGAGCCCGTCAAGGCCGGCCACAGCGCGATCATCGCGGAGCGCGTCCCGGGGGCGCGGCTGATGATGATCGAGGGCTTGGGGCACACGCTGCCGCCGGAGGTGCACGAGGAGCTGGCCGCGGCCGTCCTCGCGCACACGGCGGAGTGAGGTCGCCGGCCGCGGCGGCACGGCCCGTCGCGGCGCCGGCCTCCGGGAGGCGTTACAGCAGTTTCTCGATGGCGGCGGTGACGGCCGGGTCGTCGGGGGCGGTGCGGGGTCGGAAGCGGGCCACGACCTCGCCCTCCCCGTCCACCAGGAACTTCTCGAAGTTCCACTGCACGTCGCCGGCCTCGCCCTGCGTGTCGGCGGCCTCGGTGAGGCGCTCGTAGAGCGGGTGGCGGTGCTCGCCGTTCACGTCCGCCTTCTCCAGCAGCGGGAAGTCGACGCCGTACGTGGCCGCGCAGAACTGCTGGATCTCCTCCGCCGAGCCCGGCTCCTGGCCGGCGAACTGGTTGCAGGGCATGCCGATGACGGTGAAGCCGCGGGGGCCGTACTGGCGCTGGAGCTCGACGAGGGCGCCGTACTGCGGGGTCAGGCCGCATCGGGAGGCCACGTTCACGATGAGGGCGGCCTTGCCGGCCGTCAGCTCCCCCAACGTGGTGGGGGCGTCCGTGAGGGTGCGAAGTGGGATGTCGCTGAGACTCATGGTTCGACCCTACAGAACGAGTCAGGGCCAGATTTGTGACGCAGTCCTCATTTTCCCGACAAACACGCTGAACACGGATATATCGGAATCTTTACTGACGATCTGTATTTCCATGGTCAATTCGCTGTAAAGGGAGCAACTCGGGCAGGGTGGCGCGGTCCACGTACCCCCTCGAAAGGGAACCCGCATGCCCATGCTCCGCCGTACCGGCGTCCTGGTCCTGTCCGCCACCCTGGTGGCGGCGGGCGGCGCCTCGGCCGCACAGGCGCAGAGCTCCCAGACCAGCCAGACCGGGAAGAACAAGTCGATCGCGAAGGCCATGGTGGCCAAGCGAGGCTGGGGTCAGGCCCAGTTCAGCTGCCTGCTCAGGCTCTGGGCCCGAGAGAGCGGATGGAACCACCGCGCCGGCAACCGCTCGTCCGGCGCGTACGGCATCCCCCAGGCGCTGCCGGGGCACAAGATGGCCACGTCGGGCCACGACTGGCGGACCAACCCCCGTACGCAGATCGCGTGGGGCCTCGGTTACATCAAACAGCGCTACAGCTCGCCGTGTCGCGCGTGGGGCCACTTCCAATCCCACGGATGGTACTGAGCCAAACCCCAGACTTGCCCGTTCTTTCCCGCAAGGGCTGCCCAAACAGGCGGCGGACCGGGCAATCCCGGCCCTGCGAGAGGGCCCTTTATCCGCAACGAACCCACAAACACCTGTCCTAGGCGTGTCGAGATGTATGACCCACGGTGACCGCGCGTAATAGGAATCGTGCTAGAGGACACGTCGTGGAGCCCTCCGGGCCGTCCAGCAGGATCGGGCGGAAGCAGAATCCCGGGGGGCCACGCGGACCCTCCACGTCCGAGCCACGGACGCGGACCGGCAGGGCGCCGGCTGAGTGCGCCCGTCCGCACGCGACCCGACCGTGAGGATCGACTTGGACGGCAAACGCGCCCTCAGCGGCACTCTCATCTCAGTTACCGCGTTCACCGCACTGGGCACCACACCAGCCAGGGCCGAGACCGGACCGCCGGTCAGGACCCGGATCTGGACCACGTCAGCGCAACCGAAGATCACGGCCGTCAGGCCGGCCAACAGGAACAAGAAGATCGCCCTGGGCCACGTCGTCCAGCGGGCCTGGAACGTCCAGGAGTTCCGCTGCCTGGACAACCTCTGGACAAGGGAGAGCAACTGGAACCACCGGGCGCTCAACCGCTCGTCCGGCGCGTACGGCATCCCGCAGGCCCTGCCCGCGGGCAAGATGCGCGGCGCGGGCAGCGACTGGAAGTCCAACCCCGAGACGCAGATCCGCTGGGGTCTGGCCTACATCAAGGGGAGGTACGGCAGGCCGTGCGGCGCCTGGGGGCACTGGAGATCGCACAACTGGTACTAGCCGGCTTCGGAGGGCATCCGGAGCAGCTCACCGGGTGCCCTCCCGACGCCCCGCGTGGGCCTCGATCGCCTTGATCAGCAACTCGAGCCCGAAGTCGAACTCCGCCTCGTGGTCGCACTCGTCGAGCAGCGCCGACAGCGAGCTCACCTCGGGGAACAGCGCGGGATCGACCCCCTCCGCATTGATCGTCCGGGTCTGCACGGGCGCGAACGTGGGCGTCACCCCGACCTCCCGCAGCAGCGAGCCCACGATGTAGGCGATGAACATCCGCAGCATCCGGACCGCGTCGGCCCCGTCGAACCCGGCGCTGCGCAGCGTGGCCAGCGCCCGCTCGACCGGCAGCAGCCCCGCGGCGGAGTGAAGCTGGCGGCTGACCACGAGCATGGTGTTGCGCGGATAGTGGTGGGCGATCTGCCGGAACGCCCGCGCCTGCATCCGCACCCGGTCGGTCCAGTGGGCGTCGGGGTCGTCGGTGAACTCGATCTGGCTCAGCACCGTCTCGGCCACCCCGTTGAGCAGGGCGTCCTTGTTGGGCACGTGGTTGTAGAGGGACATCACCCCGACGCCCAGCTCGGCCGCGATGCGCCGCATGGAGACCGCGTCCGCCCCTTCGCGCTCGATGAGGTCGATGGCCGCGGCGACGATGCGGCCTCGGGAAAGGGGCTCGGTGGGCATAGCTCATTCTATTGACTGACGTACGGCGTACGTGCAAGCTCGAACCACGGACGTACGGTGTACGTAAGCTCCCCCCGGAGGTCCCATGTCGACGCACGAGCTCTACACCATCCCCGCCGGCCTGTCCACCTGGGACGTCGAGATGGCCGGCGCCAGCCGGTTCACCTGGGAGTACGACGACGGCAGGGATCGCATGCTGGCCTTGTACCAGAAGGGCAAGGACAAGCAGTGGGACTCCACCAAGCGCATCGACTGGGACCTGGAGGTGGATCCGTACAACGTGCTCGGGATCCCCGACCAGACCATCGCCATCTACGGCACCCCGCTCTGGGAGCGGATGAGCGAGCAGGCCCGCCAGGACGTCCGGCTGCACGGCGCGGCCTGGCAGTTCTCCCAGTTCCTGCACGGTGAGCAGGGCGCGATGATCTGCTCGGCCAAGATCGTGGAGTCGGTGCCCGACCTGGACTCGAAGTTCTACGCGGCCACGCAGACCATGGACGAGGCCCGCCACGCCGAGACCTACGCCCGGTTCCTTCAGGAGAAGGTGGGCCTGGCGTACCCGATCAACCAGCACCTCAAGGCGCTGCTCGACAGCACGCTGAGCGACACGCGCTGGGACATGCCGTACCTGGGCATGCAGGTGCTCATCGAGGGGCTGGCGCTGGCGGCGTTCGGGGTGATGCGCGACATCACCACCAAACCGCTGCCCAAGCAGATCCTCGCGTACGTGATGCAGGACGAGGCCCGGCACGTCGCGTTCGGCCGGATGGCGCTGCGCGACTACTACCGCGACCTGTCGGAGACGGAGCTGCGCGAGCGCGAGGACTTCGTCATCGAGGGCTGCTACCTCATGCGCGACCGGCTGCGCGGCCGGGAGACGTGGGAGAACCTGGGCCTGTCGAAGGCCGAGGTCGAGGAGGCCATGCGGGCCACCGACCAGTCGGAGTACCTGCGGCTGTTCAGGTCGCTGCTGTTCAGCCGGATCGTGCCGTGCGTGAAGGACATCGGGCTGTGGAGCCCGCGGCTGCAGCAGGCGTACGCGGAGATGGGCGTGCTGGAGATGGCCGGGCAGTCGCTGGACGCGCTGATGCGGCAGGACGAGGAGATCGCCGACAAGATCGACGAGGCCCGCTTCGCCGAGGAGGAGTCCGAGCGGCACGCGGAGGTGGCCGACACGATCGCGATGGGCGCCGACTCCTAGTTTTCGGCAGACTACGGGGAGACCGGATCCACGTCAGGGAGCCCCGTTTGCGCGCACTACTGAGCTATCGCGACGCTGTGGTCCTGCTGGGCGGCGAGAGCGCGCTCACGCGGGTGCTGGACAACGCGTCGTCCGTGGCCCTGTTCGGGCTGGGCGGAATCGACCTGTTCGACGCCCGCGCCGAAGCGGTGCGGCTGGGCGACGGCCTGATCCGCCGCCTGCGCGACAAGCTCAAGGGCCTGAGCCGCTACGACCGGACGCAGCGGCTGGCGGCGGCGCACGCGGTCATCGTGATCAGCGCCTATCTCGAGGCGCTGGGCGAGGCGGACGTGCTGCCCGAGCTGACCCGCGAGGACCAGGAGCGGCTGCTCGGCCTGAACGCCGACCATCTTCTGGGCAGCCTGATCGACATGCGGCTTCCCCTGCCCGCGCCGGACCGCCCCCATGAGGACGTGGTCGCCGACCTGACGGCCGCCTACCGCATGTACACCGCCACGCTGGTCACCCTCCTCAAGGGCCTGGCCTGCTGGGACGCCTGGGACGAGACCCGGCGGGGAAGGCTGGGCCACGACATCCCGGAGCGGGCCGTGCGCCGCTACCAGGAGTCGTTCCTCCGGCTGGCCGCCGACTTCCCCGAAGTGGCCCTCTGGTCGGCGATGATCGACCACCGGGCCACCCGCGAGCGGATCACGCGGGGCCTGGCCGGCCTCCAGGAGCGGCTGGCCGCGCTCGCCTCGGGCCGCGGCCCGTCCGACCGGCTGGCGGCGCTCGTCCAGGCGAACCGGGCCGCCCTCCACCGCCCGATCGTCACCTCGGCCGAGACACCGCCCGGCATGACGATCCCCCGGCTGCACGAGGGCTACGTCAATCCGGGCTTTCGCGCCTGCCCACCCGGGGGCGACCGCCGGCTCGCCTCGGAGGAGTCGTGGTGGGCGCTGCCCCAGCGCGACGATCTGGACGCCTTCCTGGCCGCCCATCTCACCCATCCGTCGGCCACACGAGCGCCGCTCCTGGTGCTCGGGCAGCCGGGCGCGGGCAAGTCCGTGCTGACGCGCATGCTGGCCGCCCGGCTGCCCGCCGCCGACTTCCTGCCGCTCCGGGTCGAGCTGCGCGGCGTCCCCGCCGACAGCGACGTGCTGGCGCAGATCGAGCACGGCATCAGGGACGCGCTCGACGAGAGCATGTCCTGGCCCGAGCTGACGCACGCGGCGGACGGGGCGCTGCCGGTGATCATGCTGGACGGCTTCGACGAGCTGCTCCAGGCCACCGGCGTGAGCCAGACCGACTACCTGGAACGGGTCGGCGACTTCCAGCGCCGCCAGGCCGAGCGGGGCCGGGCCCTGGCGGTCATCGTCACCTCCCGCACGGCGGTGTCGGACCGGGCACGCGTCCCCGAGGAGTCGATCGTGGTGCGCCTGGAGCCGTTCACCAAAGACCAGGTCCGCCGGTGGATCACGGTCTGGAACGACGGCAACCGCGCGTTCTTCCAGCGGCACGGCCTCGAGCCCCTGCGTGAGGAGCACGTGCTCGCCGTTCCCCGGCTCGCGGAACAGCCCCTGCTCCTGCTCATGCTGGCCCTCTACGACGCCGACGGGAACGCGCTCGGGCTCACCGGCGACGAGCTCCACGAGGCAGAGCTGTACGAGCGGCTGCTGCGCGGGTTCGCCGCCCGCGAGGTGCGCAAGACCGTCCGGGGCCTGACGGACGCCGATCTGGAGCAGGCCGTGGAGGACGCGCTGCTGCGGCTCTCGGTCACCGCGTTCGCCATGTTCAACCGGGGCCACCAGTGGGTCCGGGAGCCCGACCTGGACGCCGACCTGCGGGCGCTGCTGCCCCCGGCCCAGGAATCGGCCCAGAAGTCGGCACAGGAGCCGGCCCAGCCGTACGGCCTGCGCCGTGTCCTGTCCCGCGCGGAGACCGTCATCGGCGGCTTCTTCTTCATGCACACCACGGAGGCCCTGCGCGACGAGGAGCGTCTCAAGACCTACGAGTTCCTGCACGCCACGTTCAGCGAATATCTGGTCGCCCGGCTGGTGCTCCGCGAGCTCGCCGACCTGGCCGGCGAGCTGGCCTTCGCCGCCTCCCGCCACCGCCCGGCCAGGCCCGACGACTCCTTCCTGCACGCGCTCCTGTCCTTCGCGGCCCTGGTCGTCCGCGAACCCGTCGTGGACTTCCTGCGCCACGGCGTCCGCACCCGGATCCCGCCGGACGGGCTCCCGCTGCTGCGGCGGCACCTGCACGAGCTGTTCGCGGCGGCCCTGATGCCCCGCCCCGGGTCGCCCTACGACGCCTACCAGCCGGTACGAGCCGACTCGCCCACCCGCTGCGCGGCCTACAGCGCCAACCTGCTCCTGCTGTCGGTGCTCTCGTCGGCCGACCCCGTCCCCGGCACCGACCTGTTCCGCACCGCCCAGCCGGAGGGCGCGAACGAGGCGTGGCGCAAGATCGCCCGCCTGTGGCACTCGCAGCTCACCCGGGCCGAGTGGAGCGCGCTCATGAGCACCGTCCGCGTCCGCCACTTCCTGCGCGGCCGGACCCGGATGCTGGAGGTCGGCGCGGAGCGGGGGCAGAGCTTCCAGCTCAAGGACCTGGCCTTCTACTCCTGGCCGGGCCAGGACGGCCCGCGGCCCGACACCACGATCGCGGCTCACGGCCCGCTCGACCTGTGGGCCCGCGAGATCTCCTTCCGGGACGACTCACTGCTGGCCCAGCTCTTCGTCAACCTGCTCCCCTACACGAGGCACGTGGTCCCGTCGCTGGACGCGGGCGTCCTGTCCCCCGTCGCCGACCTGCTGGAGCTGGTGCTGGCGGCACACCCGGACACGAAGACCTTCCGCCAGGCCATGGGCTGGATCCCCCAGGGAGCCTACGACGACGTCGTGCTGCGGCGGCTCGAAGCGGACTTCCACACCTTGCCTCCGCGCGACGTGCGGCGCCTCCTGGAGCTCTACGTGTCCAGCGACAACGAGCGCTTCCACCGGATAGCCGCGCTGGCGGAGCTAGCAGAGGGGCAGGCGCAGGATCAGATGCGCTCCCGGTCCCGTCCCGGCCTCGAGGGACCCGCCGTGGGTGCGGGCGATGTCGCGGGCGATGGGCAATCCGAGCCCGCTCCCCCCGGTGTCCCGTGACCGGGTCTGGTCCAGCCTGGTGAACCGCTCGAACACCTGCTCCCGCCGCTCCTCCGGAATCCCCGGCCCGTCGTCGGCCACCTCCAGCACCGCCTCCTCCCCGCGGGCCCGGACGCAGACCCACACGGCGCAGTCGGCGTAGCGGTCGGCGTTGGACAGCAGGTTCACGAACAGCCGGGCCAGTTGCAGCCGGTGCCCCATCACGATGACGTGGGGCTCGACGTCCACACTCACCGGCAGCCGGCAGGGCCGCCGGGCGATCTCGTCCTCGACGAGCCGCCCCAGGTCGATCCGCTCGTACGCCGCCGCCGCGCCGGCGTCCAGCCGGGCCATCAGCAGCAGGTCCTGCACGATGTCGGCCAGCCGCTGCGCGTCCATGAGCGCCGCCCGCCAGTCGGTCTCCGTGCGCTCCTCGAGCCCCGCCTCCAGCCGCACCAGCAGGGCCGTGATCGGGGCGCGCAACTCGTGGGAGGCGTCCGACACGAACCGCCGGTGCCGGGCGATGGCGTCCTCCAGGCGGGCCAGCGTGTCGTTGACGGTGGCGGCCAGCTCGGCCACCTCGTCCCTGGTCGGGGGGACCTCGATGCGCAGGCTCAGGTCCGCGGCGCTGATGTGCTCGAGCCCGGAGCGGATCCGCTCCACGGGGGCCAGCACGCGGCCGACGCCGTACCAGGCGCCCCAGGCCATCAGCGCGAGGAGCGTTCCCGACCCCCCGTACAGGAGCATGGGCAGGAAGGACGAGCGCAGCAGGAACGGCTCCCGCAGCGCCGCGTAGGCCACGATCGGGCCGTAGACGGTGCTGCGGTTGCTGGTCCCGACCACGACCATGCACCCGCTGGGCGGGCATTCCCGGGTGCTGACCCGCGAGTCCGCCCCGGTGGGCCTGACCTGGGTGAGCGGAGGCCGGCCGGTGAGGCTCAGGCTGGCCGCCACCACATGGCCGTCGTAGTCCACGATCTGCAGGAGCTGGACGCCCTGCTGCGGGGGGATCGGGCCGTCGAACCGCTGCCGGTCGACGATGGTGGTCAGGCGCCGGCTGGCCGCGTCGGCCTGGGCGATCAGATCGGCCCGCGCCCGCGCCGGGTACGTGATCGAGATCACCCCCACGCCGCCGAGGATGACGACGCCGAACAACACCACCGTCGCGATCGTCACCCGGCACCTGATGGAGCGCCAGTGCACCATGTTCCGACTTTGCCACGAAGCGTACAAACCGCAGGTCAAAGGCGCATCCACCGTCAGCTGTGGAAGCGGCGGTGCAGCTCGCGTATCTCCTCGGCCAGCTCGGGGACCGGGCCCTCGACGACCACCCCGGGGGCGATGTCGCCGATCGGCAGCGTACGCACGGGCGGCGGGGGGACGTCCAGCTCGGACAGCCAGGCGGCGAGCTGGACCGACGAGGCGGCGTACACGATGCGGCCCAGCCCGACCCAGGCGTGCGCGGCGGCGCACATCGGGCAGTGCTCGCCCGAGGTGTAGACCGTGGCCGCCGCCCGCTCCTCGGGGCTCATGTGCTCGGCCGACCAGCGCGCCAGCGCGAACTCGGGGTGCCGGGTGCGGTCACCGGAGGCGACCCGGTTGTGATCCTCGGCCAGGACGGCGCCGCCGCCGGAGACCAGCACCGAGCCGAACGGCTCGTCCCCCACCTCCAGGGCCCGGGTGGCGAGCTCGACACAGCGGCGCAGGTGCGGCAGTTCGGATGGGTCGATCATCATTTCCTCCTTCAAAGACACCGGCCTTCAAGACACCGGCCTTCGATCACCACTGCAGATCGGCCACGTGGGTGCTGCCGGTGCCCCGGCCGATCGCGGGCAGGGCCACGTTCACGATCGTGATGTCGAGCAGCACGAAGAACATTCCCGCACACATCACGATGAAGGTAATGGTCTGCCGGAAGTGCATGATCTTTCACGTTCCCGCACGTCATGTACAGGAACCCCACCTCGAGGCCACAGAAAATCGGTTGATCCGACGTATTAGCCTAGATGGGATGCCTCCCGATACGCACGAACCTCGCCGTCCCCTGCTGTCCACTCACTCCCTGTGGCGGATGAAGTCCTACCTCCGCCCGTACGCCGTCAGACTGGTCTTCATCTGGCTGGCCGCCATCGTCGGCATCGCCGCCGCCATCGCGCTGCCTCTCATCATCGAGAAGGTCATCGACGGTCCCGTGGAGCACCGCGACCCCGGCGCGCTGCTCCCCCTGGGGCTGCTCGCCGTCGGCGTCGGCGTCCTGGAAGCCCTGCTGATCTTCCTCAGGCGCTGGGCCCAGGTCAAGCCGGTGCTCGGCCTGGAGACCGCCATCCGCGACGACCTGTACAAGCACCTGCAGCGCCTGCCCATGGGCTTCCATGGCGACTGGCAGTCGGGGCAGTTGTTATCGCGGGCCACGACCGACCTGTCGACGATCCGCCGCTTCCTCGGCTTCGGCATGCTCTTCCTGGTCATGAACATTCTGCAGCTCATCACGGTCAGCGTGCTGCTGCTGAACAAGTACTGGCCGCTCGGTCTGCTGGTGCTGGCCTCGGCCGTGCCCATCGTGTGGACCTCGCTGCGCTTCGAGAAGCGCTACATCAAGATCTCCCGTCAGGTCCAGGACGAGCAGGGCGACCTCGCCACGCTGGTCGAGGAGTCCGCGATCGGCATCCGCACGATCAAGGCGTTCGGCCGCCGCCACCACGTCTACGACCGCTACGACGACGCCGCGCTCAAGGTGTACGGCTCCTCGATGGACAAAGTACGCCTGTCCGCCAAGTTCTTCTCCTTCCTCGAGATCATCCCCAACATCACCCTGGCCCTGGTGCTGCTGATGGGCGCGCTGGCCGTCGGCTCGGGAGCGCTGACGCTGGGCGCGCTGATCGCGTTCACCACGCTGATGCTGCAGCTCGTGTGGCCGATCGCCAGCCTCGGCTACATCCTGGCCATGGCGCAGGAGGCGATGACCTCCGCCGACCGTCTCATGGAGGTCATGGACACCGTCCCCGCGATCGAGGGCGGCACCGACACCATCGACGAGCCGCGCGGGCACCTGCGCTTCGAGGGGGTCGGCTTCCGCTTCGCCGACTCCGAGGGGCCCGTGCTGCGCGACGTCTGGCTGGAGGTGCGGCCGGGTGAGACGGTGGCCGTCGTCGGCGCGACCGGCGCGGGCAAGACCACGCTCACCGCGCTGGTGCCCCGCCTGATCGACCCCACCTCGGGGCGCGTCACGATCGACGGGCACGACGTGCGCGACCTGGAGCTGACCACGCTGCGCTCGGTGGTGGCCACCGCGTTCGAGGAGCCGACGCTGTTCTCGATGAGCGTGCGCGAGAACCTCATGCTCGGCCGGCTCGACGCCACCGAGGAGGAGCTGGCCGAGGCCATCCAGACCGCGCAGGCCATGTTCGTCTACGACCTGCCGTGGGGCCTCGACACCCGCATCGGCGAGCAGGGGCTCTCGCTGTCGGGCGGGCAGCGCCAGCGGCTCGCCCTGGCCAGGGCGGTGCTGAGCAAGCCCAGGATCCTGGTGCTCGACGACACGCTGTCCGCGCTCGACGTCGAGACCGAGGCCCTGGTCGAGGAGGCGCTGCGGCACGTGCTGCGCGAGGCGACCGGCATCGTGGTCGCCCACCGGGCCTCCACGGTGCTGCTGGCCGACAAGGTGGCGCTGCTGCGCGACGGCACCATCACGCACGTCGGCCAGCACCACCAACTGCTGGCCGACGTGCCCGAATACCGGGAGCTGCTGGCCCAGGACGCCGACTTCGACGACGCCGCGGAAGGAGCCCTGCGATGACCACGACGGTCCAGGAGGACAAGCCGAGCGCGGCGGCGTCCTGGCGGGGCGTCGCCTCCGAGGATCAGGACGAGCTGCCGGAGAAGGTCTCCGTCCTGCTGCGGGCGCGCTCGCGGCGGCTGCTCGGCGGGCTGCTGCGCCCGTACCGCAAGAGGATCGCGCTGCTCGTGTCGATCATCGTGGTCTCGAACGCGGCCGGTCTGTCGATCCCCTACCTGGTCTCGGTCGGCATCGACCGGGGCATCCCCCCGATCACGAGCGGCACCGGCCCGGCCGTCCTGCTGACCGTGGTCGGGGTGATCCTGGGCGCGGCGATCACGCAGGCGCTCACCCGGCAGGCGTTCCTGCGGCTGTCGGGGACGATCGGCCAGAGCATCCTGCTGGAGCTGCGCCGGAGGGTGTTCGACCACTTCCAGCGGCTGTCGCTGAACTTCCACGAGCAGTACACCTCCGGGCGCGTCATCTCGCGGCTGACCTCCGACATCGAGGCCATCGCCGAGCTGCTGCAGTCCGGGTTCGACGCGCTGGTCAAGGCGGTGCTCACCATGGTGGGCACGGCGGTGCTGTTGCTGGTGCTGGACGTGCACCTGGGCCTGGTGGCGCTGGTCCCCCTGCCGCTGTTGCTGCTGTTCACGCAGTGGTTCCGGCGGCAGTCGGCCATCGTCTACCGGCGCACGCGCGAGACGGTCGCCCTGGTGATCGTGCACTTCGTGGAGTCGATGACCGGCATCCGCGCGGTGCAGGCCTTCCGCAGGGAGCCGCGCAACCAGGAGATCTTCGAGCAGCTCAACGACGACTACCGGGGCGCGAACGCGCGCAGCATGCAGCTCGGCGCCACGTTCATGACCGGCATCAAGCTGATCGGCAACATGACGATCGGCGGGGTGCTGCTCTACGGCGGCTGGCTGGCCCTGCACGGCGAGGTCACGGCCGGGGTGCTGACCGCGTTCCTGCTGTACCTGCGCCAGTTCTACGAGCCGATGCAGGAGGTCAGCCAGTTCTACAACACGCTGCAGTCGGCCGGTGCGGCGCTGGAGAAGCTGTCGGGCGTGCTGGACGAGGAGCCCGGCGTTCCCGAGCCGCGTCAGCCGGTGGAGCTGCCCCAGGGCAGGGCGCGCGGCAAGGTGCGCTTCGAGGGCGTCAGGTTCGCCTACGTCGAGGAGATGCCGATCCTGCCGGACCTCGACCTGACGGTCCCGGCCGGGCAGACGGTGGCGCTGGTCGGCGCGACCGGCGCGGGCAAGACGACGCTGGCCAAGCTCATCTCCCGCTTCTACGACCCCACCGGCGGCCGGGTGCTGCTCGACGGCGTCGATCTGCGCGATCTGGACGAGCCGACGCTGCGCCAGGCCGTGGTCATGGTGACGCAGGAGAACTTCCTGTTCAGCGGCACGGTCACCGACAACATCAGGTTCGGCAGGCCCGACGCCACCGACCGCGACGTCCGCGAGGCGGCCAAGGCCATCGGCGCCCACGAGTTCATCTCGGGCCTGCCCGACGGCTACGACACCGAGGTGGGCAAGCGCGGTGGCCGCATGTCTGCCGGGCAGCGGCAGCTCGTCGCGTTCGCGCGGGCGTTCCTGGCCGATCCGGCCGTGCTCATCCTCGACGAGGCCACCTCCAGCCTCGACGTGCCGAGCGAGCGGCTGGTGCAGCGGGCCCTGCGCACGATCCTCGCCGACCGCACCGCGCTGATCATCGCGCACCGGCTCTCGACCGTGGAGATCGCCGACCGGGTGCTGGTGATGGAGCGCGGTGAGATCGTCGAGGACGGGCCGCCCGACCGGCTCATCGCCGCCTCGGGCCGCTTCGCCGGGCTGCACCAGGCGTGGCTGGACAGCCTGAGCTAGTGGTGCGGGTGTGCCACGGCCACGACGTTCGCGTACAGCTCGTACGCCACGAACAGGGCCAGCGGCACCCCGAGCCCGACCAGTAACCGGCCGGGCAGGTGCGTCCGCGCGACCGCGGGCGCCCTGCCCGGCACGGGCATCGGTGCGAACACCGGCTCGGGTTCGGGATCGGGCGCGGCCACGAGTTCGGGATGGCGGGTCAGATACCCGGAGGGGAACCAGGTCACGCGGTACGCGCCACAGCCGGGACAGCACGCCCCTGACCAGGGCGGCTGTACGGGAATTCCCGAGCTGAGCCAGATGTCGACCTTGTTGCCGCGCGCGTCGGAGAGGTGTCTGACGACGAAGTCCTCTTCCCAGACGTACAGACAGCGAAGGCATTCGTAGGGCCACGTCTCACGGGTGTCGAATCCGTCGGGCACTTGGGCCACCCCCGGCCATTGATCCGCCGTGTCGTCCCGAGTGTCCGCCCGGCCTCGCGCGCCCATCAAGACGGGCTTGTGACACCTGCAGCCACGGAATGCTCACCGTGTGTCAGGTTAGGAGTCAGTAAAGCGGTTTGCGGACCGGGCTGAGCAGCGGCGTCGCGTCGGGCGCCACAGGCTCGGCCGGTGGGATCAGCTCCGGATGGCGTGACAGGTAGCCGTCCGGGAACGTGGTCGCCTGCTGACAGCCGCAGTGCGGGCAGATCACGCCCGCCATGGGCGGTGTCACGGGCAGGCCGCCGCGCAGCCAGATCTCCCCCGCGTTGCCGTGCTCGTCGTCGATGTGCCTGACGGTGTAGTGCTCTTCCCACACGTGCCAGCAACCCCGGCATTCGAAAGGCACTTTCCTGTGCTCTTCTTCCAATGAGGTCACCCCCCTCGCTTTCGAGTGTCCGCCTCCCTCCCGGAATATCGCAACCGGACTCACCGAACCGTGAACACAAAGGTGAAAGCGCCCGCTACCACGCTCATCGTGCCCAGCCAGGCGAAAAACGCATCAAAGCCCGCATACAGCGGCCTTCCAGCGTGCAGCGCCGCCTGCACCCGGCGAAAGCGCACCCCGGTCCGGATCAGCAGCACGCCGCCGCAGAGCGCGGCCAGCGCGAAGCCGGCGATCGCGATCGCCGGCAGGCCGTGCCTGGCCGACACCCCGGCCGCGCCGAGCCCGCCGGTGGCCAGGGCCACGGCCGTGCGCACCCAGGCCAGCCGGGTCCGCTCGCTCTGCAGGCCCCGGTCCCAGATCTCCTCGTCCGGCGTCATCGGATCAGGCGGACAGGACGATGAGGACGAGGGCGACGATCGCCACGGCCGCCACGCCGTAGCCGAAGACGGCCGCGAGCGCGGGCGGCGGCAGCGGATCCTGCTTGCGCAGGGCGCGCTGGATGTTGCGCCAGCGCGGGTAGGCCATGCCCGCCGCCAGCGCGGAGAGGGTGACGAGCACGATGGCCAGTCCGGTGCGGATCCACGGCACGAACACGTCTTCGGGCACGGCCGCCATGGCGACCCCACCCGCGCTGAGCGCCAGCGCCGTGCTCAGCCAGGTGAGGAAGGTGCGTTCGTTGGCCAAGGTGAAACGCGGGTCGGGCTCCATGGGAAAAACGGTAGTTCGTCCCCATTTCCCCTAGAGATGGCGGGATTGGGCTAACTGCAGGCCTTGGCCACCTGCTCCACGTAGGCGGCGCCCTCGGTGGTGACCTTCTGGGCCGCGTCGACGGCGTCGTTGACGTCGTTGACGGTGATGCCGGTCAGGGTCGTGGCGAGGTTGTCGGAGGCCTCCTTGAGCGTGGTGTTGGACGCGGAGTCGGCCACGTCGTTGAGCTTGGCCGCGGCGTCGTCGATGGCCTTGTCCATGGCCTTCGGGTCGTCGGTCAGCTGGGCGATCTGCGCTCCCAGGTCGGTGATGATCTTCGGCGCCTGGATGCACGCCTGGGCCTTGTCGATGGTGCTGTTGACCTCGCTGCAACCTGCGGCGGCTATGCACACGACGAAGACTGCGAGGGGCACGAACCGGCTCTTGAGGCTACGCATACTTCGACCCTACCCAAGGGTTCGGCCACGTGGCGTTATTGATCGGAGCCAGCCGGTCAGCAGCCGCCCGACCTCGTCGGGCCGCTCCTGCTGGATCCAGTGCCCGCAGCCGTCGAGCAGGTGGGAGGCGGTCAGGCCGGGCAGCGTCTCGGGGAAGGCCGCGATGGCGTCGGCCATCCAGGTCGTGCTCGGGTCGAGCCGGCCGCCGGCGAACAGCGCGGGCTGGGTGATCGGGGCCCCTTCCCAGGCGGCGAGGTCCTCCCAGTCGCGGTCCATGTTGCGGTAGCGGTTGAGCGCCCCGGTCAGGCCGGTCCGCTCGAACTCGCCCGCGTACACGTCCAGGTCGTCCTCGCTCAGCCAGGAGGGCAGCACGCCCTGCGGGAAGCGGTCACGCAGCCGGCCGCCCCGGGGGACGAACGAGGCGGGACCCGCCATCGTGTCCGCCGACAGGGCGGCGTAGAAGCCGGCCAGCCAGCCGCGTACGTCGGGCTCGATCTCCGCCTCGGCCCGCCCCGGGGCCTGGAAGTAGCTCGCGTAGAACTCCTCCTCCCCGCCCATGGCGGCGAAGGCGTCGGTGGGCCGGTACGGGCCGCGCGGCGCGTAGGGGACGCTGAGCAGGCCGACCGCGGGGAAGACGCCGGGCCGGAGCAGGGCGGTGTTCGCGGCGATGGTCGCGCCCCAGTCGTGGCCGACGATCACGGCGGACCGCTCGCCGAGGGCCCGCACGACGGCGACGTTGTCCGCGACGTGGGCCGTCATCCGGTACGCGGCCACGTCGGCGGGCTTGGAGGAGCGGCCGTACCCGCGCAGGTCGATGGCCGCCGCGCGGAACCCGGCCGCGGCCAGGGCGGGGAGTTGGTGACGCCAGGAGTACCAGGTCTCGGGAAAGCCGTGGAGGAGCAGGACCAAAGGGCCGGCGCCCTGTTCGGCGACGTGGATCCGGCCCCCTGGGACCGCGACGAGATGGTGGCGTACATCGTGTGACATGGCTGAAACTATGCGGGCGGGCAGGCCGGGAGCACGACATCCGTTGCCGTTTCGGCAATGCCAAAGAAATCCTTGACATGGCCGGGACTCGTGCTGATCTGCCTGGCCGGAGTGCCGGCCTCGGCCTGCTCGGCATCGTCCCGACCTTGTGCCTGCACGCCGGCGGGCTCGTCGCCGCCGGGCTGATGATGCTGCTGACCTGGAACGATAGGTAAACGGATATCGATTCTTTCGCGATATCGCTATTAGACATCCGCTGATCGCATCTGCTTTGCTCCTGCCCTCTGACGGACGACGACAAGGACCTGGCATGCGACACCTCCGCGCCCCTCGCCGCAACAAGGCGCTGGAAGCGACCGCCATGACGATCTCCCTCCTGGCGGGCGGAGCCCTGACGGCCGCCCCGGCCTCGGCGGCGGCACCGGCGGCCGTGACCGTCCTGTCGCCCGGCGCGCAGGCCAAGAAGGACCTGCGCGCGCTGGAGAAGTCCTTCGACGGCCGCATCGGCGCGTACGCCATCGACACCGCCACGGGCAGGACGGTCGCCTACCGCTCGGGTGAGCGGTTCCCGCTGCTGTCCACGTTCAAGGCGCCGGCCTGCGCGGCCGCGCTGCACAAGGCCCGCACCTCCGAGCCCGGCCTGATGGAGAAGGTCGTGAAGTGGACGGACGCCGACCTCAAGCCCAACTCGCCGATCACCGAGAAGCACGTCAAGGACGGCCTGACGGTCGGCAAGCTGTGCGAGGCGACCATCACCGTGAGCGACAACACCGCCGGCAACATGGTGCTCAAGCAGATCGGCGGCCCCGCCGGGCTGACCAGGTACTTCCGCACGCTCGGCGACCCGGTCTCCCGCCTGGACCGCTGGGAGACCGAGCTGAACGACTGGACCCCCAAGGAGAGGCGCGACACCACCACGCCCGCGGCCATCGCCCGCGACCTGCGTGCCCTCACCGCCGGCGACGCGCTCGACGCCAAGGACCGCAAGCAGCTCAACGCCTGGCTGATCGCGACCGAGACCGGCGACGAGCGCATCCGCGCCGGTCTGCCCAAGACCTGGACGATCGGCGACAAGACGGGCACGAACGGCGACTTCGGCGGCGGCAACGACATCGCCGTCGCCTGGCCGTCCGGCAGGTCCGGCGCCCCGATCATCCTGGCCGTCTACACCAACCGCCAGGCGGGCGTCCCCGTGGACAACAAGGTCATCGCGCGGACCGCGACGATCCTGGCCCGAGGGCTCGGCAGGCTCTGATGGCACGTCGGGGGACGAAGATCATGCGTCTGGCCGCCGCCGGGGCGGCGGCGGGCGCGCTGGTGGCCGCCGTCGCGATCCCGGCCGTGGGGGGCGCCGGGCTCGGGTTCGTGATGGCGGCCGACGAGGTCGACCTCAAGCCGGTCGACCTCACCGAGCCGCCACCGGCCGAGGTCACGATCGTGCGCGACGCCAAGGGCGGCGAGATCGCCCGCTTCTACGAGGAGTATCGCGAGGTCGTCGAGTTCGACGAGATCTCCGAGGTCATGAAGACGGCGATCGTGGCGATCGAGGACTTCCGGTTCTACGAGCACGGGGCGATCGACATCGAGGGCACGCTGCGCGCGTTCGCCACGAACCTGCAGTCGGGCCGGGTCAGCCAGGGCGGGTCGAGCATCACCCAGCAGTACGTCAAGCAGGTGCTGCTCAATTCGGCCGGCACCGAGAAGGAGCGGAACGCGGCCCTGGAGGCCAGCTACGCGCGCAAGCTCAACGAGCTGCGGTACGCGATGGGGGTCGAGAAGAAGTACAGCAAGAACCAGATCCTGGCGAAATATCTGAACATCGCCTACTTCGGCGCGAGCGCGTACGGGGTGGAGGCGGCGGCCGAGCGTTTCTTCGGGGTCAGCGCGGCCAAGCTGAACCTGACGCAGGCGGCGACGCTGGCGGGTGCCGTCCAGGATCCGAACGCCACCGACCCCAACCTGGGTAAGGAGCACCGGGCGCGGCTGCTGCAGCGGCGCAACGTGGTCCTGAACCGGATGGCCGAACTCGGCGAGATCACCCCGGCCGAGGCGGCCAAGGCGAAGGCCGCCAAACTGGGCTACAAGGGCACGCGGCTCCCCGGGGGCTGCGAGTCCAGCAAATATCCGTACTTCTGCCTGTACGTCCGCCACGAAATCCTCGGCACCCCCGACTTCGGCCGCACCGCCAAAGCGCGGCTGGCCCGGCTCAACCGCGGCGGCCTGACGATCAGGACCACGCTCGACCCGGCCATGCAGGCGGCCGCCGACCGGGCGATCAAGAAGTGGGTGCACGCCTCGGACAAGCCCGTCGCCTCCGAGGCCCTCGTCCAGCCCGGGACCGGGGCGATCAAGGCCATGGCCGCCAGCAGGCGCTACGGGAGGAGCGCGGCCAGGAACGAGATCTCGTACAACGTGGTCGCGGACGCCGCGCACGGGGGCGGGATCGGTTTCCAGGCCGGGTCCACGTTCAAGACGTTCACCCTGGTCACAGCCCTGAAGGAGGGCCTGAAGCTGGACGACGGCCTGACGGCGGGCGCGGGTTACCGGGCGCCGGCGTACGCGACGTTCAAGAACTGCAAGGGCGAGAACATCGGCGACCCCGCCCACACCGTCACCAACGACGAGGGCTCCCCCGGCTGGAAGACGCTGCGGAGCGGCACGTGGGACTCGGTGAACACGTTCTTCATGGAGCTGGAGGAACGGGTCGGGCTCTGCGACACGGTCGAGACGGCCAAGTCGCTGGGCATCCGGCGCGCGGACGGCAGGAAGCTGCAGGAGTACGAGACGTTCACGCTCGGCATCAACGAGACGGACCCGGTGACGGTGGCCGCCGCGTACGCGGCCCTGGCGGCTCACGGCGAATACTGCGCCCCGATGGCGATCACCCAGATCACCGACCATAACGGCAAGGCCGTCACCTACCGCCCGAAGTGCCGCCAGGCCGTGGACCCGGGGATCGCCGACGCCACCGCCGAGGTCCTTTCAGGGGTCTTCACCGAGGGCACGATGAGCGGGGTCGGCGGCCTGGGGCGGGACGCGGCGGGCAAGACGGGCACCACCGACGACTACGCGGCCGCCTGGTTCGCCGGCTTCACGCCTGACCTGGCGGGGGCGGTGAGCCTGGGCGATCCCCGCGGTTCCCAGGAGCACAAGCTGACGGGGGTGACGATCGGGGGCCGGTTCTACGGGTCGGTGCAGGGGGCCAGCATCCCGGGGCCGATCTGGAAGGACACGATGCTGCCGGCGCTGAGCCGCGTGGAGCCGACCCGGTTCACGGCGATCGACGCGGCCAGATTCGAGGGCTGCACCCAGTCCTGCCGCCCCGCGAAACCGGCCCAGGACGAGATCCCGGAGGAGACCGCGGACGAGATCTTGGAGTCGGAGGACGTCCTGGAGTAGGGGGCGATCGTGGTCACCAGCTCAGGACCTTCGGCCGGCCGGCCGGGAGCGGGACGCGGTCGCGTAGCACCCGTACGCCCAGCGGGACCAGGGCCACGCACAGCAGGGCGGTCACCAGCGCGTCGGGGAGGGACGCGCCCTTCAGCACGCCCATCCACGTGCCCCCGGGGATCAGCAGCAGCAGGGCGCGAGCGGTGCCGAACACGCCCGCGCGCCAGGCGGCGACGGCCAGCAGGAGCGAGCCCGCGTACTGCCCGGCCGACGCCCAGACCGGCACCCGCCACGGCCCGTACGAGATGTCGACGTACTCCTTCATCACCGCGTCCGTCGCCTGTTCCAGCCCGAGCACCTCCGTGAGCTGGAAGGCGCTCTGGTCGGCGCCGGCGAAGTACAGGCGCGCGAACAGCCCCATGACCAGCAGCGTCGCACCCCAGAAGGCGAGGCCGCCGCCGACATGCTGGGCGAGGGTGACGAAGGCGGGGAAGAGCAGCAGCGCCCCCAGCGCGAAGACCGCGTAGGAGAGGGCGAACAGGGCGGGTTCCGAGGTGTAGGCGAGAAGCTGACCGTAGGCCGCGAACGGCTGCGCGTCCTCCCACGCCCGTTGCTGAGGGGTGAGGGCGGTGATCGTGCTCAGGTGGCGCAGCAGGAATCCGGCGCACATGACGACCGGCCCCAGGACGAGCGCCGCGCCGCCGATCCAGCGGCCGGGAAAGGAGGTGTTCATGCGGGCGAGCCTGCCCCCCGCGTACGGGCGGGTCATCTGCCGTTCGTCGACCGGCGCCCCTGTCGAAAGTCAGGTGCGCCTCAGAACTCGTCGTGGCCCGTGACCTGACGGATGGAGAAGACGTGCCGGCTCGCGGCGCAGATGGTCTCGAGGACGTGGATGGGCGTGCCGTCGGTGGAGTAGCCGGCCCGGAGCACCTGGACGACCCACTCGCCCGGGTCGAGTTCCAGCGTCTCGCGCTCGAACGCGGTGGGCGGCCGGGCGGTGAGGTCCTCCTCCGCGTGGCCGAAGACGTGGCCGAGGGCGGTCAGCGCGGACTGGAGCGACGGCTGGACGAACTCCGGCTCGGCCAGTCGCGTGCCCCCGAAGAGGTCGGCGCGGAAGTAGCTGGTCGCGACGCGTACCGGAACGTCGTCGGCGGTCATCATCTTGCGGCGGGCCACGACCGGCGTGCCGGGCTCGACCCGCAGGCAGGCCGCCACCTGCTCGCCGGCCGGCTCCGGCCCGACGTACAGCATCCGCCGGCCGGCCCTGAGCCCTTGGCGCTCCGCCTCGGACAGGAAGAGCGACCGGGAGCCCCGTACGGCGGGCTCGGTCGGCAGCGTCCGCCGCACCAGCACGCGAGGGCCCCTGTCCCGGGTGGCTTCCTTCGGCGTCTTCGGGTCCATCGCTGACGTCTCCTCCTCGGTGAGCGGCACGCGGGCATGCTAGCCGTGCGGACGTACCGGTCCGGTCACCCGAAAGATGTAGCCCGATCTCCTCAACGCGCAGGAAGCCTCATGACCTGGCCCTTCACTAGATTCGCCAGTACGTTCCCCTCGGTCGAAGGAGGCATTCCCATGACCCCTGCCCGCAAGACGATCTTCACTGGCCTGGCCACCTTCGTGGTCGGAGCGGCGCTGTGGCGGTTCGGACTCGGCTTCGAGATCGTGGTGTTCACGCCCTCGAAGCTCGGCGTGGTCCTGATGGTCGTCGGCGGGCTGGAGATCCTGTACGGGATCTACAAGGCCGTACGCGGCACCGGTGCGGACCGGCGGCCTGCGGACTGACCTTCGTGCGGTGCCGATATTCGGTTGTCGGCCGTCACGCGCGTGGCCGATCATTGCGACCATGGCCACCACACGACGAGCCGACATGTTCACCGCGGACGGCAAGCCCTCTGACGACGACCCGCGTGAGCACGGTCCCTCGCTGGGCGACGAGCGCACCACGCTGGCCGAGACCCTGCGCACCGCACGCCTCACGCTGGAGATGAAGTGCGCGGGTCTCGACGCGGAGGCCATGGCGCGCCGTTCCGTCGAGCCGTCGACGATGTCGCTCCTGGGCCTGGTGCGGCATCTGGCCGAGGTGGAGCGCGCGACGTTCCGGGTGCTGATGGCGGGCCAGGACGTGCCCCGGCTGTTCACCTCCGAGACCGACCGCGACGGTGATTTCGAGGGCGCGGTTCCCGACCCTCAGGTGGTGGCGCAGGCGTGGGAGGCCTGGCGCGCGGAGGTGGACTTCTCGACGCGGTTCGTGGCCGAGGCGCCCAGCCTCGACATCACCGCCGACGACCCCTCGAACCTGCACGGCAGCGGTGGAGGGGCGATGTCGCTGCGCGAGGTGCTGCTCGGCATGATCTGGGAGTACGGCCGCCACATGGGTCACGTCGACCTGTTGCGCGAGCGGATCGACGGACGCATAGGCCAGTAATGATCATGCGGGGAGCCTCACTCAGGTCTCCCACCCTCCCCCCACCCGACAAAGCCCCTCAGAAGGCGTCAAAAAGGGCGCTAATGTGCTGGGGTGATCTCCTACCGCCCCACCACCGCAGCCGACCTCGACCATGTCACCGCCTGGACCGTGGGCGAGCCCGTCGGCTGGATCCCCGCCGACCGCTACCTCGCCGAGCTGGCCGAAGGCATGTACCGCCCGGAGTGGACCTGGATCGCCGAGGACGGTGACCGCGTGCTGGGCCGGGCACTGTGGTGGGGACCGAGGGGAGGTGCGCACCCGGTCGCGCTCGACTGCCTGGACGTGGATCCGGCCGTGGGCGACCGTGCCGCCGTCGGCGCGGCGCTGATCCGGGCGGCGCTGGCCGGATTCCCCGAGCCGGTGCAGTACGTGGTGAAGGTCGCGGGAGGGTGGCGCGAGGACCCGGCCACGGCCGCCGCGGCGGGCTGGCGGCGGGCGGCCGCGCACGCGGCGGGGCTGAGCCGGGAGGTGGAGCGGCTGCAGTTCGAGTGGGCGCCCGCGGACGGGGTGCCCGCCGCCACCGGCGCCCTGCGTTTCGCCGACGCCTCCGACGAGGAGTTCCTCACGGTGTTCCGGAGGATCGCCGAAGGCAGCCTGGACGCCCAGACCCGCGCGAACGTGGCCGCCATGGGCGCGGCGGCGACCGCCCAGGAGGAGATGGACTTCTACCTGGGGGCGCCCGGCAGGCGGGAGTGGTGGCGGCTGGCGTACACGGTGGAGAAGGGCGAGGTGGCGGGCATGGCGATCCCGTCGGCCACTCCGTACAACGTGAATGTCGGCTATCTGGGGGTGGTGCCGGAGTTCCGCGGGCGCGGGTACGTGGACGAGGTGCTCGGCGAGATCACCCGCATCCACGCGGCCAACGGCAAGCGGCGCATCACCGCCACCACCGACCTGGGCAACGCGCCCATGGCGGCGGCATTCCGCCGGGCCGGTTACCGCAACACGGAGATCCGGCTGGCCTTCTCCGACCCCGCGTAGGCCGGTCAGAGCAGGCGTCTCTGCACCACGTCGGCCATGACCGTCTCCACCATCCTGCCGACGGCTCCGGCGTCGGGCGGAGCGCTCTTCCGGTCGGCGAACAGCAGGTGCCCGGCCCCGATCAGCGTCAGCGCCAGCGTGTCCACCTCGGAGTCGGCCGCGATCCGGCCCATCTCGAGCTCGACGGTCAGATAGGACGCGATCATGGCCGCGGCCTCCGCCAGGAGGGGGACGCCGACCGGCCTGGACCGGCGCAGCCGGGCGCGGAGCTCGTCCCGGGAGATGACGAGGCCGACGATCGCCACGGCGACCGGCCCGAACACGTCCGTCACCGCGCCCGTCAGGTTGCCGGCGACGGTGCCGGTCCCGGCGGCGTCGCGCAGGGCGGCGGCCTGGGCCTCGATCCGGCCGACGCGATCCAGGACGAGCTCGGCCAGGAAGGCGTCGAAGTCGGCGAAGTGCCGGTGCAGCACACCCTTGGCGCAGCCCGCCTCCGTCGTCACCGCCCGGCTGGTCAGCGCGTCGGGCCCGTCGCGTACGAGGACGCGCTCGGCGGCGTCGAACAACTGGGCGCGTGCGTCGCGCATGGCCACCCCTGTCGGCATACCGCGCCTCTCCCCTTCCACGCTGACATCCCGATGCCCCTCATTGACGAGTGGGCACTTGCCCACTACGGTGGGCGCATGCCCACTATACCGCCGGGACCTCCGCGTCCCTCTGAGAACGAACCCCACCGCCACCGTCAGATAGCGGAGTCGTTCGGCGCCGACCCCGAGCTCTACGACCGGACCCGCCCCCACTATCCCGTCGCCATGGTGGAGGCGATCGTCACCGCCAGCCCCGGGCTCGACGTCGTCGACGTCGGGTGCGGCACCGGCATCTCCTCCCGCCAGTTCCAGGCCGCCGGCTGCCGGGTGCTCGGGGTCGAGGTCGACGCGCGGATGGCCGCGTTCGCGCGGAAGACGGGCGTGGAGGTCGAGGTGTCCGCGTTCGAAGCGTGGGACCCGGGCGGCCGCACGTTCGACGCGGTCGTGGCCGGTCAGACGTGGCACTGGGTGGACCCGGTCGCGGGCGCCACCAAGGCCGCGCAGGTGCTCAAGCCCGGCGGCCGGCTCGCGACCTTCTGGTACGTCGCCCAGCCCCCGGCCGAACTGGCGGACGCGTTCGGCGCCGTTTACCGCAGGGTGCTTCCCGAGGCGCCGATGGTCAAGTCGTCGATGTCACCCTTGGAGGGGTACTCGGTGATGTTCAGGAAGGCAGCCGACGGGATCCGGGAGGCCGGCGGGTTCGGGGAGCCGGAGGAGTGGCGGTTCGACTGGGAGCACTCGTACACGCGGGACGCCTGGCTGGAGCAGGTGCCCACGGCCGGCGGCCTCAGCCGGTTCCCGCGCGAGAAGCTGGCGGAGCTGCTGGCGGACATGGGGGCGGCCATCGACGCGGTGGGGGGCGCTTTCACGATGCGGTACGCCACGGTGGTCGTCACCGCACCCCGAACCACCTGACCCACCGCACCTGACCGGCACGCCCGAGGAGGATCGCTCGGGGCGGGTATACCGGGCGCGCCCGGTCCCCGGTGGGTGGGCGCGCCCAGGGTTCTACAGTTTGGTGAAACAGGGGCCGTCGAAGGTGTACGACTGCGCCGTCGGGCCCGTGAAGAAGTCCTTGACCGTGGTGACGCCCGTGGTCGCCTTGTCGTCGACCTTGTTGATCAAGGTTTGCCGGAAGACCGCCGCGCTGGTCGCGTCCGCGTAGTTGCCGGCCTCCGGGGGCAGCATGCCCTCGTAGTCCACCGTCTTCAGCGTCTTCACCGCCGCCAGCAGGCCCTTCCTGCTCACGTCCCCGCCGGCCACCATCTTGTCCAGGGCCGCCTTCATCGGGTACGCCCACGCCCACCCCGACGTGTAGCCGTCGTTCGGGGTGACGCCGGGCAGGGCGTCACGCATCGCCTTGTGGCCCGGGGTGTCGGCGTCCCAGGGCTTGCCGGGGGCCGACTGCTCGTACAGCGCCTTCAGGGCCGGGGCGGCCGGGGACTGCAGGAGGGCCGGGTTCCAGGTGGGTCCCGTGCCGATGAAGCGGCCCTTGTAGCCGGCGGCGGCCGTCTGGCCGACGATCGTGGCGGCGTCGGCGGGGCCGGTCGTCAGGATGACCAGGTCGGGCTTGTTCTTGGTGATCTCCGTGATGGCCCTGCCCTGCTCGGTGGCGCCCGAGGGGGTCTCGACGCTGGTGAACGTCAGGCCGCCGCGTTCGGCGGCGATCTTGGCGCCGGCCGCCGCGTCCGCGCCGTAGTCGCCGGCCAGGTGGACGGCCATGACCGACTTCGGTTCGTACGTCTCCACCGCGTAGTCCACCGAGTTCATCGCCTCGACGCAGTAGTTGGAGCCGGTCTCGATGATGACGTCCTCGAACTCCCAGGCCGAGGTCCAGGAGGCGGGGGCGGAGACGATGTCGCCGGCCTTGAGGTCGGCGATGATCGCGGCCGTGGTGGGTGAGCCGAGGGTCTGGGCCAGGCCCAGCACCTGGTCCTTGATCTCGTTGTAGACCTGCCGGTGCACCTCCGGGTTGTACTTGTTGTCCTTGACGTACTTGGTGACGTCCACCTCGTACCTGCCGCCGATGCCGCCCGCCTCGTTCACGCGGGCCCAGAACGCCTTCTGCGCGTCGGTGATGGGCACGGCCAGCGCGGCGAAGGGGCCGGAGGTGAGGTCGGAGACCGTGCCGAGGTAGATGCAGCCCTTCTTGGTGTCGACCGCGGAGGGGCAGGGTTCGGTGGTGACCCCTGGAGCCTGGGCGCCGCCCTTGCTGCCCTCGTCGTCCCCCCGGAAGACGCCGCATGCGGACAGAAGGGCCACTATGGCGATAAATCCCGCTGCATAGCGACTCTTCATCGAAGAAACCTTTCTAGTAAGAAAAAGGCCAGGACTTCCAGTAGTTGCGGACCCGGATCCACAGGCCGAACAGGCCCCGGGGCTCGAAGATGAGGAACAGCACGATGAGCAGCCCGTACAGGACCGTCTCGACCTGGAACACGTTCGGCGTCCGCGTCGTGTCCCCGCTGATGAACGGCACCAGCACCGGCAGCGACCTGGTCAGCGGCTGCAGCAGCGAGATGAACAGCGCGCCCGCGATCGCGCCCGACACGGTCGCCACGCCGCCGATCAGCACCATCGCGATGAACTGCACCGACAGCAGCAGGTTGAACGAGCCGGGCTCCACGTAACCGGAGATCGTGTACAGCAGGCCGCCCGCGCAGCCCGCGTAGAACGACGAGACGCCGAAGGCCAGCACCTTGTACCGGGTGAGCGGCACCCCGATCACCGCGGCGGCGATGTCCCGGTCGCGGATAGCGGCGAAGGCGCGGCCGATGCGCGAGCGGGCCAGGTTGCGCGCGGCCACGGCGAAGACGATGAGCAGCACCAGCATGAGCGTGTAGAGGAGCTGTTCCTTGGTGCCGAAGGGGCCGTCCTGGTCCAGGCGCACGCCGAAGAGCTGCGGGATCGCGGCCTCCCTGCCCACCCCGGGGCCGCCGGTCAGCTCCTGCCACTCCTTGAAGATGTGCTCGCCGAGGAACACCAGCCCGAGCGTGACCACGGCCAGGTAGAGCCCGCGCAGCCGGCCGGCCAGCGGCGCGACCAGCACCCCCGCCGCCGCGGCGACGAGCCCGGCCGCGGGCAGCCAGATCCACAGCTCGGCGAGGCCGAACCCGAGGTTCTCGCCGTCCACGGGACCCGACAGGGCGGCGGCCGTGTACGCCCCGATGGCCACGAAGAACGCGTGGCCGAGCGAGACCTGACCGGCGTACCCGGTGACGATGTTGAGCCCGATGGCCCCGATGGCCAGCACGTACGCCCCCGCCAGCACCTCCAGCGACCGGTCCTGCAGCAGCACGGAGAGCGCGAACGCCAGCAGCACCAGCAGCCCCGTCGAGACCCGCTTGGCCCGCGTGTCGAGCAGCGCCATGTCCTGGGCGTAGGAGGTGTAGAGCAGGGGCCGCCCCCGCACCCGCCGAGACCGGCCGGTCGGTATGTCGGGGACGGCGGAGGCCGCCGCGGCGCGCGTCTCGGTCATACGCGTTCGACCTCCCGGGTCCCGAACAGTCCGTACGGCCTGACCATCAAGACGATCAGCATCACCACGTACGGCGACACGACCGCGAAGTTCTGCCCCAGCCACGGCGCGAACTCCCCCTGGTACGACTGGAACAACGACTCCACCACGCCCACGATCAGCCCGCCCGCGACGGCCCCGCCGAGCGAGTCGAGCCCGCCCACGATGATCGCCGGCAGCGCCTTCAAGGCGATCACCCAGGTCATCTGCTCGATCCCCTGCCCGGTGCCGACGAACATGCCGGCGATCGCCGCCAGGAACCCGGCCAGGCCCCACGACAGCGCGAACACCGCCCCGACGGAGACCCCCTGGGCCAGCGCGATCTCCTGGTCGAAGGCCGCCGCCCGCATGGCCAGCCCGTAGCGGGTGTAGCGGAAGAACGCGAACAGCAGCGCCACCAGCACGGCGGTCGCCAGCAGCATGGCCAGCCAGCGCGACTGCACGACCAGCGGCCCGAGCGACACCTGCGTGAACCCCCACGGGTCCCCGACCTGGCGCACGTCCCGCCCGATGAAGCCGTTCACCACCACCCGTACGACCACGTCGATGCCGAGCGTGATGATCGCCACCACGAAGACGGGCCGCCCCACCATGGGCCGGATCGCCACCCGCTCGATCGCCAGCGCCACCCCGGCGATGAGCAGCGCGGACAGCAGCACCGCCAGGTAGAAACCGGTCACCGAAGCCAGATAGCTGACCGCCACCGCCCCGGCCAGCATGAGCGCGGGCTGCGCGAAGCTGATCACGCGCGTGGCCTTGTAGATGATCACGAAGCCGAGCGCGAGCAGCGCGTACACCGAGCCGTTGCCCAGGCCCCTGATGACGGACTCGAGCAGCCCCTTCACCGGGCGTACATCCCCTCGACCAGATCCTCGAACAGCTTGGCGATGGCCGAGCGCTTGACCTTCTGGGTCGCGGTCAGCTCGCCGTCCTCGTGGTCGAGCTCCTTGGGCAGGAACGCGAAGCGCTTCACCTGCTCCACCCGCGCGAACCGGTCGTTGACCGCCTCCACGATGCCCCGCACGAGCTCGCGTGTCTCCGGTTTCTCCGACAGGTCCCGATAGGTCGTGTACGGCAGCCCGCGCCGCCGCGCCCACTCCCCCACCGTGTCCAGCTCGATCCCGATCAGCGCCACCAGGTACGGCCGCTGGTCCCCGACGACCACGGCCTCCTTGATGTACGGGGACGCCTTGAGCGCGTTCTCGATCTCGCTGGGCGCCACGTTCTTGCCGCCGGCCGTGATGATGATGTCCTTCATCCGGTCGGTGATCCGCACGTGCGTGCCGTCGGCCCACTCGCCCACGTCGCCGGTGTGCAGCCAGCCGTCCTCGTCGAGCACGTCGGCGGTGGCGCGCGGGTTGCGCCAGTAGCCGGCGAAGTTCCCCGGATGCCTGGTCATGATCTCGCCGGTCGCCTCGTCGATCGTCAGCTCGATGCCGGGGTGCGGCTCGCCGACCGTGCCCAGGCGTACCCGGCCGGGGCGGTTGGCGGTGGCGATGGCGGTGTTCTCGCTCATGCCGTACACCTCGTGCATGGCGATGCCGATGCCCATGTAGAACTTGAGCACGTCGGGCGCGATCGGCGCGGCCCCGGAGGCGGCGTACCGCACCCGCCGCATGCCGAGCCGCTCGCGCAGCGACCGGTAACACAACACCCAGCCGATCCCGTACGCGATCCGCGTCCAGAACGTGTGCCGGCCCCCGGTGCGCACCAGCGCGTCACCGACCCGGTCGGCGGTCCGCAGCCAGAACCGGGTGAGGGCCCGCTTGACCGGTGAGGCCGACTCCAGCCGGATGTTGACCTGCGCCAGCACCTTCTCCCAGATCCGCGGCACCCCGAACAGGATCGTCGGCTGCACCTCGCGCAGGTTGGCCTGCACGGTGTCGATCGACTCGGCGAAGTTCACCTGCACCCCGGCCGCCGAGTTGAACCACACGGTGAACGCCCGCTCGGCCACGTGGCACAGCGGCAGGTACGACAGCGCGAGGTCGCGCTCGGAGGGCGGCGGGGAGGTGAAGCCGCCGCCGGTGACGAGCGTGCGCACGGCGAACTCGACGTTCCCCACGGTGAGCATCACGCCCTTGGGCGGCCCGGTGGTGCCGGAGGTGTAGATGAGGGCCATGACGTCGTCGGGCGCGGCCTCGGCCATGCGCCGCTCGACGGCCTCCGGGTGCGCGGCGCGGTGCTCGGCGCCCAGGGCGAGCAGCTCGGGCCAGGACATCAGGGCGTCGTCGTCGTAGCGGCCGCGGATGCCGCGCGGCTCCAGGTAGACGATGCGGCGCAGCTCGGGGCACTCGTCGAGGACGGCCAGCGCCTTGTCCACCTGCTCCTGGTCCTCGGCGATGAGGACCCTGGCGCCGGAGTCGGCCAGGAGGTAGGCGACCTCGGCCGGCGGGTTGGTGGGATAGAGGCCGACCGTGATGCCGCGCACCGCGACCGTGCCGAGGTCGGCGTAGAGCCATTCCGGGCGGTTCTCCGCGTGCACGGCCACCCGGTCGCCGGCCTCGACGCCGAGCGCGAGCAGCGCGTGGGCGACCAGCTCCACCTGCGTCCAGTACCCCGCCCAGGTGACCTCCCGCCAGATGCCGAGGTCCTTGTGCCGCATGGCGACGGCCCCGGGCGCGCCCCTGGCGCGGTCGCGCACCCGCGTGACGATGGTGGCGGTCCTCAGTCCCTCGGTCCGCACGCTCATGCCGTCCCTCCCAGGTACGCCTCGATCACCGCGGGGTCGCGCTGCACCTCGGCCGGGCTGCCGAGCGCGACCGGGCGGCCGAAGTCCAGCACGAGCACGCGGTCGGCCAGGTCCATGACCAGCGCCATGTCGTGGTCCACCAGCACGACCGGGATGCCCAGCTCGTCGCGGATGTCCAGCACGAATCTGGCCATGTCCTCGGTCTCCTCCAGGTTCATGCCGGCCACGGGCTCGTCCAGCAGGAGCAGCCGGGGCTCCATGGCCAGCGCCCGGCCCAGCTCGACCCGCTTCTGGACCCCGTACGGGAGCAGCCGCACGGGGTGCCGCCGCCAGGCCTCGAGCTCCAGGAAGTCGATGATGTCCTCGACCTTGGCGCGGGCGGCCAGTTCGGCCCGCCTGGCGCGGCCGTACCAGAGGAGGGCCGGCAGCGCGCCGTAGCGGAAGTGGTGGTGGCGGCCGAGCATGAGGTTGTCCAGGACGGTCAGGTTGTGGAACAGCTCCACGTTCTGGAACGTCCTGGCCAGGCCCATGGCGGCGATCTCGTGCGGGCGCCTGGCCAGCAGGTCGGCGCCGAGGAACGTGACCCGGCCGCTCTGGGGCCGGTAGACGCCGGACAGCACGTTGAAGATCGAGGTCTTGCCGGCGCCGTTCGGCCCGATGATGGCCAGCAGCTCGGCCTGGCGCACCTCGAACGAGACCCCGTCGATGGCCTTGACACCGGCGAAGCTCAGGTGCACGTCCTCGAACGTCAGGAGAGCCATCGTTTTCTCCGCTTGTAGTGCTTGACCTCGCGGAACGAGCGGACGGCCCCCAGGTAGAACTCCTTGATGTCCTCGTCGGCGAGCAGCTCCCGCGACGGCTTGTCCATGACGATCTTGCCGGTCTCCATCACGTAGCCGTGCGAGGCGATGGACAGGGCCATCGTGGCGTTCTGCTCGACCAGCAGGACCGTGGTGCCCTGGCGGTTGATCTCGACGATGAGGTCGCGTACCTGCCCGACCAGCGACGGCGCCAGGCCCAGGCTGGGCTCGTCGAGCAGCAGGTATTTCGGGCCCGCCATGAGCGCGCGGCCCACGGCCAGCATCTGCTGCTCACCGCCCGACAGGTAGCCGGACACGCTCTTGCGACGCTCGCTCAGCAGGGGGAACAGGCCGTAGACGCGGTCCAGGTGCGAGGTGCCGGCCGTGTGGCCGCCGACCTTGAGGTTCTCCTCGACGGTCAGCTCGGCCAGGATGCGGCGGCCCTCCATCACCTGGCTCAGGCCGCGCCGGACGATCTGGGCGGGTTTGAGATGGTGGATGGGCTCGCCCTCCAGCGTGACGCCGCCCTTGGTGATCTCGCCGTCGTGCACGTCGAGCAGCCCGGACAGCGCCCGCAGCAGGGTGGTCTTGCCGGCGCCGTTCGCGCCGAGCAGGGCCACGATGGAGCCGGGCGGTACGCTGAGGCTCACCCCGCGCAGCACCAGCATCACGTCGTCGTAGACGACCTCGAGGTTACGGACCTCAAGCACGCACGGCTCCCGGGCATTGTGTGGCCTATGTCACTCCCCGATGACCACAATGTCCACGCTTGCCCGGCCACCGACAAGAGGCCCTGCCGAAATTCGGACGGCACACTGGTCTTAGGATTTCTCGTATGGCAATTTGTGAGCATCTTTCCCAGGCCGGCGACGCTCCCGCGCAGACGCCGGCCGGCTGCGAGGAGTGCATCGCCACGAACGGCCGGTGGGTGCACCTGCGCCGCTGCCTGGAGTGCGGCCACATCGGCTGCTGCGACTCCTCGCCGGCCAAGCACGCCACCGCGCACTTCCACAGCACGACCCATCCGGTCGTCCAGTCGTTCGAGCCCGGCGAGGACTGGCGCTGGTGCTTCGTGGACAGCCAGATGGGCTAACGCTCCAGGATCGCCTCTTCGAAGTCGAGCTGGGACATCACCTCGCGCAGCACCTCGTCGTCGAGGCGGCGCTCGTCGCGCAGGCGGACGAAGACCTGTCGTTCGGCCTGCAGCATGTCGCGGCGCAGCCGCCGGTAGAGCGAGCTGGGCGTCTCGGAGCCGCCGTGGCCGGTGCCGCCGCCCAGGCGTTCCCAGGCGCTCAGCGAGCGGCGCCAGGACTTCTCCCTGAGCTGGTCGATGACCTGCTTCTGGATCTCGTCGGGCTCGCCGTCCTGCTCGGCGACCAGCCGTTCGAGCTCGGCCAGGCCCGCCTCGAGCGCCGCCTGCTGGGCGGCCGCCTCGGCCAGGCGGTCTTCGTACTGCTCCTGCTCGCTCGACACGCGCAACCGCCTGATCAGGGCGGAGAACGTGGTGCCCTGGATGAGCAGGGTGCCGATGACGGTCGTGAACGTCAGGAACAGCAGCATCGCCCGCTCCCGCTCGGGCACCGTCGGCGGAATGGCGAACGCGGCCGCCAGCGACACCACACCGCGCATGCCGGCCCAGCCGAGTATCACCGTCTGCTGCACCGTCGGCGCGACGCCGCCCCTGGTCACCAGCCTGGTCAGGAACGTGACCACGAACACCCACACGAACCTGCTGACGATCGTCACCGCCAGCACCGCGGCCGCGTAGCCGGCGACCTCCCAGGCGCCGTAGCCGGCCATGCCCTCGATCACGGTGACGAGCTGCAGCCCGATCAGCGCGAACACGATCGCCTCGAGGAAGAAGTCGGTGACCTTCCACACCGCGTCGGACACCAGCCGCGTGCCGAACCCCCGCAGGTGCATGCGATTGCCGAGGTAGAGGCCGACGATCACGACCGCGATGACGCCCGAGGCGTGCACGGACTCCGCCGCGAGGTAGGCGGTGAACGGGATCAGCAGCATCAGCGTGTTCTCGACCAGCGAGTCGCGGGTGCGCTCGAACAGCCACGCGAACGCGAACGCCAGCGCCAGCCCGATGGCCACCCCGCCCGCGGCGGCGAACACGAACTCGCCCAGCCCCTGCCACAGGCTGACGGCCCCGCCCACGGCCGCCCCGATGGCCACCCGGTAGAGGGTCAGCGCGGTCGCGTCGTTGAACAGGCTCTCGCCGATGAGGATCGTCAGCGCCCGGCGCGGCAGGCCCAGCCGGCGGCCGACCGCGACGGCGGCCACCGCGTCGGGCGGGGCGATGATGGCGCCCAGCGCGAACGCCAGCGCCAGCGGCAGATCCGGCAGCAGCAGATGCACCACGAACCCGACGACGGCCGTGGTGAACAGCACCAGCCCGATCGACAGCAGGCCCACCGCCCGCTTGACGTCACGCAGGCGCAGGTAGGAGCTGTCGAGCGCGGCCGAGTAGAGCAGCGGCGGCAGGAACACGAACAGCACCAGCTCCGGCTGCAGCGGCACCGGCGGCACCAGCGGCGAGACCAGCAGCCCGGCCGCCACCAGCAACAGCGGGGCCGGCCAGCCCTTGCGCCGCGCCACGGCCGCCACGGCGATCGCGCCACCGGCGACCAGCAGCAGTTGCAGGCCCATGGTCGGGTTCACCGGCGCTCCTCCCGCTCCCCGGCCTGATCGGCTCGGCCGGATCGATCAGTTCGATCGTCCCGCCGTGAGCGTACCCGCCGCGCCGGAGCCTGCCCTCACCACTCCCTGCGATCGCTTCTTTCGTGGTAGTCCGGCTGCTCAGGACGCAGGCGCTCGCCCGTGGAGAACATGGGGTCCCCGGCCGCGTAGGGCTGCTGGGGCTGCTGCTGGTACTGCTCCTGCCGGCCGAGGGCCATCAGCGGGTCGACCGGGTTGGGCGGCGGGGTCTGGTAGGGGCCGTAGTCGTCCACGGCGGACTGCGGCTGCCGCCGCTGGGGCATCGACCGGGGCCGACCGGCGCCCGGGATGCCGTGCATGGGCGTGCCCAGGCCCGCGCCGGTCTGCTCGGCCGGCGGCTGCTCGTACTGCGGCTGGTCGTAGTGGGGCTGCTCGTACTGGGCCTGGTACTGGGGCTGAGGCTGCTGGTAGGCGTCGGGGCGCCTGCCGCCGTACGGGTCGGACGGGTACGGGTCGGCCTGGTACAGGTCGGGCCGTTGTTGTTGCTGTTGCTGTTGCTGCTGCTGGTACGGGTCGGCCGCCTGCGAGGGGAAGCCCAGCGGGTCGGTGCTCAGCGGCGCCGGGCGGCGCTGGTCTCCGGGCATCTGGTAGGCCGACGCGCTGTCGACGTACTGCGGGCCCGTGAAGGGGTCGGCCTGGGGCTGCACGTAGTGAGGGCCGCTGAGCGGGTCGCCGGTGTACTGGGGACCGCTGAAGGGGTCGCCCGTGTACGGCTGCTGCGGGGCGGTCGTCTCGACGTACTGCGGGCCCGTGAAGGGGCTCCGCTGCTCCCCGTACGCGGGGGTGGCGTCTCTGGGCCCCGTGGTCTCGCCGTAGGAGGCCACGAGCTTGTCCTGGGGCGGCGCGCCCCTTGCCACGAGGACGTCGTTGGGCGACAGGGCGGCCGTGGGCCGCTCGTCGAGCTGGGGCTGCGGCTGCGACTGTGGTTGCGGAGCGTATTGGGCCGGCCGCTGGTAGGTCCCGGTGCCGGGGATGACCTCGGTCCCGGGATCGTGCGCGGGCACGGCGGGCTGCTCGCCCGTGGCCTCCGCGAAACCCTCGTCGAGGGTGTCGAGCAGCCTGCCGACGTCCTCCATCGGCATGCGGAAGCTCGCTGTGCACATCTCGCCGCGCCACAGGCTGAGGACCAGCGTGCCCTCATGCCACGTGACCCGGAGGCAGCGCTCCTGACCTCGTGCATCGAAGAAGACTTCGCCGAACGACGGCAACGGGACAACTTCCGACATGGCAGACATACTGCTTTAACCAGCCTTTATTCGTCCACTCAACCCCGGAAAACCCTAGGGAACCGACCATCTCATCTACACCGGGAACCCCTCCGGTCACTCGCTGTGAGGCCCAGCTGGAGTTCCGATCGCCCAGTGTGCCACGCAACCCGCCGCCAGGATTCCGGAATGCCGGGATGCGTCTGGACGATCACACCGCGTTCGGCGCGGCGACCCCGGAGAGCGGGTAGCGTTTACTGCCGTGCCGGACTCCCATCTCCCGTCAGTGGACGAACTGCTCAGCATCGCGGTCAGCGCTCTCGGAGGGAGCGAACGGCAGGGCCAGATCACCATGGTCCAGTCCGTGCAGCGGGCCATCGACGAAGACGAGCATCTGGCCGTCCAGGCGGGCACGGGGACCGGCAAGTCGCTGGCATACCTGGTGCCGTCGATCCGGCACGCGATGGACAGCGAATCACCCGTCGTCATCTCCACGGCCACCATCGCCCTGCAGCGCCAGCTCGTGGACCGCGACCTGCCCCGGCTGTCCGAGGCGCTGGGCAAGGAGCTGCCGCACGAGCCGACGTTCGCCATCCTCAAGGGCCGCCGCAACTACCTGTGCCGCTACAAGGCGACCGCCGGCTGGCCCGAGGAGGACGAGCAGGACCAGCTCTTCGACCCGCGCGAGGTGAGCGCGACCGGCCGCATGGTGCAGCGCATCCAGGAGTGGGCCGAGGAGACCGAGACCGGCGACCGCGACGAGCTGGTGCCGGGCGTGAGCGAGCAGGCGTGGCGGCAGTTCTCGGTGAGCGCCCAGGAGTGCCTGGGGGCCACCCGCTGCCCGAGCGGCGCCGAGTGCTTCGCCGAGCTGGCCAGGGCGCGGGCGGGCGAGGTGGACGTCGTGGTGACCAACCACGCGCTGCTGGCCATCGACGCCATGGGCGACCTGCCGGTGCTGCCCGAGCACGAGGTCGTGGTCGTGGACGAGGCGCACGAGCTGGTCGACCGGGTGACCTCGGTGGTGACCGGCGAGCTGTCGGAGGCGTCGGTTCTGCTGGCGGTGCGCCGCGTCGGCCGGCTGATCGAGCAGCCCATCGCCGACCAGCTCATGGAGGCGGGCGAAGACCTCAAGGCGCTGCTGGCCGCCGCGCCGCCCGGCCGCATCGACGACCTGCCGCAGGTGCTCGGCCTGACCCTGCAGCTCGTACGCGACACGGCGTGGCGCTGCGTCACGGCCCTGGGCCCGCGCAACGCCGACAAGGACGACCCCGACAAGGCGGGGCAGCGCAAGGCGGCGTTCACGGCGCTCGACGAGGTCCACGACACGGCGGTGCGCATGCTGGAGGCCTACGGGCACGCCTCCGAGGCCGACCGGGCGGAGGTGGTCTGGCTCGACGCCGGCACCGACCGGCGCCCGCCGTCGCTGCGGGTCGCCCCGCTGACCGTGAGCGGCATGCTGCGCGACAAGCTGTTCGGCGAGCGCACGGTGGTGCTCACGTCCGCCACGCTCGCGCTCGGCGGCACGTTCGACGCGCTGGCCGCGCAGTGGGGGCTCGGCGACGGCAAAGGCTGGCAGGGCATCGACGTCGGCTCGCCGTTCGACCACCCCCGCGCCGGCATCCTCTACGTCGCCAAACACCTGCCCCAGCCCGGGCGCGACGGGCTGCCCCAGCAATACCTCGACGAGATCACCGAGCTCATCGAGGCGGCCGGGGGGCGCACGCTGGGCCTGTTCTCCTCGATGCGCGCCGCCAAGGCGGCCACGGAGGCGCTGCGCGAGCGGCTGGACGTGCCGCTGCTGTGCCAGGGCGACGACTCGACGATGCTGCTGGTCAAGCAGTTCGCCGAAGACGAGCCGACGTGCCTGTTCGGGACACTGTCGCTGTGGCAGGGCGTCGACGTGCCGGGGCCGGCGCTGCGGCTGGTCATCATCGACCGGGTGCCGTTCCCGCGCCCCGACGACCCGCTGACCTCGGCCCGGCAGCGCCACGTGGCGGCCAGGGGCGGCAACGGCTTCATGGCGGTCGCGGCCAACCACGCCGCCCTGCTGCTGGCCCAGGGGGCGGGCCGGCTGCTGCGCGCCCAGGATGACAAGGGCGTGATCGCGGTCCTCGACCCCCGCCTGGCCACGGCCCGCTACAGCGGCTTCCTGCTGGGCTCCCTGCCCCCGTTCTGGCGCACGACCGACCCGGCCATCCCGAGAGCGGCCTTGAAGCGCCTGGCGTCGGAAGCGTCCGCCTCCTCCTGACACGAACACCGCACGGCCGGCGTTGTGATCTGACGCGGGCGGCCTGACGCGGGTGGCACGCCGCACGGCCTGCGGGCGGCCCGAGACGAGCAGCGCGCCCACGGCCGGCGGAGTCGCCTGGCGCGGGCGGGGTCTGGGTTGCCACGGAGGCCGGTCAAGTTTGCGGCGTTGCGGCGGCCGGCCCCGTGCGGGTCAGCGGGCGTCACCCTGGGGGCCGCCCGCCCCGTGCGGCGGGTGGCGCCGGGCCGGCCTGCCGTAAGAGATGGCGGGTTCGTCGCCCGACGCCGGCTCGTCGCGTGCGCCGGGCCGGCCCGGCAGGACCGATGGGCGGTTTACGACCAGGGGGCGAGGTCGGGGCGTTTGGGAGAGATCCCGTCGCCCGAGGAGACGCCGCGCAGGCGGCGGGTCATCCACGGCACCAGGTGCTCGCGCATCCACTGCGCGTCCTCGCGGCGCCGCGCCCGCGGATCCACCGCCCGCTCCGGCCAGTCCTGGCGCCAGTCCTCGAACGGCACCCCCAGCACGTCGAGCACCCGCGCCGCCACCAGCCGATGGCCGTCCTCGTTCATGTGCAGCCGGTCGGCGCTCCACGCCCGCCAGTCGCGCAGCCCCTGCATCGACCACTGGTCGACCAGGCGGCACCCGTAGAGGTCGGCGATCGAGCGCACGTGCAGGTAGAAGATGGCGAAGCGGCCGCGCAGGCGGCGCATCAGCGGCGTGTCACGCGGATCCACCCCCGTGAACAGCAGCACGTCGGCCCCGCCCGCCCGCAGGTCGCGTACGGCCCTGGCGAGCTTCTTGGCCATCACGTCGGGATCGCTGCCCGGCCTGAGCAGGTCGTTGCCCCCGGCGCAGAAGCTGACCAGGTCGGGCGCCATGTCGACGGCCAGCGGCACCTGCTCGGCCACGATCTGGTCGAGCAGCTTGCCGCGCACGGCGAGGTTGGCGTAACGGAAGGAGGGGTCGTCGGCGGCGAGCCGCTCGGCCACCCGGTCGGCCCAGCCACGGTAGTGACCGGCGGGACCGGGATCGTTCAGTCCTTCGGTGAAACTGTCGCCGAGGGCGACGAAGGACTTGTAATGCCTCATGAGGTGGGTTTCATCTCCGCGATAGCGTGCAGCGCAAGGACGTATGACTGTAGTCCGAACCCCGCGATGGTGCCCGTCGCCACCCCGGCCACGACGGAGGTATGGCGAAACTCTTCCCTCGCGGCGGGGTTGGAGATGTGCACCTCGATGAGCGGGGCCGTGCGCTGGGCGACGGCGTCGCGGACGGCGTAGGAGTAGTGGGTGAACGCGGCCGGGTTGAGCACGACCGGGATGCGGCCGTCGCACGCCTCGTGGATCCAGCCGATCAGCTCGGCCTCGCTGTCGGTCTGGCGCACGTCGACGTCGTGGCCGAGCTTGGCGCAGGTGTCGTGGCAGAGGTCGACCAGGTCCGCGTAGGTGTCGGCCCCGTACACGCTGGGCTCACGGATGCCGAGCCGCCCCAGGTTGGGCCCGTTGAGCACGAGGATCATGCGGAGATCTCCTTGTAGGCGGCGTCGAGCAGCTCTTCTGCGGGGTCTTCGAGGCGGCCCGGCTTGGCCAGGTCGTCGAGGACGACGAACCTCTGCTTGGCGCCGCGGTTCTTCTTGTCCAGGCGCATGTGGTCACGCAGCCGCGGCCAGGCGTCGGCGCGGTAGGAGATCGGCAGGCCCACGCCGGTGAGGATGGACCGGGTGCGCTCCACGACGTCGGCGCGCCCGGACAGCCGCGACAGCTCGGCGGCGTAGACCATGCCGATGGCCACGGCCTCACCGTGGCGGATGGCGTAGTGCTCGTCGCGCTCGATGGCGTGGGCGAGCGTGTGGCCGTAGTTGAGGATCTCGCGTAGGCCCGCCTCGCGCAGGTCGGCGCCCACGACGTCGGCCTTCACCTGGATCTTGCGCTCGATCAGCTCGCGGGTGTGGGGCCCGGCCGGGTCGGTGGCGGCCTCGGGGTCGGACTCGATCAGCTCCAGGATCACCGGGTCGGCGATGAAGCCGCCCTTGATGATCTCGGCCAGCCCGGCCACGTAGTCGCGCCGCGGCATGGTGGCGAGCGTGGACAGCTCGCACAGCACGCCGGCGGGCGGCAGGAACGTGCCCACGAGGTTCTTGCCCTCGGGCGTGTCGATGCCGTTCTTGCCGCCGACCGCCGCGTCCACCATGGCCAGCAGCGTCGTGGGCACGAGCACCACCTGTACGCCGCGCAGCCACGTGCCCGCCACGAACCCGGCCAGGTCGGTCGTCGCGCCCCCGCCCACGCCGACCACGGCGTCGGAGCGGGTCACGCCGTGGCGGCCGAGCGCGGACCACAGCCCGGCGGCCACCTCGACGGTCTTGGCCGGCTCGCCGTCGGGCACGGGCAGGTCGACCACGACGTGACCGGCCTCGGCCAGCGCCGCGGCGACCGGCGCCGCGATCCGCGGCAGGGTCTCGGGTCGGATGACCGCCACCGTGCGCACGCCCGGCTTGAGCAGCGTCGGCAGCTCGGCCGCCACGCCGGTGCCCACCACCACGTCGTACGGGCTGTCGCCGCCCACCCGGATCCTCGTCGCGGTCATGCGGGCAGCCCCTCCACGATCTCGTCGGCGAGCTCGCCGGGCTCGCGCTTGTCGGTCACGACCGTCCGTACGGCCAGGCGCTCGTAGACCGGACGCCGCTCCTCCATGAGCTTCTTGAGCCGGCTGCGCGGGTTGAGCACCAGCAGCGGCCTGGCCGAGGCGAGGCCCACCCGCTGGACCGCGTCGGCCAGCCCCACCTGAAGGTAGACGACGTGGTGGCCGTCGAGCAGGGCCTGCGTCTCCGCGTGCAGCACGGCGCCGCCGCCGAGGGACAGGACGCCCTCGTGCTCGGCCAGCGCCCGGCGCACGGCCTCGTGCTCGAGCTCGCGGAAGCGGGCCTCGCCGTCCTCGATGAAGATGTCGGCGACGGGCTTGCCCGCCACCGCCTCCACGTCGGCGTCGGTGTCGCGGAACTCCACGCCGAGCCGCTCGGCGAGCAGCCGCCCGAGCGTGGTCTTGCCGGATCCCGGAGGGCCGATCAGCACGGCCTTCGCTGTCATTTGATCACCATGGAAGAAAGGTAGCCGGACAGGTTGCGGGCGACTTCCTCCACGGAGTCGCCGCCGAACTTCTCGATCGCCGCGTCGGCCAGCACCAGCGCGACCATCGCCTCGGCCACGATGCCGGCCGCCGGGACCGCGCACACGTCGGAGCGCTCGTGGTGGGCCTTGGCGGCCTCACCGGTCTTGACGTCGATCGTGGCCAGCGCCCTGGGGACCGTGGAGATCGGCTTCATGGCGGCGCTGACCCGCAGGATCTCGCCGTTGGTCATGCCGCCCTCGACGCCGCCGGCGCGGTTGGTGGTGCGGCGTACGCCGTCTTCGGTGGTGTATTCGATCTCGTCGTGCGCCTGGGAGCCCGGGCGCCTGGCGGTCTCGAAGCCGTCGCCGACCGCGACGCCCTTGATCGCCTGGATGCCCATGAGCGCCCCGGCGAGCCGGGAGTCGAGCCTGCGGTCCCAGTGCGTGTAGCTGCCCAGGCCCGGCGGCAGGCCGTAGGCGAGGACCTCGACGACGCCGCCGAGCGTGTCGCCGTCCTTGTGGGCCTTGTCGATCACGGCGATCATCGCGGCGCTGCCCTCGGCGTCGGAACAGCGCACCGGGTCGTCGTCGATCCTGGCCAGGTCGCCCGGCCCGGGCAGGGCCTCGGCCGGGGTGCGCGCGCCGCCGATCTCGGTCACGTGGCTGACGATGTCGACGCCGAGCGCCTGCTTGAGGAAGCGCTTGGCCACCTCTCCGAGCGCCACCCGGGCGGCCGTCTCGCGGGCGCTGGCCCGGTCGAGCACGTTGCGGGCGTCGTCGAAACCGTATTTCTGCATGCCCGCCAGGTCGGCGTGGCCGGGGCGGGGGCGGGACCTGGGCGCGTTACGGGCCAGGCCGTCCAGCTCGTCGGCGTCGACCGGGTCGGCCGACATGACCTTCTCCCACTTGGGCCACTCGGTGTTGCCGATGCGGATCGCCACCGGGCTGCCCATCGTGCGCCCGTGGCGGACGCCTCCGACGACGGTCACCTCGTCCTGCTCGAACTTCATCCGCGCGCCGCGCCCATAACCGAGCCTGCGGCGGCGCAGGGCCTCGTCGATGGCGGCCGTGGTCACCTCTACCCCGGCCGGCAGGCCTTCGAGGATGGCGACGAGCTCGGGGCCGTGGGACTCTCCTGCGGTCAACCAGCGCAACATGCGTACAAGTCTTCCATGTACGGCCTAGTGAGATGTCCCTCGTTCACCTGGCGAGACAGAGTGTCGCGAACGCGCCGAGCAGCATGAAGGGCCCGAACGGGAACTGCGTGTGCCGGTTTCCGCGCCTGGTCAGCAGAAGGGCGAGGGCGTAGAAGGCGCCGAGGAGCTGCCCGGCGAAGGCGGCCACGACCAGCGCCTGCCAGCCCAGCGCGCCGCCGGCCATGCCGATGAGCCCGGCCAGCTTCACGTCCCCGAACCCCATGGCGTCGGGCCTGGCGAACCAGAGCACCCCGTACACGGCCGCCAGCACCGCCCCACCGGCGAGCGCCCTGGACAGCTCTCCTGTGGGCAAGAGGGCGAGCGCGGTGATCGGGTACGCCGGGAGGGTGATGGCGTCGGGCAGCGTACGGGTGCGCCAGTCGATGACCGCCAGGGCGACGCCGATGACGGCGAAGCACACGAACGGGGTCCCCACCCGCCACGCGACGAGCGCGGCCACGGCGGCGGTCAGCACTTCCAGGGTGGGTGGCCAGGACGGCACGCCGTCCTGGTAGGAGTCGGCCAGCGCCCTGATGGCCCTTCCGCAGACGAGGCCGAGGAGCGCCATGAGTGCGACCACCCGGCGACCCTAGTCCGACACCCCCTCCCAACCGGCCCTCCCAACCGATTCGGCATGGCACGACCCGAATCAGCACCCCTTCGGCACGACAACGCGCGGTGGGCCAGTGCACGACGGACGCACGCGCCGGCTCAGCGCACGATGAGCGGGAGGGGTGAGCGGGAGGGGTGAGCGGGAGGGGTGAGCGGGAGGGGTGAGCGGGTGCACGGCGGGCAGGGCGTGGTGGGCGGGCACGCGATGGGGCCAAGGTGCGGTGGGCGGGTGGGTGCGGGGGGTCGGGGCAGGGGCGTGCGGGTTGGCGGTTGTTGTGGGTCAGCGTTTGGAGAACCAGCGGCGTTTGCGGGGGGTGGGTGGGTCGGGTGCGGGCTCGACCCTGGCGACGGTGACCCCGGTGAGCTGCCCCACGGTGCCGGACTCGACGGCGGCGAGCGCCGCCAGCACCTCGCCCTCGATCACGAACTGCACCGGCCCCGCCACGTCCACCACGACCGCCGCCGCCTCCTCCTGCACGGCCGCATGGCAGACCTGCAGTGTGGTGGCCTGGATCGGGCGCGCGTCGGACCGCCACCGGGTCAGCGCCTCCGTGCTGGTGAACGCGAGCACCGCCTGCCGCCCGTCCTGCCCGACGAGCTTGGGCAGGGCCATCTCGCTCTCCTTCTCCTGACGCAGCCCGTGCGCGCCGACCTCGGACTCGGTGAGCAGCGCGACGACGGGCACCAGCAGCCGGGCGCCGCTGAGGGCGGTCAGGACGTCGGTGGCGTCGGCCGTACCGGCCTGGTGGGCGGCGAGGGCGGCGGCCACGGCGGGAGAGGCGGCGCCGTCGTCATGGGGATCGAGAGGTCGCGGGATGCTCGGCACAGAGTCCGAGACTACCCGCGCCCGCCACCACCCCGGCGCCCGGCGCGGTCCGAAAGCCTGTCAGCGGCCCGCAGACCGGCGGCGCAGGGTCACGGCCATGCGCGGCATTCCCGCCAGCACCCGCAGCGCGAACCGCAACCTGGCCCGCGCGCCGGGCAGCACGTGCAGCTCCCCGAGCCATTCCTCCAGCCACCGGCCCCGGGCCACCGGCGGAAGCATGATCGCGCCCGCGCTGATGACCCCGAACGAGGCCGGTACGCCGCGCCGCCCCGACAAGGCGGCCCTGGACAGCCGCCGCAGCTCCTCCTCGACCTGCGTCAGCCGCAGCCGCCGGGCGACGGGGGCGACGACGTCGAGGGTCTCGCGGGACTTCTGGTGCTGCTTCGCCTCCGGCAGGAAACCGATCGTGCGCAGGTTGTGCAGCCGGTCGGCGAGCTTGAGCGTCAGCACCCGCTCGTCCGTGGAGGTGGCCCAGTCGGCCGGCCTGCGGCCGGGATCGTCGAGCGCGGCGAACCCGCGTACCAGATCCGTGATCGCCTCCCCGACCTCCGCGACCAGCTCCTCCACCGGGCAGGCGGTGTCCTCCAGCACGTCGTGGAGCAGCCCGGCGCAGATCAGCTCGTGGTCCATGCCCAGCTCGGCCAGGATCACGGCGACGGCGACCGGGTGGGAGACATAGGGGTCGCCGCTCCGGCGAAGCTGCCCCCGGTGCCAGTAGGCGGCGATCAGGTAGGCCCGCTGCACCAGCCGCAGGCGTTCACCGGTCAGCGCGTCGCCGGCGGCGTCCAGCAGGGACTGGAGGTTCGCGGTCGGCCGAGGGCTCACGGTCCTCCTCCCACCGCGCCGGGTCCGGCCAGCCAGCCCGGCACCCGCTGCCGCCGCGACCGGTAGGCCCTGGCGATCGCCTCCCTGGCCTGCTGCGCGCCGTCGGTGGTGATCCGGTAGTAGCGGCGACGTGGCCGCCCCTCCGCCACGTGCGTCTCAGGGTCCTCCCACCGGCTCTCCACCCAGCCCATCTGCTCGAGCCGGGCCAGGATCGGGTAGAGCGTGCCGCTCGGCATGTCGGCCAGCCCGCACAGCTCCAGGCCATAACGCTCCCGCTCGGGAGCGCTCAGGAGCGCACGCAGGACCGCCTGCGTCGGCATGGTCATCCGTGGACTGCTCTGCATAGCTCGAACTCTACATAGGTAGGGAAGCCGCGTCCCTTCCCTTTCGGTGACGTCCTTGAGCGGGTCTCAGCCGAGGTCGGCGATGGCCGCCACCGGACCGCCTCCCGACGGCCCCTGGTGAACGGCGGCCACGGAGACGAACACCGCCGGGTCGCCCGTGACCGAGGCCGCCACCCCGCCCACCGCCGCCTTGATCTGGCGGTGCCAGTGCACGTCGGAGTCGTCGAGCATGATGTTGCGGCGCCCGCGCACCCGCCCCGACGGGTCGGCCTCGCACTTCATGAACACGTTGACCAGCCGGTCTCCGAGGTCGGACGGGTGCGGGCGGTCGGGCAGCGACAGGCCGGCGTCGCGGATGGCCTCCCAGATGCCGTCGGCGTCGAGGGCGTCCTTCATGACGCTGTGGCCGATGCGGTAGCGGCCGCCGATGCCGCGTACGTTGCCCACCAGCACGATCTGCGCCCGGTCCAGCTCCACGCCGGACGAGCAGGAGGCGACCGACGAGTAGAGCGACAGGTCCTTGTGGATCTGGTCGGCGGTGGGCATCTCGATCTCGCCGAGCGCGACGGCGATGCCGAGGGCGGTCGTGGAGTTGGACAGGTCCATGGAGGGGCCGGTCTCCTCGATGGCGGTGTCCTGGCCGCGGCTCTTGGCATCGGTGATGGTGGCCAGGGTGAGGAGCGGCGTCTTGGTCTGTACGTAGTGGACGTCGCGCGGGTCGTCGATGCCGGCGATCTTCATGGCCTCGCGCACCCCGGCGGCGACCTTCTCCACCATGGCGGGGCGGCCGATGTCTTCGGGCAGGATGACCTCGCTCATCGCGACCCCGACGGACAGCCGGGGCTCCTCGGTGGCGGGGGCGTCGGCGGTGGTGGCGAAGATGGTGGCGTGCGGGCTCAGGATGCCGTCGGTGCCGCCCGACCACACCAGCGGCACGCTCTCCGGCGCCGGATGCCCGTGCTCGGCCAGCACCTCGCGGAAGGCGCGGTCGGCCAGGATGCGGGTGTAGTCGTTGACGCCGCCGTTGCCCTCGGTCTTGCCGACGACGGCCAGCACCCGGTCCGCCTCGATCACGCCGTCGGCGATGAGCCGCGACAGCCCGGAGGCGTCGGTGACGCTCTCGATGGGCACCTTGCGTACTTCGATCGGGTCCGGCATGCCACGCCCCTTCTCGTACCGGTTCCCCCTGCCCTGGCGACGCTAGCCGAGCCGGTCAGCGGGGTTCATGGTCAATGTGTGCCCATGAACGCCGTCGGTGATGTCAAGGTACGCTCAGCGCGATCACCGGTCGGGGTGTACGGCGTTCATGCCCACGGCGGGGATAGGGTCCGGGATGTGATTCGCGAAGCGCACGTCAACGGGATCAAGCTCGTCTACCGGGAGGAAGGCGACTCCTCCGCTCCCCCGCTCCTGCTGATCCACGGCCGCACCGCCGACCACAACGACTGGAACGGGATCACCCAGCACTTCGCGGCCCGCCATCACGTGTTCGCGCTCGACCTGCGGGGACACGGGGCCAGCGACCATCCGGGGGAATATGCGCTGTCCGCGATGGCCGGGGACGTCATCGCGCTGCTCGACCATCTGGGCATCGAGCGGGTCACGCTGATCGGGCACTCGCTCGGTGGCGTGGTGTCGTACCACGTGGCCATGGACCACCCCGGGCGGGTGGCGCGGCTCGTGCTGGAGGATCCGCCCCAGCCCTACCCGATCACCGGGCGCGCGCCGATCGAGGAGGACGGGTCCATCGGGTTCGACTGGCGGATGATGCACGACACCGAGCGGCAACTGGTCGATCCCGACCCGGCGTGGGCGGGGCGGCTGGCGAAGGTGACGGCGCCGACGCTGGTCCTGGCCGGCGCGCAGAGCCCGCTCGACGCCGGGAAGGTGGCGGCGCTGATCCCGGGGGCGGAGCTGGTCACGCTCGACGTGGGGCACCTCGTCCACATGGACGCGCGGCGCGAGTTCCTGCGCGAGGTCGACGCCTTCCTCGCCCGCTTCCCCGGCCGCTGAGAACGCCCGCCTCTCCCTCGCGGAGCTCCATCTCATCCGGCCGTAACCCTGGTGTCACGTACCGGGGCCAGGGTAGAGGCGTGGTCGACATGCACGTACCCCAGCGTCTGAGCAGGCTGCGGCTGATGGCGCCCTCGATCGGCCAGTGCGCCGTCGCCTCCGCGCTCGCCTGGCTGGTGGCCAAGGAGGTGCTCGGTCACTGCCGTCCGTTCTTCGCGCCCATCGCGGTGGTGGTCTGCATCGGCGTGGGGTTCGGGCAGCGGCTGCGGCGGGTGGTCGAGCTGGTCGTCGGGGTCAGTGTGGGGATCGGCGTCGGCGACCTGCTGGTGTCCTGGATCGGCTCGGGAGCCTGGCAGATCGCGCTGGTCGTGGCGCTGGCGATGGCCGCCGCGGTGCTGCTCGACAGCGGCTCCCTGATCGTCCTTCAGGCCGGCTCCTCGGCCGTGCTGGTCGCGACGCTCCTGCCGCCGAGCGGCGTCGGGGGCCTCAACCGGATGGTCGACGCCCTGGTGGGCGGCCTCATGGGGCTGGCCGCGGTGGCCCTGCTGCCCGCCAGCCCGTCCGCGCTGGCGACACGCCACGCGATGGGGATGTTCGGGGCGCTGTCCGACGCGCTGCGGCGGACCGCGGAGGCCGTCGAGAGGTCCGACTCGGGCCTGGCCGCCGAGGCGCTGCGGGCGGCGCGGGGCACCCAGACGAGCGTTGAGGAGTTCAAGCAGGCGCTGGAGACCAGCAGGGAGATCGCCACCATCTCGCCGCTGCACCGCCATCGCCGGACGCGGCTGGAGGGCTACGAGAAGGCCGCCGTCCCGCTGGATCACGCGCTGAGGAACGCCAGAGTGCTGGCCAGGCGGGCCATCGTGGCCCTCGACGGCTCCCGGCCGCTGCCGCCCTGGCTGCCCCGCGCGCTACGCGACCTGGCCGACGCGACCCTGCTGCTCCGCGACGAGCTGGCGGCGGGCCGCACCCCCGACGAGTCGGTGCGGGCGATGTTGTCGGTGGCCTCGCGCCAGAGGTCCGAGCGCTGGGGTTTCTCGGCGGACGTGATGATCGCCCAGCTCCGGTCGATCATCGTGGACCTGCTGCAGGCGACCGGCACCGAACGCGAGGAGGTGGTCGCCGCGCTGCCACCCCTCGACGCCGCCGAAGACACTCTCGAGGACACTCTCGAGGACACTGTCGAGGACACTGTCGAGGACACTGTCGAGGACACTGTCGAGGACACTCCCGAAGACGTCCCAGAGGACGCCTCCGAAGACGCCTCCGAAGACGCCTCCGAAGACGCCTCCGAAGACGCGAACGCTCACCACGAGCGGGAAGATCCGGACCACGAAAAGCGCTTAGCCGGGACGAACGTGACCTCAATGTCATAAAGATCCGCCAAGGTGGAAAGGTGCGTACGAGGCTCAGCGATCATGTAAGAGAACGGCTGAGCACCTTCGGCCTCATGGCGCCCTCCGTCGCACAGTGCGCGGTCGGTGCCGCTCTGGCCTGGCTCATCGCCATCGAGCTGCTCGGCCACCCCCGCCCGTTCTTCGCGCCCATCTCCGTGCTGATCTGCGTGGGCGTCGGGCTCGGGCAGCGGCTGCGGCGCGTGGTCGAGCTGGTCGTCGGGGTGAGCCTCGGCGTCGGCGTCGGTGACCTGCTGGTGTCCTGGATCGGCTCGGGAGCCTGGCAGATCGCGCTGGTCGTGGGGCTGGCCATGGCCGTGGCGGTGCTGCTGAACAGCGGCGCGCTGTTCGTGGCGCAGGCGGGTTCGTCGGCCGTGCTGGTGGCCACGCTGGTGCCCGGCGAGGGCGCCGGCGGGCTGGACCGGATGGCCGACGCGCTCACCGGTGGCATCGTCGGCATCGCGGCGGTCGCGTTGCTGCCCGCGAGCCCGTTCACGATCGCGGCCAAGCATCTGTCCGGGGTGCTCGACGCGCTGTCCACGGTGCTGGAACGGGCGGCGGAGGCGATCGAGAAGCGCGACGTGGACCTGGCGGCCGAGGCGCTGGAGGAGGCGCGCAGCACGCAGGCGGCGGTGGAGGAGTTCGAGGCGGCGCTGGAGACCAGCAAGGAGATCGCCCTGATCTCGCCCCTGCACTGGCACCGGCGGGCCCGCCTGGCCCGCTACGAGACGGCCGCCGTGCCGGTGGACCTGGCGCTGCGGAACGCGCGGGTGCTGAGCAGGCGCACGCTGGCCTCGCTCGGCGAGGCCAGCCCGCCCCCGGCCGCCCTGGCGGAGGCGATGCGGGAGGTATCGGAGGCGGCGCTGCTGCTGCAACTGGAGCTCGGCGCCGGGCGGGAACCGGCGCTGGCCCGGCAGGCGCTGCTGGCGGTGGCGGCCAGGGAACGGCCGCAGGGGCTGGGGTTCTCGGCCCACGTCATCATCGCGCAGTTGCGCTCGGTGGTCGTGGACCTGCTGCAGGCGACGGGCATGGAGCACGAGGAGGCCACCGCGGCCCTGACCCCGCTGGACGAGCCCTCCCCGTGAAGGTGCGCGGGTCGTGAACCGCGCTCATGAGGGCGGTGCGCCTGGGTGCGGGGCTCCTAGGAAGAGCTCGCCGTTCCACCCTGGCCCGCGACCTCGGCAGACTCGGGAACGCCGCCACACGGGCGGCCGAGGTGACCACGGAGGTCCGGCGAAGATGATCGGAAAGACACTGCTCGTGCTCGGCGTCCTCACCACGCTGTCGGCCTGCGCCGCCGACGGCCGCGGCGGAGCGGGCGGGAAGCCGCATCCGCACGTCGGCATGTGGGTCACCGCCGACGGCCGGATCCGGCAGGAGCTGCGGGCCGACGGCCGGTACGAGGAGGAGCGGGACGGGCGGCGGCGGGCCTACACCGGCCGCTACACCGTCACGGGCGACCACATCGACTATGTCGACGACCTCGGGTTCACCGCCACCGGCGACGTCCGTGACGGGGTGCTCTACCACGAGCACCTCGTCCTGCACCGGGAGCGATGACCCGGCCGCCGTCAGGTGGACAGGCGCTTCAGGCGGGTCACCGCCTCGTCGATGACCTCGTCCTTCTTGCAGAACGCGAACCGCACGAAGTGCCGGCCCCGCTCCGCGTGGTCGTAGAAGACCTGGGTGGGGATGGCCACCACCCCGGCCAGCTCGGGGAGCCGGCGGGTGAGCTCGAGGCCGTCCGAGAAGCCCAGCGGCCGGATGTCGGTCTGCACGAAGTACGTCCCCGAAGGCCGCAGCACCGAGAACCCGGCCGCCGACAGCCCCTCCATCAGCCGGTCGCGCTTGTCCTGGAGGCCGGCCCCGAGCGCCGCCACCCAGTCCAGCTCGTGCCGCAGCCCGTAGGCCACCGCGAGCTGCCAGGGCGCGCTCGCCGTGAACGTCAGGAACTGCTTGACCGTCTGCACCGCCGTGACCAGCGCCGGCGGGGCGCACACCCACCCCGTCTTCCAGCCGGTGACCGAGAACGTCTTGCCGGCGGAGGAGATCATGACCGTGCGCTCGCGCATCCCGGGCAGCGTGGCCATGGGGATGTGCTCGACCCCGTCGAACGTGAGGTGCTCGTACACCTCGTCGGTGACGGCGGTCAGCCCGTGCTCCTGGCACAGCTCCGCGATGAACGTCAGCTCCTCACGGGTGAACACCGTGCCCGTCGGGTTGTGCGGCGAGTTGACGAGGATGACCCGGGTGCGGGGCGTGATGGCGGCGCGCAGCTCGGCGGGGTCGAAGGTGAAGCGGCCCTCGACCGGGCGCATCGTCACGGCCACCAGCCGGGCCTGGGCCAGGGCGATGGAGGCGGCGTAGGAGTCGTAGTAGGGCTCGAACGCGATCACCTCGTCCCCCGGCTCGCACAGCGCCAGCACCGAGGCGGCCACCGCCTCGGTGGCGCCCACCGTGACCAGGATCTCCCCCACCGGATCGTAGGCGAGCCCGTAGCGCGCCAGGCGGTGCTCCGACACGGCCTGCCGCAGCTCCAGCACGCCCGGCCCCGGCGGATACTGGTTGGCGCCCGCCCCGATCGCCTGCACGGCGCGGTCGAGCATCGCCGCGGGCCCGTCGGTGTCAGGGAAGCCCTGGCCGAGGTTGATCGACCCGGTCTGTACGGCCAGCGCGCTCATCTCCGCGAAAATCGTCGTGCCGAAAGCGCGCATCCTGGAAACAAGTGGTTCGGTCACGGCTCCACACTATTAGTCTCGTCCCGTGATCATTCAGGTCGTGCTCGCCCTCGCCCTGACCGTGCCCCCCGTGACGACCTCGGATCCGGCCGGGCCGGATGCCTGCCCGGTCCCCATGCCCACCCGTACGACCTGCGGTTTCCTCGAGGTTCCCGAGCGCAGGGACGCCCCCGGGAGGAAGATCGAGGTCGGCTACGCCGTGCACCTGTCGGCCGCCCGGAATCGCCGGCCCGACCCCGTCGTGTACATGAGCGGCGGCCCCGGCTCCGCCTCGACGCAGCTCATGGGGTTCCTCAGCGCGATGTTCCCCGACCGCGACGTGGTGACGGTCGAGCAGCGCGGCAGCAAGTACTCCCGGCCCGTCCTGGGCTGCCCGGAGACCGCGCAGGCGCTGCTCGGCCGGTTGCGCCGGCCGCCCGCCGACGTGGGCGCCGCCGCCGTACGCTGCCGCGACCGGTTGCGGGAGCAGGGCGTGGACCTGCGGGGATACAACACGAAGGAGATCGCGGCCGACGTCGTCGCGCTGCGCGAACACCTCGGCTACCCCTCGTGGAACCTGTTCGGCGTCAGCTACTCCACCCGGGTCATGATGGACGCCGCCGCGGCCGACCCCGAGGGGGTGCGGTCGGTGGTGCTGGACTCCTACCTGCCCGAGGGCGTCGACTGGTACGACGACGCCGACCGGAACCTGGCCGACACCATGGCGCGGCTGGGCGTGCGGGACCGGTTCGAGGCCGTGGTGGCGCGGCTGAACAGGGCCCCGGCGCAGGTCCCGACGACCGACCCGCTGCTCGGCAAGGCGTTCACGGCGCGCATGAGCGGCGACGACGTGGCCACGATCCTGGCGGAGGCGCTGGCCGAGGCCGAGGTGGCCCGGGTGGCGCCCGCGATGGTGAGCGCGCTGGCCGAGGGGCACGACGAGCTGCTGCGTCCGCTGGCCGACGCCGTGGGTGAGGGGCTGGTGTCGCACGAGTTCGGGCTGTACCACGCGGTGCAGTGCCAGGACGAGGTCCCGTTCAACACCGGCAAGTCTCGACTTTTCACCGTCAATGCCGACAAAGCGGTCTGTACGGCGTGGCAGCTCCCCGCGTCCAAGCCCGTGAACGCCACCACCACGGCCACCACCACGGCCACCACCACGGCCACCACCACGGCCACCACCACGGCCACCACTGCGGCCACCACTGCGGCTCCCGTCTACGTGCTCGGCGGCGAATACGACCCCACCACGCCGCCCAGGACCGCGGAGCCCGCCGCCCAGGCGCTGCCCGCCGGCCGGTTCGAGCGGTTCGCCGGGGTCTCCCACGCGGTGTTCCTGGCCAGCGCGTGCGCCCGCGAGAAGATCGTCGGCTTCGTCGCCGCCCCCGACCGGCAGGTCATCACCCCCTGCGCCGCCGAAGCCACCGAAGCCGGAGCCGCTGCCGCTGCCGGGGGCGGGGGCGGGGACGGGGCCGGGGGCGTCATCCGGCCGGGTGACCTGCTCGTGACCGCGGCGCCGTACGAGATCTCGCGCGCGCCGTGGCTGGCCGCGCCCTTCGCGCTGTTCGCGCTCATGTCGCTGGTCCAGCTCGTCTCGGGCGCGCTGAAGGGCCGGGCGCTGGCGGCGTTCGGCGGGCTGGCGGGCCTGGCGTTCACAGGGCTGATCGCCGAGTCGGTCCACACCTTGGCGAGCAGGAACGAGACCGCCCTGGCGGTCGGGATCCCCGCTATCGCCGGGACGTACTCGTGGCTGGCGGCCGGGGCCGCCGTCCTGACCGCCGCGGCGCTGTTCCAGAAACGCAGATGGCCGCAAATCGTGGCAACCGCCATCAGCGGCGGATTCCTCGTATGGTGGTTCACCTGGTTCCTGTGACACGTATCCGTGAGCTCGACGCCCTACGCGGTTTCGCGGTGGGCGGCATCATGCTGGTCAACACCTGGCAGCACACCGAGAAGGAGCCGCCGACCGGGGTCGACTGGACGATCGAGGCGCTGTTCCAGAGCCGCTTCTATCCGATCTTCTCGATGCTGTTCGGCATCAGCTTCCTGCTGTTCCTGCGCAACAACAGCCGCTGGGCGCTGCTGAGCAGGCTGTTCTGGCTGCTGTGCCTGGGGCTGATCCAGCGCACCTGGTACGAGGGCGAGGTGCTGACCGACTACGCCTTCTGGGGCGCGGTGGTGCTGCTGCCGGCCTCGTTCATGGCCGGTGGCCTGCCGGTGCTGCTGCTGGGCCTGGCGGGCGTCGCCTGGGCGCTGATGCCCGGCGTGGGCGGCGGGGCGATGCTGATCCCCGGGCTGTTCCTGATCGGCATGGGCGTGTGGCGGCTGGAGCCGTCGCGGCGGCTGCTGCTGCCCGGCTTCGCGGTGACCGCGCTGACCACCGTGCTGCTCACCGGGTTCTGGCTGGACGTCGCCCATCTGCGGCCGGACGCGTGGTTCGACTTCGCCCACACCTGGCTCGTCTACAGCCTGGCCGCGCTGGCGGGGGCGGCGGCGTACTCGCTGGGCCTGGTGCTGGCGCTGCGGCCGTGGTCGTCGGCGGCGCTGGAGCCGCTGGGCAAGATGGCGCTGACGAACTACGTCTCCGGCACCGTGGTGATCGTCATGGCCGCGCCGATGCTCGACTCCGACGCGACCCGGTGGTCGGTGGTGGCGCTGGCGGCGGCCACCGTCATCGCTCAGGCGCTGATCAGCCGGTGGTGGCTGGCGAGGTTCAGGTACGGTCCCCTTGAGTGGGCATGGCGCTGCCTGACCTGGTTGCGGCCGGTGCCCAACCGGCTAGAGTCGGGCCGTGACCAGAATCGCCCTCTGTCAGATCCCGGTGTCCCCTGACCCTTCGGCGAACCTGAAAAGAGCCACTGAGGCGCTCGCCCGCGCCGAGGGGGCCGAGCTCGCGATCTTCCCCGAGGCCACGCTCACCCGCTACGGCAGGCGCATCACCGACCTGGCCGAGCCGCTGGACGGGCCGTTCGTGTCGGGGCTGGCCGAGGCCGCCAGGCGGCACGGGCTGGCGGTGATCGCCGGGGTGTTCGAGCCGGGTGAGGGCCGGGTGCACAACACGGCCGTGGCCATCGACGCCGAGGGCGCGGTGCGGGCGGCGTACCGGAAGATCCACCTGTTCGACTCGTTCGGCGCCAAGGAGTCCGACCTGGTGGCGCGCGGCGCCCAGCCGGTCGTGGTCGAGCTGGCCGGGGTCCGGGTCGGGCTGATCACCTGCTACGACATCCGGTTCCCCGAGCTGGCCAGGGCGCTGGTCGACCAGGGCGCGGAGCTGTTCGCGGTGATCGCCGCCTGGGGGTCGGGGCCGCTCAAGGAGGACCACTGGGTGACGCTGGTCCGGGCGCGGGCGCTGGAGAACACGATGTGGACCGCGGCCGTCGGCCAGGCGCCCAATCCGGCTGAGTCGTCCGACGGATTCGGGGTGGGCCGCAGCATGCTGGTCGACCCGCTCGGCGTGGTCCGCGCCGACCTCGGCACCGGCCCTGGCGTGCGGATCGTCGAGGTGGATCACGAGTGGACGGCCACCGCGAGGGCCACGCTGCCGTGCCTGGACCACCGGGTGCTCTAGGGGGCGGTCCGCCGGAGGGTAAACCGATCGTAAAGTAGAGGCGTGAGCGGAACGCAGATGCAGAAGGTGGTCCCGCCGCGTCTGCTCGTGCCATATCTGTCGGGCAAGCGCACGGTCATCTCAGGCTACGTCTACCGGGTGCAGGATTGTGTCCGGCTGACCACGCCCGAGGCTCTCTACTACGGGCTCGACCTGTCGTTCGATGGATCGGAGCTGTTCGCCGAAGTGCCCGAACTTTACGTGATGCGCTGGTACGCCCGCGACGTCGACACCTACGCGGTGCCGTACGGACCGCACATGGGGGGTGACTGGAGCGACGCGCCGCCGTTCGCCGGCAACGGGTTCACGACCTCGTCGGAGCACGTGGTGCCACAGTTCCACACCGTCCCGATGCCGATTCCGGCCGGCGCGGAGATCATCCACCTGGCGGGCGAGGGCGAGCGGGCCTTCGCCGCCTACGACGGGCTGACCTGGCGGCGCTCCGCATGAGCGACGACATCACGCCGGTCGCCTCCGGCTTCGTGGCCCGCTTCGGTGAGCGCACCCTGCCCGCCGCCCTCGGGCCCGACAACGACCAGGTGGTGCTGTTCAGCGAGACGGAGCTCGACGGCTTCGAGGCCGGCTCCGGCTACTGGCGGCGCGCGGTGCCCCGGTCGCAGGTGGAGTGGGTGGTGCTGATCCGCACCGTGGGCGCGTTCGGCGGCGAGCCGTGCATCGTCCTCGACGAGGACGACGACGGGCTCCACATCGCCTACACCGGGCACAGCGGCATGAAGGCGGAGGCGCTGGGCTACTGGATGGTCGACCACGGCGCCTACGAGGTCGTGGTGCCCCGCGAAGAGGTCTTCTCGATCCGCGTCGAAAGGATTCCGGTCCCCTAGTCAACCGGCGGCGGCTCCGTGTGTCTCTAACGGTGTGACCGAAACAGCGACCATGGCGCAGCCGTCGTTCGCCGATCTGTTCGCGGCCCAGTACCCATCCCTGGTACGCCTGGCCGGGCTCCTCGGCGCGGACGATCCGGAGGACATCGCCCAGGAGGCGTTCGCCCGGCTGCACACCAGGCGGCTGCGCGACGACGGGGCCGCGATGGCCTACTTGCGCGCGACCGTCTGCAACCTGACCCGTAACCGCCTGCGCCACCTCAGGCTCGTCCGGCTGCGCCGCCCCGACCCTCCCGAACCGGCCCGCAGCAGCGAGCACGCCGTCCTGGTCTCCGAGGAGCACCGCGAGCTCCTGGCGGCCGTCGACCGCCTGCCCCGCCGCCAGCGCGAGGCCCTCGTCCTGCGCTACTGGCTGGACCTGTCGGAACGCGAGATCGCCGACGCCATGGGCGTCTCGCCCGGATCGGTGAAGACCCACGCCAGCAGGGGTCTGGCGGCCCTGGGCAAGGCGCTCAAGGAGGAGGACCGGTGAACGATCTGGAAGAGCGGCTGCGGGCCGCGTTCGACGCCCGCGCGGACACCTACGAGGCGAGCCCGCACGCCTGGGCCCGGACCCGGGATCGCCGGCCGAGACGCCGTCCCCTGCGGTTCGTCCTGGCCGCGCTGCCGGTGGCGCTGCTGGCCGTGTTCGTTCCCGTCCTGCTCAACGGGGGCCTGGGCAGGAACACCGCGGCCGACCCCGACGAGGTCTATCAGCGGCTCATGCGGGACAGGACCGCCTCGGGCGAGCAGGTGATCGTGGACAACCCCACCGAGGGCCGGCCGCTGCGGCTCTGGTTCGCCAAGGCCCGGCTGGGCTATCCCGAGCTGTGCTTCGTCATGGAACGGGCCGGCGCGGAGCCGTACGGGGGCTGCTCGGGCGTCTCGGAGGAGCTGAACGCGGACGCCTGGTTCACCGGCAGCACCCTGCGGGACGGGACCGAGACCACGATGGACTGGGGGGTGGCGCTGGACGACGTCGGCGGCGTGACGGGGGTCGCGGCGGACGGCAAGAGGTACGCCGGCACGGTGCTGCGGCCGGCCGGGGCGCCGTACCGGATCTGGACGGTGACCTATCCGGCACCGCGGCCGATACCCATGATCGAGATCACGGACGACCGGGGCCGGAACCTCGGGCAGTGGTCGCGCGACATGATGAACATCGTGGAGGGGAAGCCCGACGGCGCGGCCGTGGAACTGCCCGAGGGCGTCTTCGCGCGGCTGTACCGGTCGAAGGAGGGCACGACGCTGAGCCTGACGCGGGGCGGGGCGGACCTCGGCTCGTCCCCGGTCGCGGGCGACCTGCCGCCGGTGCACCCGATCATGAAGGGGAGCGTGATCACCGGCGTCGCCCGCAAGGACGTCGCCAGGATCGAGTTCTCGTTCGGCGACGGGCTCGGCGTCGGCGTCGAGACGCGGCCCGATCCGTGGGGCCTGGGCCTGACGCTGTTCTCCGTCCAGAACCCGGCCGGCGACCGGCGCGACGACTACCGGCTGGTCGCCTACGACGCCTCGGGCGCCGAGGTGTGGCGCGATGACAACTCGGCGTCGCTGGCGCCGAAGGAGCTGCCGCCGGTCGGCGAGCTGATGACCATCCCGGGCACCGGTGAGTCCGGTGAGCCGGTGAAGGCCTGGTTCACCGACGGGACCTCGGGAGTGACCACGCTCTGCCATTCCGGGGGTGTGGTGCCCGAAGGCTGGGCTCCGAGCTGTCTCGGCGGCCGGATCGGCGGGCTCTTCTCCCAGAAGGTCACCACGTACCTGCCCGAGCCGGGGAGCGTCACCCACCTGGGCGTGGCGGGCGACGATTGGGAGGCGGTCGAGGCGGTGCTCTCCGACGGCCGCCACGTCGCCGCGTCGTTCCTGCGCGGCAAGGACACCCCGGCGCGGATCTGGTACGTCACGGTCCCGGGTGGTGACGTGGTGGTCGCGGGCTTCACCTTGAAGGCGAAGGGCCGCCCGCTCGAGCACATCGCGGAGTACGACAAGGGCTGCGCCCGCAAGGCCGCTCGGTCGGACGCCCCACACCAGCGGTTGCCGGCGGGGATCACGGCGCTGGTCGGCGAGCCGGGCTGCATGGCCTTCTGGCAGAACGGAAAGGTGGTGCCGGCCCTGCCCGGGCCGCTGCCCGGCGGCAGGCTGAGCGACCTGCTCGGCCCCGGCCAGGTGGTGCGCTGGGCCCAGCACGCGAACGCCTGGTACGGCTACGCGCCCGGCGGCACGGCCAAGGTCGAGGTCGTCACCACGAACGGCGTCACCGTCACCGCCGACGGCGTCCCCGACCAGTGGGGGCAGGGGGTGGCGCTGTTCGCGGCGCCGACCCCGGCGGGCGCCGACTTCTCGGCCGGGACGGTCGTCACCGGTTACGACGCCGACGGCAAGGAGCTGTGGCGCAGCGACCCCGTCCCGCTCAGGAACGGCTCCTAGCCCGGGCCGGCCGTGGTGGTGGGGCGGGGTGGGTACCCGAGGTTGCGGTAGCGGGCCTGGCGGGCCGTGAAGCGGTCTTCCGGGCTCTCCCGGAGCAGGTTCGCGATCTCGTACTCCAGCGCCCGCCCCACCCGCTCGCAGAACTGCCGCGGCTCGTAGGCGGCGTCGGGCAGCTCGGGGATCACCCGGTCCACGATGCCGTCGCGCCGCAGGTCGGTGGCGCGGATGCGCTGGGCCTGGGCGATCTCCGGGGCGAAGTCGACCGAGCGGTAGAGGATGGCGGAGGCGCCCTCCGGCGGCAGCGGGGACAGCCAGCCGTGCTGCGCGCACAGCACCCGGTCGGCGGGCAGCAGCGCCAGCGCCGCGCCGCCGGCGCCCTCACCGAGCAGCAGGCAGACGGTGGGAGCGTCGAGCATGACCAGCTCGGCCAGGCAGCGGGCGATCTCGGCGGCCAGCCCGCCCTCCTCGGCCGCCTTCGACAGGTCAGCGCCGGCGGTGTCGATCACGGTGACCAGCGGCAGCCCGAGCTCGGCCGCCAGGCGCATGCCGCGCCGGGCCACCCTCAGCCCGGCCGGGCCGAGCGGCGAGTTGGTCCGCTGGAGCCGCCGGTCCTGGCCGAGCACCACCGCGGGCGCGGTGCCGAACCTGGCCAGCGCGAGCAGCAGCCCCGGCTCGTTCTCGCCCTCGCCGGTGCCGCTGAGCGGGGTGACGTCGGAGGCGGCGAGCTTGAGCAGCGTACGGACGCCGGGCCGGTCGTCGCGGCGCGAGCGGGTGATCGCCTCCCATGCCTCCACCGGCCGCAGGTCCTCCTCGGGCGGCTCGCCGGCCACGATGCCGGACTTGTCGGCGGCCAGCACGGTGAGCGCCTTGATCGCCACCTCCCGCGCGTCGCCCGCCGAGACGACCGCGTCGAGCAGCCCCTTGCGGTGCAGGTTCTCCGAGATCTGGACGCCCTCGGGGAACGGATAGCCGTGCAGCGACTCGAACACCCGCGGCCCCAGGAACCCGATCAGCGCCCCCGGCTCGGCGGCCGTGACGTGCCCGAGCGAGCCCCACGACGCGAACACCCCGCCCGTCGTCGGGTGCCGCAGGTAGACCACGTAGGGCAGGCCGACGGCCCGGTGCGCCTGGATCGCGAGGGTGATCTTCACCATCTGGACGAACGCCAGCGCACCCTCCTGCATGCGCGTGCCGCCCGACGCGGGCGCGGCGAGCAGCGGCAGCCGCTCGCGGGTGGCCCGCTCGACCGCGGTCACGAACCGCTCGGCCGCCGCGACCCCGATCGAGCCCGCCATGAACGAGAACTCGCACGCCACGACGGCCACCCTGCGGCCGTCGAGCAGCCCTTCGCCACTGATCACGGCCTCGTCGTAGCCCGACTTGACGCGGGCCGCGGCGAGCTCGTCGGCGTAGGAGGAGCCTGGCTCGGCCGGATCGGCGGGCGGCGCGTCCCACGATTTCCACGACCCCGGGTCGAGGACCGTTTCGATCAGTGTGCGCGCGTCCGGACGGCTCACTATCGCTCCCTAGATGTCAGCCTGCGTTGCAATGTTGACGCACGAACGCGCCGCCCGGTGCCACGAATTGCGGATCATCGCTCGCGCTCTTCGAGCCACGCCAGCACGGCGTCGCCGTCCTGGCCGAGCGCGGGCGGGGCGGTGTGCTCCACCTCGTCCAGCCCGTCGAAGCGCAGCGGCGGCCCGGGCAGCTCGATCTTGCCGAGCACGGGATGATCCACCTCGACGACCAGGCCCTGCGAACGGGTCTGCGCCCAGGTGTAGACCTCGTCGATGGACCTGATCGCGCCCGCGGGCACGCCCGCGCCGCCGAGCTCGGCCAGCCAATGATCACGATCGTGGGCGGCCAGTGCCTTCTCCATGTCGGCGATCAGCTCATCCCGGTGGGCAAACCTGTCCCTGTTCGTCGCATATTTCGCCACATTGGGGTCGATGTCGAGTAGCGCGGCCACCTTCTTCCACTGGCCCTCGTTCGCGGCGGCGATCTGCAGCATTCCGTCGGCGCAGCGGAAGGCTCCATAGGGGGCGATGGAGGCGTGGTGGTTGCCGTTCGCGCCGGGGACCTTGCCGCCGACGGTCCAGGCGGTGCCGTGGTAGGAGTGCACGCCGGTGATGGCGGCGAGCAGCGAGGTGCGGACGACCCGGCCCTTGCCCGTGCGCTCGCGTTCGTAGAGCGCGCCGGCCACGCCGTACGCGCCGTGGATGCCGGCCAGCAGGTCGGCGATGGAGGCGCCGACGCGGTAGGGCTCGTCGGGCGAGGGGCCGGTCAGCGACATCAGGCCGGCCTCCCCCTGGGCGATCTGGTCGTAGCCCGGCCGCCCGCCCTCGGGCCCGTCGTGGCCGAAGCCGGTGATCGACAGGATGACGAGACGGGGGTTGAGCTCATGGAGGCGCTCGACGGAGAAGCCGAGGCGGTCGAGCACGCCGGTGCGGAAGTTCTCGACGAGGACGTCGCTCTGGCGTACGAGGCGCTCGATCAGCCGTTTGCCCTCGTCGGACTTGAGGTCGACGGCGACGGACTGCTTGTTGCGATTGGCTGCCAGGAAATAGGTCGAAATTTCGTGATCCGGTCCAACGAACGGCGGCCCCCAGCCGCGGGATTCGTCGCCCCCGTCCGGATGCTCCACCTTGATCACCCGAGCGCCCAGGTCGCCGAGCATCTGCGCGGCGTGCGGCCCGGCCAGGGCCCTGGACAGATCGAGCACGACAATGTCACCGAGGGGTCCGAGCAAGATCAACCTCCTACTTGCCTTCGGGGCGAAAGAACATTCTCTCAGGCGCCCACTCCACGTCATCTACCCTGGTCCGATGTATCAGCCGGCCGCCCATATCAGGAGCCTTCCGCCGTCGTGCGGCCCGGTCCGGCTGGTGGCCGTGGACGGGCCCGCCGGGTCGGGCAAGACGACGTACGCGGGGCGGCTGGCGGCGGCCCTGAGCTGCCAGGTGGTCCACAGCGACGACTTCCCCGTGCCGTGGGAGGAAGGGCCTGGCGCGTGGTTCCAGGCGCTGGAGTCGCAGGTACTGGCTCCGCTGCGGGACGGCCTGCCGGGCGGTTTCCGCAGGTACGACTGGGTGCGCGGGACGTACGCCGAGGAGGTGGCGGTGCCGGTCGCGCCGGTGCTCGTCATCGAGGGCGTCGGTACGGCGCGCGCCTCCGCGGCCGGGCTGCTGGCGTTCACCGTCTGGGTGGAGGCGCCCGAGGCGGTGCGGCTGCGGCGGGTCCTGGAGCGGGACGGGCCGGAGCTGGAGCCGCGGTGGCGGCGGTGGTTCGCGGCCGAACGCGCCTGGTTCGCCGCGGACGGCACCCGCGACCGGGCCGACCTCATCATCAGGACGTGACCCGGCGCCGGGGCGTGAGGCCGGCTCGCAGCTTGGGGTGAGCTCGCAGCTTGGGGTGAGCTCGGGGCCCGGGAGCGTGCCGCTGCCGGCGGTGTCAGGGGGTGAGGTGGGTGACGTCGTTGAAGCGGACGAGGTCGAGGCGCCCGCCGCCGGCGCGCCAGAGCGACACCGAGGCGTTCAGGACCGGCGCGAACTCCAGCACGGCGGCCAGCTCCGCGTCCGGCGCGGCGGCGATCACGTGCCGCAGCCCGAGCACCACCGAGTCGTGGGCGACGATCAGCACCCGCCGCCCGTCCGCCCGCCGGTCCAGGCTCAGGTCGGCGAGGAAGCCGCGCAGCCGGACCACCACGTCCGCGAGCGACTCGCCGCCCGGCGGCCGGAAGGCGTAGGCGCCCTCGCGCTCGCGCCGCGCCATCTCCCCAGGATGGCGTTCCTGGATGGCGGCCACGTTGAGGTGCGCGAACGCGCCCGCCTCCTGGTCTCTGAGCCGCCCGTCCACGGTGACGGGAGGCGCGGCGCCCCACCGCTCCCGCGCGAGCCGCCAGGTGTCGAGCGCGCGCAGGTAGGGCGAGCACCACACCAGCTCGGGCGCCTCACCGGCGGGCAGGGCCGCGAGCAGCCGCCCGAGGGCCGCCGCCTGCGTCCTGCCCAGCTCCGTCAGCGTCACCTCGTCGTCGCCGCGCTCGTAGACCAGCGGGGTCGTGCCGGCCCGCCGGTGGGCGAGGTTGGCCTCGCTCTCGCCGTGACGCACCGCCATGATCTGCTCGGGGCCCATGCCCGCCATCCTCACACGCGGCGCGCGAACCCCGCACGGCGCCGGCCGGGAGGCGGCCAGGCCGATGACCGGCCTCCCGGGCCGCGGTCCCGCCGGGGGCGGCCCCGGTGAGTGCGGTGCGGGGCCGCCCGCGTCTCTCGGACCGGACGCGTGCGAACCGGCGGGACCCAGGTGCGCCTCACGTCGTCGTGTGAGTCCCCCTCAGTGCACGCCCACGGTGTTTCCTGCGGATTAACACTCTGTTCCAGCCGGGCCCACCCGGTTTCGTATGGTGATCCCATGGCTTCTATCGCAGTTCTCGGGACGGGGCTCATGGGTGCGCCCATGGCGCGCAACCTTCTCAGGTCCGGCATGCCGGTCAAGGTGTGGAATCGCACCAGGGAGAAGGCCGAGCCGCTGGCGGCCGACGGCGCCGTGGTCGCCGGCTCCCCCGCCGAGGCGGCCGAGGGTGCGGACGTGATCGTCACGATGCTCAGCGACGGCGACGCGGTGCACGCCGCGATGTCGGCCGCCGCCCCCTCGCTCCGGCCCGGCCAGGTGTGGGCGCAGATGAGCACGGTGGGCGTCGAGGCGATCGGGCCGCTGGCCGCGCTGGCCGCCCGGCACGGGCTGACGTTCGCCGACGCGCCGGTCCAGGGCACCCGCCAGCCGGCCGAGCAGGGCAGCCTCGTCATCCTCGCGGCGGGCCCGCAGGCCGCCAGGCAGGCGCTGGAGCCGGTCTTCCAGGTGCTCGGGCAGCGTACGCTCTGGCTCGGCGACGACGGCGCCGCCGGCACCGGCACGAAGCTCAAGATGGCCACGGTGAGCTTCGGCATCTCGATGACCGCCGTCGTGGCCGAGGCCCTCTCGCTCGCCAAGGGGCTCGGCCTCGACCCCGGCCTGGTCCGCCAGGTGCTCACCGGCGGCCCCATGGACAACGCCTACTTCCAGGCCAAGTCGAAGGCCGTCCTGGAGGGCGACTTCACGCCCAGCTTCACCGTGCGCAACGCGGAGAAGGACACCCGGCTGATCACCCGGGCGGGCGAGTCGGCCGGCGTCCGGCTGGACCTGGTGGCCGCCGCCGGCGAGCGCCTCCGCCGCGCCGAGGCGCAGGGCCACGGCGAGGAGGACATGGCGGCCACCTATTTCGCGAGCTTCGCCAAGGAGTAGGCGCGCCCGCTCACGGGCGGTACTCGTCGACCTCCGCGAAGGGGCGCCCGCCCGACAGCTTCGCGTAGCCGGGGCCCCGGTCGAAGAAGCGGTCGGCGGGGGGCCGCAGGTTGGCGCGGAGCTCGGCCGTGCCCCGCTCGTCGATGCGATCACCGTCGAGGACCACGCCGTAGTCGCCGAGCGCGCCCGCGATCGAGACCTTGCCGTCGCGTACGTCGGCCGCCACGGCACGCGGGTCTCGGTCGTACGGGGAGCCCCAGCCGCCGCCCCCGGTCGTGCGGATCCTGATCAGCTCGCCCGCCTGCACCTGGTGGTCGTCCACCAGCCCTTCCATCTCCTTGCCCGCGATCTCCACCCGGAACGGCCGCCCGGCGAGGCCGCCGTTGACGCCCCAGCAGGACAGGATCGAGCGATCGGCGATCGACATGTACGACGTGTCCCGCAGCATCCTGATGTGCTTGTCGTAGCCGAGCCCGCCCCTGTACATCCCCGGCCCGCCGGAGTCGCAGGCCAGCCCCAGCCGCTCGACCCGGAACGGCCAGCGCGACTCGGCGAACTCCACCGGGATGTTGCGCGAGTCGGGCACCACGTGGATGGTGTCCTCGCCGTCGGCGTACCAGCGCCCGCCGGAGCCGCCGCCCAAAACCTCGCGCATCAGGTAGGGCACTCCGTCGGCGTCCGTGCCGTAGACGCCGGTGTAGCGGATGGTCTCCTGGTCGGCGGGCATGCGTCCGCCGGTGGCCTTGGCCAGGACGCCCGCCAGGACGCCGAGCAGGCGCAGGATGACGAACGTGCGGGCGTTGGTGGGGGCCGGGAAGACCGGGGTGAGCAGGGTGCCCTTCTCCGGGAAGATCATCTTGATGAGGGGCACGACGCCCTCGTTGACGTCGAGCTCGGCCATCCGCTCCGGCGTGTCGGCCAGGTTGCGCAGCACGGGGGCCAGCCACTTCTTCAGGAACACCCCGTCGGCGTAGTCGCCCGCGTGGTTGATCGGCCCCTTGGCCTGCGGCGACGTGCCGGTGAAGTCGATCGTCAGCGGCGCGTCCAGCGCGTGGTCCACGGTGAGCGTGATGCGCTGGGCGTGCAGGCGGGGCTCGTCCACGCCGTCGTGCTCGGCGTAGTCCTCCCACACGTACGTCCCCTCGGGGATCTTGGCCAGCAGTTCCCGGCGGAACGTCTCGGTCGTCTTGCCGATGATCGCGTCGAAGCACTCCTCGACGGCCTGCCTGCCGTACCGGGCGAACAGCTCGCCGAGCCGCCGCGCCCCCATCAGGCAGGCCGAGCACTCGGCGTCCAGGTCGCCGGACAGCGAGTCGGGCATGCGGGAGTTGCGGGTCATGATGCGCAGCGCGGCCTCGTTGGGCACGCCCTCGTCCCAGAGCTTGATGGGCGGCACCATGAGGCCCTCTTCGAAGACCGAGCGGGCGTGCGAGGGCATGGAACCGGGCACGGCCCCGCCGATGTCGTCGTGGTGGCCGAACGCCTGCACGAAGGCGACCACGTCGCCCTCGTGGAAGACCGGCACTGTGACGCACAGGTCGGGCAGGTGGCCGATGCCGCCCTCCGACAGGTAGACGTCGTTGTGGAAGTAGACGTCGCCCGGCTTCATCGTCTCGATCGGGAAGTCGCGCACGACCGGCTGGACGAGCGCGCTGTAGGAGCGGCCGGTGAGCTTGCGCAGCCGTACGTCGTGGATGCCCGCGCGGAAGTCGTGCGCGTCGCGGATCATCGGAGAGCGGGCCGTGCGCGCGATGGCGGTCTCGACCTCCTTCTCGACGGACGCGAGCGTGCCCTCGACGATCTCCACGAGAATGGGATCAGTCACGACGTACCTCCACATTTCCGTATTCGTCGACCGTCGCGGTGAAACCCGGGTGGATGGGGATCGTCGAGCCGTACTCCTCGATCACCGCCGGGCCCTCGACCGTGGCCCCCGGGCCGAGCGCGGCGCGCTGGTGGATCGGGGTGTCGCGGGTCTCCTCGAAGGTCACCGGGCGCACGGAGGTGGCGCCCTCGCCGGCCTTCTCCAGGCGGCGGAGGGTGGGGCGGGTGATGGGGCCGATGCCGGAGACGCGCAGGTTCACCCATTCGACGCCGTGACGGGGGTCGTCGCGGTAGGCGTAGCCGTAGAGCCTCTCATGGGCGTCGTGGAAGCGGCCGACGACCTCGGTGTGCCAGTCGTCGTCGATCTCGCCGGCGGGGGCCGGGACGCGGACCTCGTACGCCTGGCCGTAGTAACGCAGGTCGGCGCTGCGCAGGTAGACCGGGTCGTCGAAGCCCTCGCGGCCCAGGGCCTCGCCCGCCTGATGCTCCAGGTCGTGGAAGATCTCGACGGCCTTGCCGAGCGAGAGGTCGCGGGTGACGTACGTACGGACGTAGTCGTTCTTGACGTCGACCGTGAGCAGCCCGAACGCCGACACGTTGCCCGGGTCGCGCGGGACGACGACGGCCGGCAGGCCGAGGATGTCGATCAGCCGGCACGCCAGCAGCGGCCCCGACCCGCCGAACGTCACCAGCGGGAAGTCCCGCACGTCGAGCCCGCGCTTGACGGTGAGCTGCCTGATCGCGTTGCTCTGGTTGAACGCGCTGATCTCCAGGATCCCGGTCGCCGTGCGCTCGGGGGTGAGCCCGAGCTTGTCGGCCAGCGCCTGGATCCCGGTACGGGCGGCGTCGGCGTCGAGCGGGATCTCCCCGCCGAGCAGGTGCGGCGGGATGCGGCCGAGGAACACGTGCGCGTCCGTCACCGTCACCTCGGTCCCGCCCTTGCCGTAGCAGAGCGGCCCCGGGTCGGCGCCGGCGGACTTGGGTCCGACCTTGAGCGTGCCCTCGGGCGAGATCCAGGCGATCGAGCCGCCGCCCGCGCCGACCGTGATGATGTCGATCATCGGGATCTTGCACGGGTAGCGGCCGATGGCACCCTCGGTGGTGATGGAGGGCTCGCCGTCGATCACCACGGCCACGTCCGTCGAGGTGCCGCCGCCGTCGAGCGTGATCACCGACGTGTGGCCCGCCGTGGAGGCGATGAGCGCCGCGCCCAGCGCGCCCGCCGCCGGCCCCGACAGGACGGTGGTGATCGGCTGGTTGACGACCTCGCGGGCGGACAGCACGCCGCCGTTGGACTTCATGACCGAGAACGGCATGCCCAGCCGGTTGGACAGCGTCGCGATGTAGCTGCGCATGGCCGGCTTGACGGCGGCGTCCACCAGGGTGGTGACCGAGCGCTCGTACTCGCGGTATTCGCGCAGCACGTCGCTCGACAGCGAGATCACCGCCTGCGGGTGCTCACGCCAGAGCACCTCGCGCATGCGGCGCTCGTGCTCGGGGTTGGCGTAGGCGTGCAGGAAGCAGACGCCGATCGCGGTGACGCCCTTGGACTTGAACCAGCGGGCCACCTCGACGGCCTGCTCCTCCGAGAACGGCCGCACCTCCGCGCCGAGGTGGTCGAGCCGCCCGCCGACGGTCTTGACCAGGTGCACGGGAACGATCCTGGGCGGCTTGACCCAGAAGTAGGAGTTGCCGTAGCCGTCGGGCACGCTCTGCCTGGCGATCTCCAGGATGTACTCGAACCCCTCGGTCGTGATGAACCCGAGGTTCGCGATGCGGTCTTCGAGGAGCTGGTTGGTGGCCACCGTGGTGCCGTGCACCACCGCGCTCACATCGAGCGATCCCAGCTTCTCGATGCCCGCGACGAACCCGTCCGCCGGGTTGGCGGGGGTCGAAGGGGTCTTCGTGGTGAGGATCTCACCGGTCTCCTCGTCCACCGCCACGACGTCGGTGAACGTTCCTCCGGTGTCCACACCGATACGGACGCTACGCATGGGCTCCTCAGCTTCGGCGACGGCCGAGCACTTCGTCGATGACTCTTGGCGCGTTCTGTGTGCCGACGTACGCCGCCAGCCTGACCACCATCTCCTGCGACCTGGCCAGCTCGGCTTCTACTCTGGCCTTTCCGGACTGCCCCGCCTGCACCCCGAAGTAAGCCCCGATAATGGTACCGATCACCCCTGCCACACCGGCGAACAGCGGGGCGAACTCGCCCGTGGCGAAGACGGCGGCGCCGAAGGCGATCAGGATCGCGGCGATCCCGGCCACGACGACGAAGAAGCCGTAGCGCCAGCGGGTGGCATCGGCCTGGGCCGCCGTGAGCTCGTCCGGCGTCATCATCGGGTCGAGCGGCGACGGCCGGGACGGTTGATTGTCGGTGACCACAGATTCCTCCTGTAACTCCAGGGGAGAAATGTCCCACGAGGTCATGGAACAAGCCAAGCCACTAGGCTGGCCCCCCGTGACCCAACTGTCTGCCTTGTCTGCCGTACCGTCTGGCGCCAGGGATGCCGTACTGAAGTTCTACTTCGGCCCCATGGATTGCGGGAAGTCGACGCTGGCCCTCCAGATGAACTACAACCACGGCCGGCAGGGCCGGCGCGGCCTGGTGCTCACCAAGCACGACCGCTCCGGCGGGCCCAAGATCACCAGCCGGATAGGGCTCGGGCTGGAGGCGATCGAGGTGGAGGACTCCCTCGACCTCGTGCGGCTGGTCACCGCGCACGACCGGATCGACTATCTGATCTGCGACGAGGCCTGCTTCTACACCGTCGAGCAGATCGAGCAGCTCGCGGACCTGGTGGACGAGCACGGCGTGGACGTCTACGCGTTCGGGCTGGCCTCGGACTTCAGGTCGGTGATGTTCCCGGCGGCGCAGCGGCTGTTCGAGCTGGCCGACGAGGTGTGCCGGCTCCAGGTCGAGGTGCTGTGCTGGTGCGGCCGGCCGGGACAGCTCAACGCCCGGGTCGTGGGCGGGTCGATGGCGCGTACGGGCGCGCAGGTGGTGATCGGCGACACCGACGCCGCGCAGGCGGTGGTCGGCGACACGGACGCCGCGCAGGTGCGCTACCAGGTCCTCTGCCGCCGCCACCACCGCGCAGGCCGCCTCGGGGAGGGCTCGCGCGAGCCGGCCGCCCAGGAGGCCGCCCGGGAGACCTCCGAGCTCACACCAGCCGGTCCAGAGCGTCCCTGAGCCGCTCGGCGTCGTCGCCCGGCAGGACGGCCAGGAACGCCTCCTCCGCCCCGTCCACGGCTCGTGTGGCCGCGCCCAGGGTGTCGCGGCCGCGCCCGGTCAGCTCCACGATGTTCTTGCGCCGGTCGTCAGGGTGCGGCCGGCGCTCCACCAGGTCTTTGCGCTCCAGCGCGTCGATCATGGCGACCATGGTCGTCCGATCGATCCGGAGGCGCTGGGCCGCCTCGAGCTGCGACAACGGCTCGGGCGCGGCCAGCACCGACAGCACCCCGAACTCGCGCCCGTCGATCCCGTACGGCTCCAGCGCCGGGCCCGTCAGCTCGGCCAGCCGCAGACCGGCATGCTTGAACAGGTAACCAAGGCGTCTCGACACCCGACGATCCTCCCACCCCTCCCCTGCCACGCGGGGCTCAGACCGCGCAGAACCCGTCGTCGTCGCATCCGTCGGCCGGGGCGGCGAGCCGGGTGATCGGCGTCTGACCGGTGCGCTCGGCCACCTCGTCGATCGCGGCGGCGAAGGCGTCCTCCGGCTGCGCGCCCGACACGGCGTACTTGCCCTCGAACAGGAACAGCGGCACCCCGCTGATCCCGAGCGCCCGCGCCCTGGCGAGCTGCTCGCCCACCTCCCCGGCGCCCTCACCCGTGTCGCGCACCCCGACCTCGGCGGCCAGCTCGGCCAGGACGGCGGGATCGGCCACGTTCCGCCCCTCGGTGAAGTACGCCCGGAACAGCCGGCCGGCCATCTCCTCGCCGCGCCCCTGCCGCGTGGCCACCTCGATGAGCCGGTGCGCCTCCAGGGTGGCGGTGTTGACCGCGTGGTCGTAGTCGAGGGTCAGGCCCTCGGCCGCGGCGGTGTCGACGACGCGTCGTACCATCTGCCCGGCGTCCGGCCCGAACTTGCGCTCCAGCGCCCCGAGCAGCGGCTCGCCCTCCACCGGGGCGTCGGGATTGAGCTGGAACGGCCGCATCGTCACCTCGATGGTGCCGCCCTTGGCCCGGAACCGCTCGGCCGCCCGGCCGAACCTGACATGCCCGATATAGCACCAGGGGCACACGACATCGGAGAAAATCTCAACCTTCATGTACGTGGTCAACCCCCGCCGTACCCTGCCGATTCCTCCCCGGCCTCCCGGCCCGGGGACGTGTGACCTATCCGCCATAAATCGGACCGCAATCCTCCTGATCTAGCCTCGCGCCATACGGAGGTGAGCGTATGGAGACCCTGCGCATCCACTTCGGACGCGAGGATCTGACGCGGGTGAGACTGGCGGCGGGGCACGACGCCATGTGGGAGTTCGTGCTCAGCGTCCACCAGCTCGCCCTTCCCGACCAATATGTCCCCTTCTTCACCACCTGGCGGCGCCGGGCCGTCGGCGCGGTCACCGCGACGGGCCTGGAGGGCACCGTACGGCGGCTGGCCCAGCTCATGCCCGCCACCCCCTATTTCCCGGACTTCCTCACCCCGGTGGGGCAGCGGTCCTGCTTCGAGGCGGGCCTCGAGAACGTGCTGTCCACGCCGGCCAGGCGGATCCGCGCCGACATGGCGCGGCTGGCGGGGAACTACCGCCGGCCGCCGTCGTGGTTCGGCACCCTGGCCGGGGCCGACACCGAGTCGCTCGGCTGGCTCGGCGACGCCGTCCGCGTCTACCACGACACGCTGCTGGCCCCGTACACGCGGCGGCTGGCCGAGATCGTGGACGCCGACCTGTCCAGACGGGCGCGGGACCTGGCCATGGGAGGGGTGGACCGGCTGCTCAGCGGCCTGCACCCGTCGGCGCGCTGGGAGCCGCCCGTCCTGACCGTGGACTACGTGGTGGACCGCGACCTCTACCTGGACGGCCGGGGGCTGCTGCTGATCCCGGTCTTCTTCGGCGTGCACGGCCCGATCTCGCTGGCCGACCAGAGCCTGAACCCGATGCTGGTCTACCCCGTGCGGCGGCCCCCCTTCTGGGAGCTGTCGGACGGCGGGCGAGACCGCATGGACGCGCTGTCGGAGCTGCTCGGGCCCACCAGGGCCGCCGCCCTGCACCTGGTGGACGACGGGCTGACCACGACGGCGCTGGCGGGGGCGCTGGGGGTGAGCGTGTCGGCGGCCAGCCGCCACGCGACGGCACTGCGCAGGGCGGGCCTGATCCACACGACCCGGCACGGCCGCCACGTCCTGCACATCCGCACCCGCCTAGGAGAAGCCCTCTTCAAGGGCGACCTGAGCTGACCCCGAGCAGCACCCCCACCGTCCCCCGCCACTCGCCGAACCCCAAGGACCAGCCCCGCCATCCCCGCCAGCCCCACGCCCGCTCTCCCCCGAGCCCAAGGACCCGGTAGCGGCACTCCTCATCCCCCAAGGACCCGAGCCGAAGCGCGGTGGGAGAGATGGGGCGGGGCGGGAAGCGGCATCGGGGCCAGGCTTGTCTAGTCCTTCACGGCCCGCAGCGCAAGGGTTTGCATGAGGGCGCAAGGGCTTCAGCGCAGAGCCCTCCGGCCACAAGAATGCTGCCCGGGGCGGGCACGCCGAACCTTGCGGGGGCTGGCTCGGCGGCCTCACCCCGCGGAGAGCTCCTCCAGCCGATAAGGCAGGTACGCCGAGTCGTCCACCAGGGCCGACGCGCCACGCCACCATCCGAACCACTCGCCGCTGCGCCACATCCAGTCGACCCGCTCGATGGCGGCCACCACGTCGCCCACGGTCTCCCACCGCTCCCCGAGCTGCTCGCGGGAGGCCCCGTGGCGCAGCGCCCACGCCCGCAGGATGCCGGCCGCCGCGGAGGGGATCTCGCGGGCGTACGGGTCGGGGTCCTCGCCCGGCAGGCGGTGCGGCCCGAGCCCGGCCGCCACACCCCAGCTCCACTGGGCCTCGGCGGGCCGTGAGTAGCGCAGGGACTGGAAGTCCAGGTTGGAGCCGAGATCCTCGTCGGGCCGCCGGGTGACGACCGCGTCGAGCCGCCCGCCGGCGTCGAAGTGCACGACGAGCCGCTGACCGGGCTTGACGCCCGGCGGCAGGTCGAAGCGGTCCTCGGCCTGCCAGGAGTTGAGGTCGACCTGCGCGACGGGCCGGCCCCAGAGGTGGTCGGCGGCGTCGTCGGAGATCCAGGCGGCCAGCATCTCGAGCGCGGTCAGGTCGGTCCAGGGCTCGATGGCCACGGCCGTGCGCACCACCTCGTCGGGCGGGGGCAGCTTGCCGCCCCTGGACCGGCTCCACCAGTCGTCACCCAGCTCACGGGTGCCGACCAGCAGCGCGGCGATGGCGGCCAGCTCGGCCGAGCGCCTGGTGAGGGAGGCGCCCAGGGCGAGCTCGAGCGTCCGGCCGGTCCGGTCGTCCCCGAGCACGGGGCGCACGTCGGCCATCAGCAGCTCGGCTGTCGGGCGCTCCTCGCCCAGCAGGTTGCGTACGACTCGTCGGGCTTCGGTCCGGGCGTCTTCAGCGTGTGCCTGCCGCATACAGCCACGCTACGCCTGGAGATCCTTTTCCGCGAGGGTGGCGGACGCCGCGCCGCCCTTCGGTCAAGGACTCCGCCGCCGGCCTCTGCCGAGCAACCAGCCCACCACGACCCCGGCGACCGCGACCCCCGCCCCCATGCCGAACGACGCCAGCATCACCCAGGGCCGCGTCTCGGCCCGCTGCGGCACCGGCCGTTCGTGAACGGCCGGCCCGGCCTGCTCCCGGACGGCGACGGCGGTCTCGGCGGGTTCCGGGGCCTGGAGGTGCTGCTCGACGGAGGAGAAGAACTCCCCGGCCGTCCGTTTGGCCACCGAGCCGAGCATCCGCTGGCCGACGCCGCCGATCATCCCGCCGATCACGGCCTCGGCGTCGTAGTCGACGCGGGTGCCGCCGTCGATCTCGCTCAGGCGTACCTGGACGGTGGCGTCCACGGTCCCGGGCGCGCCCTGCCCTCTGGCCTTGAGCGTGAAGCTCTCGGGCGCGAGCGGATCGGACAGCGCCACCTCCCCCTGGTAGACGCCCTTGATGGAGGCCACCCCCGCGTTGACCGTCATGCGGTACGTGTCCGGCCCGATCTCCTCCAGCCGCTCACAGCCCGGAATGGTGCGCACCAGCACCGCCGGGTCCTGGAGCGCCGCCCACACTTGATCCCTCTGCACGCCGATCACGGCGCTGCCCGCGACTTTCATGCCGCCACTTTAGGCACGTCGCATCCGGTGGATAAGGGCAACACCTGCCCAACGCGGGGCGCGGCTTGGGGATCAAGGCTGGCAAGATGGTGCCCCATGCGCAGGGGCCGAAGGACATTCACGACCGTCGTGGCGGGCGCGCTGGCGCTGTCGGCCTGCTCCCCCGCCGAGACCGCGAACGTCCGTCCCGCCACCGCCCCCACCGCCGCTCCCAAGGAGCGGGCCACGCCCGCGACGACCCCGCAGGGCCCTCCGGGGGTGCTCCCGCGCCGGAACGAGGTCCGCCCGATCACCCGCGCCGGCGACCTCCCGCCGGTCATCAGCTCCATCCCCACCAAGCGCAAGGTCGTCTTCCTCACCATCGACGACGGCTGGGAGCAGGACCCGGGCTTCGTCCGCCAGGTACGCGACCAGCGCATCCCCATCACCGCCTTCGCCATGCGCGACGCCGTGGAGGCCAAGGGCACCCCGGACGAGTCGGGCGGCCCGGCCCGCTACGTGGGCGCCGGCAAGTGGGGATATTTCCGCCGGCTCCGCGACGCCGGCGTCCCCGTCGAGAACCACACCCTCACCCACCCCAACCTTCGTCTGCTCGCCTACGACGCCCAGCGCAGCGAGATCTGCGGCTCGTCGAAGGTCATCAAGAAGGAGCTGGGCAGCGGGCCCACCCTGTTCAGGCCGCCGTTCGGCAACTACAACACCGACACGCTCAGGGCCGCCAAGAGCTGCGGCATGGACGCCGTGCTCCTGTGGACCGCCACCGTCCAGCCGGGCGGCAAGATCGCCTACCAGGTGCCCGACAAACGCTTGCGCCCCGGCGACATCCTGCTCCTGCACTTCCGCCCCAACCTGGCCAGAGACTTCCGCATCCTGGTCGGCAAGATCAAGCGGCGGGGCTACGAGCTGGGCAACCTTCAGGCCTACCTCGCGGCGGCGACGAGACCCCGCTAGGGCTCCGAGCGGCGTTCGACGACCGGACAGCCACCTTCTTGAGTCGTGGACCGTGCCATCACCCCGGCGGCGTACGGACGGATCCACCCGGCGGATGACGCCACGGCCCGCCTCCGGGCGGCATTCTCGGTACCCGAGCAACCAGCCGAGAGGGATGTGACCAAGATCGCATCCCGTTGCTCTACAAGCTGTAGTACTACTGTAGGTAGATGTACTACGGCTTGTAGAGCTCAGGGAGTCGACGGGACAGATGGACGCACTAGACCTGGCACGGTGGCAGTTCGGGGTGACCACCGTCTACCACTTTCTGTTCGTGCCCTTGACCATCGGTCTGGGCATCTTCGTGGCCGGCCTCCAGACGGCCTGGCACCGTACCGGCAAAGAGCACTACCTGAAGCTCACGAAGTTCTTCGGGAAGCTGTTCCTGATCAACTTCGCCATGGGCGTGGTCACCGGCATCGTGCAGGAGTTCCAGTTCGGGATGAACTGGAGTGAATACTCCACGTTCGTCGGCGACGTCTTCGGGGCGCCGCTGGCGATGGAGGCGCTGCTGGCCTTCTTCATGGAGTCCACGTTCCTGGGGCTGTGGATCTTCGGCTGGGACCGGCTGCCGAAGCGGGTGCACCTGGCGTGCATCTGGGCGGCGGCCATCGGGTCGAATTTGTCGGCTTATTTCATCCTCGCGGCCAACGCCTGGATGAAGCACCCGGTCGGCTACGAGGTCGTCGACGGCAAGGCCAGGATGACCGACCTGTGGGCCGTGCTGACCAACTCCACCGCGATCGCCCAGGTCCCGCACGTCATCGGGGCGGCGTTCATCGTGGCGGGCGGATTCGTGCTGGCCGTCTGCGGCTACTGGCTGCTGCGGACGCGCGCCGAGATGTGGCGCGGCGCCGCCCGCGCCGCGCTCGTGATGACGGCGATCGCCGGGGCGGTGGTCGCGGGCACCGGCGACATGTCGGCCAAGCTCATGTACGAGCAGCAGCCCATGAAGCTCGCCTCCGCCGAAGGGCTCGAACGCGACACCGCCGGCGCCCCGTTCAGCATCGCCCCCGGCATCGAGATCCCAGGCGTCCTGAGCTTCCTGTCGACCAACGACCCCAACGCCACCGTCCAGGGCACCGAGGACCTGCAGCGCCGCTTCGAGCAGGAGTTCGGCCCCGGCGACTACCGGCCGGACCAGGCCGTCGTCTTCTGGTCGTTCCGCGTGATGATCGTGTTCGGGCTGGCCACGGTGGGGCTGTCGGTGCTCGGCCTGTGGCTGACCCGCAGGAGGCGGCCGTTCCCCGCCTGGCTGTCGCGGACGCTGCTGCTGGCGCTGCCGCTCCCACTGCTCGCGGTGATCGCCGGCTGGCTGCTCAGCGAGATCGGCCGCCAGCCGTGGACGGTCGCGGGCGAGTTGCTCACCGCCGCCAGCGTGTCGCCGGGCGTGAGCCTGGCCGAGGTGGCCATCTCACTGACCGTTTTCACGCTGCTCTACGGCGCGCTCGCGGTGGCCGAGGTCGTGCTGCTGACCAGGCACGTCCGCAAGGGCGTCGAGGAGTTGCGGCCCGCCCCGGCGGCGGCGGAGCGCCTCGAGCCGACGTTGATGTACTGAGCTGACGGACTGAGGAGCAGACAATGATCGAGTTGTGGTTCGCCGTCATCGCCTTCCTCTGGACCGGCTACTTCGTGCTGGAGGGCTTCGACTTCGGCGTCGGGATGCTGGCTCCCGTGGTGAGCAGGACCGCCGACGAGCAGCGCGCGAGCCTGCAGACCATCGGCCCGGTGTGGGACGGCAACGAGGTGTGGCTGATCACCGCGGTCGGCGCCATGTTCGCCGCGTTCCCGGCCTGGTACGCGGGCATGTTCAGCGCGTTCTACCTGCCGGTCTTTCTGGTCCTGGTCGGCCTGATCGTGCGCGGCGTCGGGCTGGAGTGGCGCGGCAAGGTGAACGACCCGTTCTGGTGCGACCTGGGCATCGTGGTCGGCAGCGCGCTCCCGGCGTTCCTGTGGGGCGCGATCTTCGCCGACCTGCTGTACGGCAGCGCCCCCGCGGCCCTGCTCGGCGGCGCGTTCACGCTGGCGGTGTGCGCCCTGCACGGCGCCGTCTTCCTGGCCCTGAAGACCACCGGCGCGGTACGCCGCCGCGCCAGGACCACGGCCCTGGCCGCCGGCGCCGTGGCCATCCCCGTGGCCGTCTTCGCCCTGTCGAGCCTGGGCACCCTCCCCGCGCTGGCCGCCATGGCGGCGCTGGCCGCGGCCGCCGCCCTGACCTGGCGGCGCAGGGAGGGCTGGGCGTTCGCGGCCACGGCCGCCGCCATCGTGCTGGCCACGCTGGCGGTCTTCATGGAGCTGCGGCTGCGCCCGCTGCCCGGGCTGACCCTGGCCGAGGCCGCCTCCGGCGCGTACACGCTGACGGTGCTGAGCTGGATCGGGCTGATCACCCTGCCGTTCATCCTGCTCTACCAGGGGTGGACGTACTGGGTGTTCCGCAAGCGCGTTCAGGTGCCCGGAACACAGAAGCCCGGAACCCAGCGGCCCGGGGCTCAGGTGGCCGGGGCGCCGCCGAGGTAGAGGCGGCCGAGCCGCGGATCCGCGGCCAGGTCGCGCGCGGGGCCGGAGATGTGCACCCGGCCGAGGTCGAGCACGCAGCCGACGTCGGCCATCTCCAGTGCCCTGCGCGCGTTCTGCTCCACCAGCAGCACCGCCACGCCGGTCCTGCGCATGAGGTCGATCTGGTCGAACACGACCTGCGTGTTACGCGGGTCGAGCCCCATCGACGGCTCGTCTAGCAGCACCACGGACGGCTCCAGCATGAGCGCGCGGGCGAACTCGACCTGCTTCTGCTGCCCGCCCGACAGCAACCCGGCCATGCTCCCCCACCGCTCGCCCACCACGGGGAACAGCTCCTTGACCACCGCGATCCTGGACTCGAGCCGGGCCTGGTCGCGGACCGTGAACCCGCCGAGGCGCACGTTCTCCGCCACCGTCATCTCGCGGAACACGCTGTGCCCCTGCAGCACGTGGGCCAGGCCCAGGCCGAGCAGCCGCTGCGGCGACAGGCCCGACACGTTCCTGCCCGCCAGCACCACCCGGCCCGACCTGGGTGTGAGCAGGCCGCTGGCGACCTTGAGCGCGGTGGACTTGCCGGCGCCGTTCGGGCCGACGAGGCAGACGACCTCGCCGGAGCGGACCGAGACGGTCAGCCCGCGCAGCACGGGCGCGGCCCTGCCGTACCCGGCCTCGACCTCTTCCAGGGACAGGACGACTTCGGACGCCGGAACCTCGGACGTCGGGGCCTCAGACACCGAGATACGCCTCCAGCACGCGCGGGTCCTCGCGGACGGACGACGGCGGGCCTTCGGCGATGGGCGCGCCCCGGTCGAAGACGATCACGTGGTCGCACATACCCATCACCATGTCCATGTTGTGCTCGACGACGAGGAACGTGCGGCCCTCCGCATTGAGGTCGCGCACGAGCCCGACGATCCGGTCGATCAGCGCCGGGTTGACGCCGCCCGCCGGCTCGTCCAGCAGCACCAGCTCCGGCTCGGCCATGAGCACGGCGGCCAGCTCCAGGAGCTTCTGCTGCCCGTAGGACAGGTCGCGGGCCTCGGCCTCCTCCAGGTGCTCGATGCCCATGCGGCGCAGCCAGTGGCGGGCCCGCTCGACCTCGCCCTTGTCGTGCAGCCCCGCCAGCAGCTCGCGCAGCCGGGTCCGGCGCACGGCGACCAGCATGTTCTCCATCACGGTCAGGCGCGGGAAGATCCGGCAGAGCTGGAAGGTCCGGCCGATGCCCGCGTGCGCGATCCGGTGCGGCGAATGCCGGGTGATCTCGCGGTCGCGGTAGAGCACCTGGCCCGAGTCCGGCCGGATCATGCCGGTGATCAGGTTGAAGAACGTGGTCTTGCCCGACCCGTTCGGCCCGATCAGGCCGTTGATCCGGCCCTCGCGCAGCTCGACGGTGGCGCCGTCCACGGCCAGCACGCCGCCGAACGCCTTCGTCAGCCCCTCCGTCCGCAGCGAGCTCACGGCGCCACCCCCTGAAGTCGCTGGTCGGCGCTCTCGTCCGGGATGGAGGGACCGCCGCGTTTCCTGGTGAACCTGGCCAGGATGCCGTCCGGCATGAACAGCACGACCAGCACGAGCACCAGGCCGGTGGCCGTGAGGTGGATCTGCGTCTCGCCAAGCGCGATGAGGAAGTATTCCCCCGCCGGGGCCACGATGAGCGCGCCGAGCAGCGGGCCGTAGAGGTTCCTGACGCCACCGAGCAGGCTCATGAGCACCATGTACGAGCCGATCAGGATCGAGAAGACGAAGATCGGGTCGAGGCTGCCGAACCAGACCGCGTAGAGCCCGCCGGCCAGCGACACGAACAGGGCGGACAAGGAGAAGGCGATCACCTTGTACGCCGCCGTGGGCACGCCCAGCGACTCGGCCTTGTCCTCGTCCTCCCTGATGGCCCGCAGGCCCGCGCCGAAACGGGAGCGGGAGACGTACCACCACGTCAGCAGCGCCAGGCCGAGCAGGGCCAGGAACAGGTAGAAGAAGACCACGTGCGTCTGGCCCCGGTGCAGGCCGGGGAAGGGCGAGGGGATCTGCAGGCCGGTGGAGCCGCCGGTGAGCGAGCGCCAGCCCTGCACGACGAGGTTCATCATCGACACGAGCGCGATGGAGACGATCACGAAGGACGCGCCGCGCACCCGTACGGCGGCGATGCCGACGCCGACGGCGAAGACCGTGACGAGCAGCGCCGAGACGAGCAGGGCCACGACCCAGGGCACGTCCAGGCGCACGACGAGCAGGCCGGTGCCGTACGCGCCCAGGCCGAAGAACGCCGAGTGGCCGAGGGAGACGTAGCCGGTGAAGCCGCCGAGCAGGTTCCAGGACGTGGACATGGCGGCGTACATGACGGTCAGCGCGCCCGCGTACACCAGGTAGTAGTTGGGCACCAGCCACGGATAGGCGATCGCCAGCGCGGCGACCAGCAGCGGGAGCCCTCTAGAAACGGTGCGCAAGCCGGCCTCCGAAGAACCCCTGGGGGCGGACGAGCAGGGCCACGAAGAGGAAGACGTAGAACATCATCGTGGCCCAGGTGGCGTCCACGGTGACCAGCACCATGCCCTCGACCACGCCGAGCAGGATGGCGGCCAGCGCCGCGCCCACGACGCTGCCCAGGCCGCCGACCACGATGATGGCCATCAGCTTGCCGATCCACACCCAGTGCGAGGCGGGGAAGAACGGCGTGATGAGGGCCAGCACGGTGCCGCCCACGGCGGCGGTGGCCAGGCCCACGCCGAAGCCGTAGCCGGCCACGCGCTCGGTGTGGATGCCGACGAGCCTGGCCGCCTCGCGGTGCTGGATCGTGGCCCGCAGCGACTGCCCGAACCTGCTCCTGATCAGCACCGCGAACAGCACGGCGAGGGTGAGCGCGGCCACCCCGAAGGCGATGATCTTGTCGTACGGGAGGTGCACGCCGCCGATGGTCAGGGACTTGGTGGCGTACTCCATGCTGACCGACTTGTAGGAGCCGGTGTAGAACGTCCCGAGCAGCCCCTCGATGGTCAGCGCGATGCCGAACGTCAGCAGCACCGACATCATGGCCAGGTTCTCCGGCGCGAGGCGGGCGATGAGCAGCCGCTGCACGGCCACGCCCAGCACGAAGAACAGCGGCACGGTCAGCGGCAGCGCCAGGAACGGGTCCACGCCGAGCGTCGTGTGCACGGTGTAGGTCAGGTACGCGGCCAGGAACAGGAACGCCGGATGCGCCACCATGACCACCCGCATCACGCCGAAGTACAGCGACAGGCCCGACGCCAGCAGCGCGTAGAGCCCGCCGGTCAGCACGCCCAGGGCCAGCCCCTGAAGGAGCAGGGTCACCATTCCTTCTTCGGGTAGACGATGCCGGCGGTCTTGGCCTGCTCGGGCAGGACGATCTCGACCTTGCCGTTCACGTACTGCTGGATCATGTGCGCCTGTTCGGGGCGGCCCTGGTCGTCGAAGGACAGCGGCCCCACGACGGTCTCGAACGTGCCCTGCCTGATGTGCTCGGTCAGCTTGTCCTGGCACTCCTTGGTCGGATCGACGCACTTGACCGCGTTGACGGCGGTCTCGACGATCTGGCCGACGGTGTAGCCGTTGGCCGCGTCCTCGTTGGCCTCGCCGTTGAACATCTCCTTGTACCGCTTGACCAGGTCCTGGTTGCCGGGATAGGTGGCGGTCGCCGACCAGCCCACCGGCGAGATGATGTGCTCGACCGCCCCCTTCACCGCGGCGGGGAACTCCGCCAGCGTCGGGCCCGTCGAGAACGCCGCCAGCTTGGGCTGCACCTTCAGCTCCTGCAGCGCGCGGACCAGGCCGACCGAGTCCTCGAACTGCGTGCCGCCCACGACCAGGTCGGGCTTGACCGCCGCGATCTTGGCCGCGATCGGCGCGAAGTCGGTGGTCTCGGGCGGGTAGACCTCGTCCACGACCGTCTTGATCCCGGCCGCGGCCAGCTTGTCGCGCAGCCCGTAGGCGGTGCCCTGGGCGAAGGGGTCGTCCAGGCTCGCGTACGCCGCCGTCTTCGGCCGCTGGTCGGCGGGCAGCTTGGTGATGTACTCGGCCAGGTAGTTGTAGTGGTCGCTCGCGATCGCCGGGGCCGCGTAGAACAGCCGCTTGAAGCCCTGCTCGAAGACCTCGGCGGCGGCCCCGGCCGGCTCCACGAACAGCATGTTGTACGACTCGGCCACCTTCGCCGCCGGGATCACCAGCCGCGAGGAGAACGGCCCGAAGACCAGATTGACCTTGTCCTGGGTGATGAGGGACTCGTAGTCGGAGCTGACCCGGTTGGGGTCGGAGGCGTCGTCACGGAAGATCAGCTCGACCTTCCTGCCGAGCAGGCCGCCCTTGGCGTTCACCCGGTCGGCCCAGACCTGGTAGCCCTCCTGGATGCCCTTGCCCGGCTCCGAGAAGTCACCCGTGAGCGGGAGGGAGATGCCGATCTTGACCGGCCCTTGCTGCTGCCCCGGCGACTGCGCCGCGCCGGGTTCGTCGGTCTTCGCGCACGCGGTCAGCCCTAAGGCGCATATCGAGATGATCGCCAGACTCTTGGAAACTCTTGCCATCGAGGGCACCCCCGTCAGAAGAGGCGGAGCGAAAGCGCTTTCGTAAGCGCTTTCGGTTACGATTACACGGGATTCAGCCCCGGACAAGGGGGTTCGCACCACATGCCTGAGCGATCTTCTCCGACCTCCCCTCCGCGCCTGGTCGACGTGGCCAAGGCCGCCGGGGTCTCGCTCGCGACCGCCTCGCGGGCGATGACGGGCAGCACCGGGGTGAGCGCCGAGGTCGCGGCGCACGTCCAGGCGATCGCGTCCCAGGTCGGCTACGTGCCCAACAGCCACGCGCGGGCGCTGGCCGGCGGGCAGGCGTCCATGGTGGGGCTGATCGTGCACGACGTCGGCGACCCCTACTTCGCCGAGATCGCCAGGGGCGTGCTGCGCGAGACCGAGAGCCGCGGCTACCTGGCGCTGATCAGCCAGACCCAGCGCGACCCGCGCGCCGAGCTGGCCAGGGTGCGGGCGCTGCGGGCCCACCGGGTCAACTCGATCGTGCTGGCCGGCTCGGGATACATCGAGGCGCGCACCGAGACCGCGCTGGCCGCCGAGCTGCGCTCGTTCACCGCGGCGGGCGGCCGGGTCGCCGTGATCGGCCGGCACCACCTGCCGGTGGACGCGGTGCTGCCCGACAACGCGGCGGGCGGCGCCACGCTCATGCGCCACCTGCTCGACCTGGGTCACCGCCGCCTCGGCGTGCTGGGCGGCCCGGCCAGCCTGACCACGGTCGAAGACCGGCTGGCCGGGCTGCGCACGGCGTTCGGCGCGGCCGGGCTCGACTGGGGCACGGTCCCGGTGGAGCACGGCGACTTCACCCGGGAGGGCGGCGCGGCGGCCACGGCCCGGCTGATGGGCGCGCACCCGGGGCTGACGGCCGTGGTGGCGCTGAACGACCCGATGGCGGTGGGGGCGCTGTCGTGGCTGCTGAACCACGGGCGCCGGGTGCCGGAGGAGATCTCGGTGGCCGGGTTCGACGACGTCCCGGTGGCGCGCGACGTCTACCCGGCGCTCACCACGATCAGGCTGCCCATGGTGGGCATGGGCCGGCAGGCCCTGGAGCTGGTCCTCAAGCCACCGGCCGCCCGGCCGCGGCGCCGGCGCACCCGGCACGAGCTGGTGGTCAGAGCCTCCACAGCCCCGCCTGCCCCTTGACACTCGACTTCACCGGGTTACGATCCGCTCGAATGTGCGGAAAGCGCTTTCGGAAGCGCTTACGGACGAGGCGAGAGGACCCCCGGATGTCCCCCTTTCGCAGCTTGACGGTCGCGACCGTCCTTCTGATGACCGCGTTGATCGCGCCACCGGCCGCCGCCAGGGCGGCACCGGTCCCGATCGACGACCCCATCCCCGAGAAACCCGTCCCCTCAGGTCTCACGCTGACGCTGGAGGAGTTCGCCTCCTTCCCGAAGACCGAGACGACCCCGACGCCCACCGACCCGCGGCTGGTCCGCTGGGCCCGGATCAACTACCTGGGCGAACTCCCCGACAACTCCCGCCGCATGTACGTCAACGACCTCAACGGCAAGCTCTACCTGCTCGGCAGGGACCGGCAGCCGCGCGAGTACCTCGACGTCGCCGCCACGTTCGCCCCCGACTTCATCTCCGGGCGCGGCCTGGGCAGCGGGTTCGGCTTCGCCGCCTTCCATCCCGAGTTCGGCAGGAACGGCAGGTTCTACACGGTCCACACCGAGTGGGGCGACGCCCTCACCACGAAGACCCCCGACCTGCCGCCCCAACCGGGCACCAGGTTCCACGGCGTGATCACCGAGTGGACGGCCGCCGACCCGAGGGCCGCCACCTTCACCGGCACCCGCAGGGAGGTGCTGCGGCTCGGCTTCTCCGGCCAGATCCACGGCATCCAGCAGATCGACTTCAACCCGGCGGCCCGGCGCGGCGACGCCGACTACGGCCTGCTCTACGTCGCCTCCGGCGACGGCGGCAGGGGCGCCGGCAGCGACGACCCGCAGAACCTGGCCATCCCGCAGGGCAAGATCCTGCGCATCGACCCGTCGGGCACGAACGGCGCCAACGGCAGGTACGGCATCCCCGCCTCGAACCCGTTCGCCGGCCAGGCGGGCAGGCTGGGCGAGATCTACGCGTACGGCATGCGCGACCCGCACCGCTTCAGCTTCGACACGCGGGCCGGCGGCAACCGGCTGCTCCTGGGCCACATCGGCGAGCACGCCATCGAGGCCGTGTACGACATCGGCCCCGGCGACAACCTGGGATGGAGCGAGCGCGAGGGCTCCTTCACCTACAACAAGGCCGACCGCTGCAAGCTGTACACGCTGCCCGACGACGACGCCCAGTTCGGCTACACCTACCCGGTGGCCGCCTACGACCACGACCCGCCGCCCGGTCACCCCTGCAACGCCGACAGCGGCCACGCGATCGTCGGCGGCTTCGTCTACCGGGGCGCGCGGCTGCCCGCCCTGTACGGCAAATACCTGTTCGGCGACATCGTGGACGGCCAGGTGTTCTACACCGTCGCCAGCGAGATGCGCGAGCAGAGCGGCCGCCGGGCCACGATGTACAAGCCGCGGCTGGTGGACGCGACCGGCAGGCAGGTGACGATGCCGGATCTGGCCGGCAGCGCCCGGGTGGACCTGCGCTTCGGCCAGGACAACGCGGGCGAGCTGTACGCGCTGTCCAAGGCGAACGGCAAGATCTGGAAGGTCACGAAGGCGGAGTGGACGCCGGCCGGCCTGCTGCCCACGTTCCGCTCCGACCTGGTGGCCGCGTACGACTTCGACCACCCGCTGCCCGCCGACCCCGCCCAGGAGCAGGACCAGGGCCTGTCCGGCACCCCCATCGCGCTCGTGAACGGCGGCGCGGCGATGCGCGTCGCCGATCACGCCTACCGGGGCAGCGGGAACGCGCTGCAGACCCGGCAGGTCGATCCGGCGACGGCGGGCAACGACGACTGGAAGGCGGGCGTCTACGCCGACCCGGGCGTGCCCACCCTGCGGGCCCTGAACGCCGTCCGGGGCACCACCATCATGGGCTGGTTCAAGATGCAGGGGGACGGCCCGGCCCTCAACACCAATACCGCCGACCCGGCCGACCGCTTCAACGCGATCGGGCTGGCCGGCGTGCTCAGCGGCAACTCCCAGGGCCACGACGTGCGGGCCCTGCTGGAGCTGATCACCGTGAACGGGGAACTACGGGTGGTCGCGCTGGCCCGGCGGGTGGACGGCGCGAGCTCCCAGACCTTCGCCGCGAACCAGCCGTGGCAGCAGGTCCTGCCCCGTGACCGGTGGGTGTTCCTCGCCGCGACGTACGACTTCGACACCGCGACCATGAAGCTCTTCAAGAACGGCCGCCCGCTCGACGGCTCCTACACCGTCACCGGCGACCCGTGGACCGTCGAGGGCGATCCCGAACCCGACGTCACCTCGGCCACGGATCCGCGCGGCATCAAGATCGGCGGCAGCTTCCCGCAGAACACCCGGGAGCAGAACCCCTGCGACTGCCGCATGGACGGCCTGGTGTTCCTCGACCGGGTCGCCACCCCGGCCGAGATCAGGGCCCAGTACGAGCTCCTGCGCCGCCGCTGAGAGGGGGCAGGGGGTGGCGCGTGCACGACCCGGCTCCGGCGCCCCGCCCCTTGCTCAGCCCCCTCCCCCCGAAAGGACAGGACCGAAGGGGTGGGGAAGGGGCGCCGGTCAGCCGACGACCTGCATCTTCTTGGTCCGATGGTCCGTGAGATGCAGGTCGCCGCCGAGCCTCTCCTTCAGCAGGTCGAGCACCTTGCGGCTGGACAGCACGGTCCAGAGCCGGCCGACCAGGTGCGGGTTGTACTCGGGGGCGGCGTCCATCCAGGCGTCCTTGCCCGCCTGGCTCCTGAACGTCGTCACGAAGAACTCCCCGTCCGGGGTCTTGCAGTACCCCGTACGGATCTCGGCGGCGCTGACCTGCATGCGTGGCTCGCAGCCCACCTTGGCGGAGAGCTGTTCGACGGTGAGGGGGGCGGCGTCGACCTGCTTGCCGCCTGCTGCGACGTAGCCGCCCACGCTCCCGGAGGAGCAGCCGGCGACCAGTCCGGCCAGCAGCGCGAAAGCGGCCAGACGTGGAAATGTCGTCATGTGCGGAGGTACGCAGGCCCCCAGGAGCGGGTTCAGACCCAGACCGGCTAGTTAGGGCTGGGCGACTTGGAGACCCGGTGGTCGGTCAGGTGCAGGTCCCCGTTGAGCGGCCCCCTGATCGCCTCCAGCGTCTTCAGCGGCCCCAGCACGGTCCACCGTGGCCCCACCAGGTGCGGGTTGTACTCAGGCGCCCGATCCATCCACTCGTCCTTGAGCTTCTCCGTCTTGAAGGTGTTGACGAAGAACTCCCCGTTCGGGGTCTTGCAGTACGCCGTTTTCACCTCGTCGGCGTCCACCTGCATCTTCGGCTTGCAGCCGACCTTCTCTGACAGTTGGTCGATGGTAAGGGGGGCGGCGTTGGCCTGCTGAGTCTTTCCCGCTGCGACGTAGTCGCTCCAGCCCCCCGAAGAGGAGCAGCCGGCGACCAGTCCGGCCAGCAGCGCGAAAGCGGCCAGACGTGGAAATGTCGTCATGTGCGAAGGTACGCAGCCCCGCCCTTCGCGGTTCAGCGCAGAACGACGCAACCTCGCGCCGCGAGCCGGCGCAGCACCTCGGGCTCGCCGTCGAGCTTGTTCCAGCGCAGGTCGAGCTTCTCCAGCGCGGGCAGGGCTGCCAGGCCGCCCGGCAGCTCGCGCAGCCGGTTGTTGCGCAGGTCGAGATGGGTGAGCCGGGGCGGCAACGACTCCGGCAGCGCCCGCAGGCGGTTGTCGCGCAGGTCGAGCACGCGCAGCTCACCCAGCCCGGCGATCGACCCGGGCAGCCGGGTCAGCCGGTTGCCCTGCAGGTGCAGCTCGCGCAGCCGGGACAGGCCGCCGATCGTCTCCGGGAGCGCCTCCAGCCGGTTGCCGTAGAGGCGCAGCTCCATCAGCGCCGCCATGGAGCCGAGCGCGTCCGGCAGGCGCTCCAGGCGGTTGTCGGTGAGGTTGAGGTAGGCCAGCCGGTCGAGCCGCCCGATCGAGCCGGGCACCCGCGTGAACAGGTTGTCGCTGAGGTAGAGGTAGTCGGTGAGCGGCAGGTCGCCGATCTCGGGCGGGATCTCGGTGAGCCGGTTGTGGCCCAGGTCGAGCATGCGCAGCCGGGCCAGGCCGCCGATGGCCGCGGGGACCTCGGTGAGGGCGTTCTCGGCCAGGTTGAGCGACTCCAGCCCGGTCAGCTTCCACAGCGACCCCGGCACCTCGGTCAGCCCGTTCGCGCCCGCCGCCAGGTGCCTCAGCGTGCCCGGCAGGCGGCCGGGCAGGGCGCCGACGCGGTTGCCGTACAGGAAGAGGGCCTCCAGGTGCGGCGGGCAGGCGGGGAAGGAGGTCAGCTCGTTGCCGTCGAGGTGCAGCGCGCGCAGCGCGGTGAGCCCGGACAGGTCGGGCAGCCCGCGCAGCCCGTTGCCGTCGAGCCGCAGCTCCTCCAGCGACGTGAGCCCGGCCACCCACGCGGGCACCTCGGCGATCCGGTTCCAGGCCAGGTCGATCAGTCGGACGTCGCCGGGCACGTCGGGAAAGGCGGTCAGACCGGCATCGGGGGCGAGCATGGCGAGCATCGTCTCATGCGGCGTTCATGGCCTCACTCGTCCGGCGGCCCGTCCGCCCTGAGCCGCCGGCGCTCCCTGGCCTCGTACAGCTCGGACGGGGAGATCGGCATGCGGTCGATCTCGATGCCCTCGGCGTCCTCGATGGCGGAGGCGATGACCGCCGAGACCGGGATCACGCCCGCCTCGCCGGCGCCCTTGATGCCGAGCGGGTTGAGCGGCGACGGGGTCTCGAGGTGATCGGTCTCGATGTGCGGGACCTCGGTGGCGTACGGCATGAGGAAGTCCATGAACGAGGCGTTCACGAGCTGGCCGTGCTGGTCGTAGACCATGCGCTCGTAGAGGGCGCCGCCGATGCCCTGGGCCACGCCCCCGTGGATCTGCCCCTCCACGATCATGGGGTTGATCAGCCGGCCGCAGTCGTGCACGACGGCGTAGCGCACCACCTTGATCTCGGCGGTGTCCGGGTCGGTCTCGACGATGGCGGCGTGCATGCCGGCCGCGAACGTGGACCTGATCGGCGAGTAGTAGTCGCGCCCCTCCAGCCCCGGCTCCTCGCCCTCGGCGACCGGCGGCCGGTCGAAGGCGGCCGTGCCGGAGAACTGGGTGGCCTTGGCCGTCTCCTCGTCGAAGGCGTAACGCAGCGGGTTGGCCAGCACCGCCACCGTGGACAGCGGCACGGAGGCGGACGGCGTGCCCGCCACGTGCACGATCCCGTCGGCGATGTCCAGATCCGCCGGGTTGGCCTCCAGCGCCTCGGCGGCGATGCGCAGCGCCTTCTCGCGGACCTTCCGGCAGGCCAGCGCGATGGCGTTGCCGCTGACGACGGCGGCCCGCGAGGCGAACGTGCCGACCGCGTACCCGAACCTGCGGGTGTCGCCGGTGACCACGCTGACGCGCTCGATGGGCACGCCCAGCTCGGTGGCGGCGATCTGGGCGAACGCGGTCTCGTGGCCCTGTCCCTGCGAGGTGAGCCCGGTGGAGACGTGCACGCGGCCGTCGGAGGTGATCTGCACGTGCCCGCCCTCGTACGGCCCCACCCCCGTGCCCTCGACGTAGCAGCCGATTCCGATGCCCCGCCCCGGCCGCCGCTCGAAGGAGTCCCAGCCGATGAGCTCCTTGATCATGCGGAGCATCTCCGGGTAGTCGCCGCTGTCGTAGATCAGCGGCCGCCCGTCCTGGAAGATCAGCCCCTGGTCGTACGGGAACTCGCCGGGCCCGATGAAGTTGGCCGCGCGCACCTCGGTGCGGTCCTTGCCCAGGTAGTGGGCGATCTTGTCCATCGTGCGCTCCATGCAGAACACGCCCTGGGGCCGCCCGGCCCCGCGGTAGGGCGTGACCTGCACGGTGTTGGTGTAGACGGCGCTGAACTCGACCCGGTACGCCCCGATCTTGTACGGCCCCAGCAACTGCGTGGAGGTGATGATCGGCACGATGATCCCGTAGGGGGTGTAGGCGCCGTGGTCGTGCAGGATCGTGACGTCCAGCCCCAGCACGCGCCCGGCGTCGTCGAACCCGGCCCGCACGTACTGCACCTGGCCGCGCTCGTGGGCGGAGGAGACGAAGTGCTCGCGGCGGTCCTCGGCCCACTTGACCTCGCGCCCGAGCGTCATCGCGGCCCACGGGACGAGCACCTCCTCCGGCCACGGGTGCACGATCTTGACCCCGAAGCCGCCGCCCACGTCGGGCGCGATCACCTCCACCTGGGGCAGCGGCAGCCCGAGCGCGGCGGCCACGGCCATGCGGACGCTGGTGGAGGTCTGGGTGCTGGAGTAGACGCGCAGGTCGCGGCCGTCCCAGCGGGCGTACACGCCGCGGCCCTCCAGCGGCATGCTGGCGCTGCGCTCGATGTCGAGCCGGAAGGCCAGCGTGTGCGGCGCGGCCTCGATCGCCTCTCTGGCGCCGCGCCCGTCGGCCGCCGCGACCTCCTGGACGAGGTGGGCGCCCACGTTGCCGGGCACGTCCTCGTGCACGAGCTGGGCGCTCTGGACGGCCTCCTCCAGGCCGACGACCGGTTTGAGCGGCTCGTAGTCGACCTCGATGAGCGCGCAGGCGTCTTCCGCGGCGTAGCGGTCGGCGGCCACGACCATGACCACCGGCTCGCCGACGTGCCGGACGACGTCTCTGGCCAGCGGGTAGGCGGTGCGGCCGTGGGTGAGCGCGGGGTGCGGGATCAGCAGCGGCAGCGCCCTGCCGACCCGCTCGGGCAGGTCCTCCCACGTGTAGACGGCGACGAGCCCCTCCACGTCGAGCGCCGCCGTGACGTCCACGTCGCGGATCCGGGCGTGGGCGTGCGGCGAGCGGACGAAGGCCGCCGCCAGGGCGTCGCGCCCCAGGTCGTCGAGGTAGCGGCCCTGCCCGGTGAGCAGCCTGGGGTCCTCGCGCCGCTGCACGGGCTCCCCGAACAGCTTGGTCGTCATGCTTCCTCCGCCCGCAGCTCGGCGGCCCGGTGCACGGCCTTGACGATGTTCTGGTAGCCGGTGCACCGGCACAGGTTGCCGGAGATGCCCTCGACTACCTCTTCGTCCGTCGGCGCCGGGTTCTCCTCCAGCAGGGCGGTCACCGTGCACAGGAACCCCGGCGTGCAGAACCCGCACTGCAGCCCGTGGCACTCGGCGAAGGCCCGCTGCACCGGCGACAGGGCGCCGTCCGGCGCGGCGAGCCCCTCCACGGTGGTGAGCTCGGCGCCGTCCACGGTGACGGCGAACGTCAGGCACGAGCGCACGGGCCGTCCTTCGAGCAGCACCGTGCAGCAGCCGCAGACGCCGTGCTCGCAGCCGACGTGGGTGCCGGTCAGGCCCAGGTCGTGGCGCAGGCAGTCGGACAGCAGGCGGCGGGCGGGCACGCGTACGCGTCTGGCCGTGCCGTTCACGATGAGCGTGATCTCATGCTCCACGGGCCGCGGCCCCCTCCCGCGCCGCGTTGCGCAGCGCCCGCTCCGCCAGCACGCCCACCAGGTGCCGCCGGTAGGCGGCGGTGGCGTGGATGTCGCCCTCGGGCTCGGCCGCGTCGCGTACGCGCGCCGCCGCCGCGGCCCAGTCGTCCTCGCCGCCGAGGTCCACGACGAGCGGGACGGGCCCGACGCCGGCGCACGCGACCCTGGCGGCGCTCACGCCCTCGTCGTCCACCGTGACGACCGCGCAGACCCCCGCCAGCGCGTAGTCGCCGTGCCGGCGCGACACCTCCTCGAACGCGGTCCCGCTTCCCGGCGCCGGCGCCGGGAAGAACGCCGACACGGCCAGCTCGCCCGGCTCGACCGCCGACTCCATGGGCCCGGTGAAGAAGTCGGGGGCGCTCACGTCCCGCTCGGTGATCCGGCCGCCGTCCCAGCGGGCCACCCGTACGTGCCCGCCCAGCAGGGCCAGCACCGCGGGCAGCTCGGCGGCCGGGTCGGCGTGCACGAGGCTGCCCACCACCGTCCCCCGGTTGCGGATCACGGGATGCGCGACCAGCTTGAGCGCCCTCGTGACCAGCGGATGGACGCCGGCCCGCTCCGCCTCGGCGTGCCTGACCAGCGCGCCGACGCGGACGCCCCGCTCGCCCGCCTCCAGGGCGGACAGGGAGGCGACCCGGTTGATGTCGACGAGGTGCTCGGGCGCCGCCAGCCGCATGTTCAGCATGGGGATGAGGCTCTGGCCGCCGGCCAGGACCTTGCCCCGCACCTCCGCGAGGACGCGCAGCGCCTCGCCGAGCTCGCGGGGCGCGTGGTACTCGAACGGCGGCGGCTTCACCCGGCCTCGCTCCTGCCGCCGGACGGCGCCGGTTCGGGGGCGCGCCCGGCGATGACGCGGAGCAGGTGGTATCCGCCCAGCACCACGATCGTGCCGAGCGCGATGCCCTCGAGGGTGAAGTCTCCCCCGATGAAGTGCTGAACAGGTCCGATGGCCAGGATGATGCCCGCTCCGATCGGAACCATGTTCACGGGATCGGCGAAGTTCACCCTGTTCTCGATCCAGATCTTCGCGCCGAGCAGCCCGATCATGCCGTAGAGGATCACGGTCACCCCGCCGAGCACGCCGCCCGGCGTGGCCGCGACCAGCGCCCCGAACTTGGGGCAGAGCCCGAACAGGATCGCGATGACCCCGGCGATGTAGTAGGCGGCCGTGGAGTAGACCTTGGTGGCCGCCATGACGCCGATGTTCTCGGCGTACGTGGTCGTGGGCGAGCCGCCGACCGCGCTGGTGACCATGGTGCCGACCCCGTCGGCCACCACCGCGCGGCCCACGTACGGGTCCACGTCGGTCCCTGTCATCTCCCCCACGGCCTTGACGTGCCCGATGTTCTCCGCGATGAGCGCGATCACCGCGGGCAGCACCAGCAGCACGGCCGAGGTCTTGAAGTCGGGGGCGTGGAAGTCCGGCATCCCGAACCACGGCGCGGACGCCACGGAGTCGAAGCTCACCCGGTCGTGCGGGAACGCGGTCGCGACGCAGTACGTCCCCTCCGCCTGGCATTCGGCCCCGGCGGCGTCGCGCAGGTTGGCCCCCGGCAGCACCGAGGTTATGGGACCCGCCGTCTTGTCCAGCACCCACGACAGCACGAACCCGGCGACCAGCCCGATCAGCACCCCGACGCGCCCGATGAACCCCTTGAACGCCACGATCACCACGAACGTGATCAGCATCGTGACGAGCGCGACCCAGTGGTCCTGCGGCCAGTAGACGTCCGCCACCACGAACGCCAGCCCGAACCCGATGAGCATCACGACCGCGCCGGTGACCACGGGCGGGAAGACGCGGTGGATGATGTTCACGCCGAGGAAGTGGATGGCGAGGCCGGCCAGCGCCAGCACGAACCCGGCGACCAGGATGGCGCCGGTCACGATCGCGTCCGCGCCCGCCGTGTCGCCGCCCGCGGCGGCCCTGATGGCGAACACGCCGCCCACGAAGGACGCGCTGGTGCCCAGGTAGCTGGGCACCTTGCCCTTCACGATCAACAGGAACATGATCGTCGCGACGCCGGACATCATCACGGCGACGTTCGGATCCAGCCCCATCACCAGGGGGAACACGAAGGTCGCCCCGAACATCGCGATCACGTGCTGCGCCCCGAACCCCACCATCCGGGGCCAGCTCAGCCTTTCGTCCGGCCTGACCACCTCGCCGGGGGCCAGATGCCTGCCGTCACCGTGTTTGGTCCATCGTGCAACCATGGAGAGCCCCTCTTGTACTGGGCACTGAGCCGGCGAGACGTTCCGTTGCGGGCACATTAGGCCCGGTGGCACGCTCCTACACGGGCATGATCTGCCAAATCTGCGCCGTTCACCAGACACAACCTCGCGCACACGCCTCCGGCTCCCCTGTGAGGGGCTTGCGGGCTACCGCCGGGTGACGCGCAGCAGGTGGTAGCCGACCAGCAGCACGATCGTGCCGAGCGCGATGCCGCTGAGCGCGAAGGTGCCGGTGATCGGGAACGCGACGGGGCCGATCGCGCAGATGATCCCCGCGCCGACGGGGACCAGGTTCACCGGGTCGGACAGGTTCACCCGGTTCTCGATCCAGATCTTGGCGCCGAGCAGGCCGATCATCCCGTACAGGATGGTCGTCACCCCGCCCAGCACCCCGCCGGGGGTGGCGGCGATGAGCGCCCCGAACTTGGGGCAGAGCCCGAACAGGATCGCGATGACCGCCGCGATGTAGTAGGCCGCCGTGGAGTAGACCCTGGTGGCCGCCATGACCCCGATGTTCTCCGCGTACGTCGTCGTCGCCGCCCCGCCGACCGACGTCGCCACCACGGTCCCGACCCCGTCGGCCAGCACCGCCCGCCCCATGTACCCGTCCACGTCGGTGCCCGTCATCTCCCCCACGGCCTTGACGTGCCCCACGTTCTCCGCGATCAGCGCGATCACCACGGGCAGCACGGGCAGCACCAGCACGATGGCCGACACCTCGAAGACGGGGCCGTGCAGGGAGGGCAGCCCGATCCAGTCGGCCTGGGCGACGCCCTCCAGGTTCACCCGGAAGTGCTCGGTCACCGCCCCGCTGTCGTCCGGCGCCGTGATCCTCCCGCCCACGAGATCCCACACCCACGACAGCACGAACCCGAACACGAGCCCGAGCAGCACCCCGATCCGCCCGAGGAACCCGCGGAACACCCCGATGAACACGAACGTCGCCGCCATGGTCAGCAGCGCCACCCACGGATCCTTCGGCCACGCGTCGCTGACCAGCCGCAGGCTCTCGGAGCGCCTCCGCGGCGGAAACACCGTGACCACCCTGGTCTTCGTCTCGCGCTCCTGGTCGATCCGCCTGATCGCGTGCACCGCCGCGCACAGGTCGGAGTCGGCCGACACCAGCATGACCACGTCGACCTTGCCGGTCGCCACGTCCGACACCATGGCGGCGCCCAGCGCCACGTCGGACTGCTTCTCCGCGTAGGTCCGGCGCGTGCGCCCGCACGCATGGCATCGCACCTGCTGCTCCTGGTCTCTGCCCGGCACGACCTGCACACCGACGCTCTCCAGCGCCGCCAGGTAGACCTCCTGCCGCGCGATGGCGGGCGGATCGTTGCGAATGGTGGCGGTGAAGTAGGTGAGCGCCTCGAGCCGCTGATGCGACCGCAGGACGCGCGTGACCATGGACCGCAGATCGAGCCACAGGAAGCGCCGCCCGCCGAGCTCCCGCAGGCCGTAGTACAAGTTGAATCCGTCGATATGGACACCGACCCGCTCCATCTCCGGATTCGGCTTGTCGCGCACCGCCACCACGCCCTAACATGAAGTCACCCGCCCGGGGCTACGTTCCCGGGTACTACGGCCCCCGTCAGGGGGCCGTTTCTTTTTCCATCGGCGCGAACGATGCCAGTAAACAACGAGTAATGTCGTGGTGACTTTTCGTAGATGTCCCCGGCCTACTCCACGTTGATCGAGAACCCGTCGCCGCTGACCACCTGCCCCGCCCGGATCTTGGCCGTCTTCCTCAGCTCCACCTCGCCGTCCACCATCACCATCCCCTCGGCGATCAGGTGCTTGGCCATGCCTCCCGTGTCCGTGATCCCGCAGTACTTCAGCAGGTCGCACAGCGGGATGTACTCGGAGCGCAGTTCGAAGTCCACGACCCTAGAGCCTAGATGCCCCGCATCCGCAGCACGTGCAGGGCCAGGGTCAGGTTGAGCCGCAGGTGCGGGTCGTCGGTGAAGTTGCCGAGGATGCGCTCCAGCTTCCCGATCCGGTAGCGCAGCGTGTTGTAGTGGAAGTGCAGCCGCCGCGCCGTCTCCGCCACGTTCAGGTTGGTCTCCAGCAGCACCTGCAGCGTGCGCCGCAGGTCCGCGTTCTCGGCGTCGTCGTCGCCGGCCAGCGGCCCGAGCGTCTCCCGTACGAACGCGTGCAGCTCGTCCGTGTCGTTGACCAGCGACAGCAGCCGGTACACCCCGAGCTGGTCGAAGTGGGCCACCGCGCCCGGCCCGTGGAGCTGACGTCCGACCCTGGCCGCCTTCAGCGCCTGGGAATAGGCCTCCGGCAGCGTGACCGCCCCCGGGCTCGGCCGCGAGGTGCCGGTCGAGAACGTGGCGGGCGGCACGTCGGCGAAGGCCGAGGCGGCGTCCTTGGCCACGCGGGCCGCGTCGAGGGCGGCGTCCACCACGGCCACCACCTCGTGCGAGAACCCCGCCACCGCCCCGCGCGGGTCGTGCCGCCTGATCGCGGCGGTCCAGCACGCCACCAGGCGGTCCTGCGCGCTGCGCTCGTCGCCGTCGGGGTCGAGCTCGGCCACCAGCACGGTCACGGGGCGCGCCAGGTCCCAGCCGAACGCCCTGGCCCTGGAGGTGACCCGCTCCGCCGTGCCGGCCCGCCCGGTGAGCACGTCGCGCAGGAAGTCGGCCCGGTATTTGCTCTCGACGGCGTTGACCGCCTCCTGCCGGGTGACGACGAGGGCGGCGACGGTGGCCGCGCGTTCGAGGATGCCGACGTCGCTGTCCCTGATGGCCTCCGACGCGCTGTAGGCCACGATCCTGCCGTGGTGGTGGCCTCCGGCCAGGACCGGGACCGAGGCGAAGGAGCGGACGCGGCCGGGCGCGGGCGAGGTCGGCGGCCCTTCGCGGGAGATCGACTCGCGCAGGACGGCGACGTGGTCGGCGGGGCCCGCGGTGGCCAGGACGTGGCCGGAGCCGTCGACGGCCGCGACCGACACGTCGAGGAGCTGCGCCACCTCGGCGGTGACCTCGTTGAGCCCGCCGCCGGCCAGCACCACCTGCACGAGCGCCCGGTGCGCCTCCTCGGCGCGGGCCAGCACGGCGGCCTGGCGGTTGAGGATGTCGGTCAGCACCTGGTTGAGGATGTCGTCGAAGCCCACGTCGTTCGGCAGCAGGATGAGCGGGAAGCCGAGCCGGTCGGCCTGCTCGACCATCTCGTCGGGCAGTTCGTCCACGTAGCGGCCGAGCTTGATCGCCAGGGCGGCCAGCCCGCGCTCGTCGAGGTCGGCCACCAGCCGCCCGAGCGACTGCGGCGTGTTGCGCAGCGGGTAGCCGGTGGTCAGCAGCAGCTCGTGCGGCTTGACCCAGGCCAGGATGTCGGGGACCTCCATGACGTTGAGCCGCTGCACGATGCGGCCCAGCCCGTTCTCCCCCGCGAGCAGCCTGGCGTCGGCGAGGGTGGACACGCCGAGCACCTCTCCGACGGACACGCCGTGAATGATCGTTCCGGTGCTGGCGAGACGGACGGGGGGCTCCATGGGGAGATTGTGAACCCAGAAGCGGTCTGTCAGGAAGAGCCAACCTTCTCGCTGACTGTTGGCAAATTTCTCCGTACGGAGGGTTCCCGGACCGTTCTACGGTCAGGTCCAAGTTCGGTTGGGAGGTCCGGTGACCGTCAGTACTCACGCCCGGCGTACCCGCGTCCACGTCACGGGCGCGGCCAGCGCGGCGGTGCGCCCTGTCCTGGAGGCCCAGCGCCGGCCCGCCCGGGTGCTGGCCGCGTTTCCCGAAGGGGTCTATCTCGAGGTCAGGACCGACCTGGAGCCTTCGGTGATCGCCGTCATCACCGGCGAGGCGACCCGGTTGCCCAACTCGGTGCTGCTGGCCACCCCGTTGCCGCACGTCACGGTGGGTGATGACGCCTTGGTGGGCGACCGCGTGGTCGACCTGGGGCCGCTGAGCCTGAGCGTGCGCCGCTGGTGGGATCCGGCCCCGCCGCTGGGCGCGTTCGATGCGGGCCGCCTCGCGCACGCCGCCGCCCTCCTGAACGATCCGGCGCGGCTCGGGCGGACGACCATGGCCGGGACGGGACGGGCCGGAGCGCCTCCGGGCGGGCCGCCGTCGCCGGGGCTGGCCGGTAACCGCGCCGTGGAGCTGCTGGCGAGCAGTTGCGCGAAGGGGTGGCTGGTGGGCGTGGTGACGGCGGCCGAGCAGCTCATGGGGCTCGGGCCGGGGCTGACGCCGAGCGGCGACGACGTGCTGGCGGGGCTGCTGGTGACGTTGCGGCACCTGGGCGCGGCGGTGGGGGCCGGGCGGGCGGTGTGGCTGGCCGACTGGCTGGCGGCGACGGTGACGTTCGACGCGCGTACGCGCACGACGCCCATCTCGGCCACGCTCCTGCACTGTGCGGCCCGGGGCGAGGCGAGCCCCGAGGTGACGGCCGTGCTGCGCGGCGTCGCCGGCCGACAGGCGCTGGAGCCGGCGCTGCGGCGCCTGCACCGCCTCGGGCACACCTCGGGCGCCGACCTCGCCCAAGGCATCGCCATCGGGGTGACCGCGGTGCTCGAGCTGAGCGGGCAGAAGTGAACGGCCTGCCGCAGACGGTGCTCGTACGGAGGGGCGCCTACCACGACTCGGTCACCCTCATGCGCGTCAGCCGCGCGCTGTCGGAGCTGCCCGGGGTGGCGGCGGCCATGGTCGCCATGGCGACCGAGCTGAACGTGTCGATCCTGCGGGAGCTGGGCTTCGACGTCCCCGAGACCGACCCGGGCGACCTGCTGATCGCCGTACGGGCGCGCGACACGCGGGCCGCCGTCGAGGAGGCCGACCGGCAGCTCACCGCCGTCCGCCCCCGGGAGACGGACCAGCCCGCGGACCAGCCGCCGCTGACCACCCGCTCGGCGGCCACGAGGGTGGAGGCCGACCTCGTCCTCGTCTCGACCCCGGGCGAGTACGCCTTCTTCGAGGCCCTGGACGCCATCGAGGCCGGCCTGCCCGTGATGATCTTCAGCGACGGCGTGAGCCCGGCCGCGGAACGCCGGCTCAAGGAACTGGCCGAGGCCAGGGACGTCCTGGTCATGGGGCCCGACTGCGGCACCGCCGTGATCGGCGGCGCGGGCCTGGGCTTCGCGAACGTCCTGTCGCCGGGCCCCGTCGGCGTCGTGGCCGCGTCGGGCACCGGCGCACAGCAGGTGACGTCCCTGCTCGACTGGGCGGGCACCGGCGTCAGCCACGTGCTCGGCGTGGGCGGCCGGGACCTGTCGGCCGAGGTGGGCGGGCTGTCGACGCGCCGCGCCCTGCGCATGCTGGACGAGGATCCGGCCACGGAGCTGATCGTGCTCATCTCCAAGCCACCCGCCCCCGAGGTGGCGGCGGCCCTGGGAGAGGAACGGCTGCGCACGCCCGTCGTACGCGCGCTGCTGGGCGAGGGCGCGCCCGACCTCACCGAGGCGACCGAGCAGGCGCTGCGCGCCCTCGGCCGACCCGTCCCGGAGTGGCCGTCCTGGCCCGCGTGGCCGGGCAGGCGGTCCCCGGCCAAGACGATCAAGGGCCTGTACGCCGGCGGCACACTGAGCGTGGAGGCCGCCGCCGTCGCCGGGCAGGGCGACTTCGTCGACTACGGGGACGACGCCTACACCAGGGGCCGGGCGCATCCGATGATCGACCCGACGTTGCGGGTGGAGGCCCTCGGCCACGCGCGGGAGACCGACGTGGTGCTCTTGGACGTCGTCCTGGGCCACGGCGCGGACCCCGATCCGGCCGCCTCGCTGGCCCATGCCGTCGCCCGTACCCCGGCCACCGTCGTCATCGCCCTGATCGGGACGGAGGGCGATCCGCAGGACCTGCACCGCCAGGCCGCCGCGTTCCGCGAGGCGGGCGCGGCGGTGTTCACCTCCAACGCCCAGGCCGCCCGCCACGCCAGGAGCCTCGTGTGAACGCACCCGACCCTCAGACCACGCCCGGGAGCCTCCTGTGAACGCGCCCGATCCCCGGACCACGCCCGGGAGCCTCCTGTGAACGCGCCCGACCCCGCTCCCGCCGGGAGCCTGCTCGCCGCGCCCGCGCGTGTGATCACGGTCGGGGCGGGGCTGCTCGACGAGGCGCTCAGGGCGCAGGCCGTGCCGACGACCGCCGTGGAGTGGCGGCCGCCCCTGCCGGGCACCGCGCGGGCCCTGGCCACGGTGCTGGCCGACCCGCGCAGGCAGGCGGCCAACGAGCGGGCGGTCGCCAGGCTGATCTCGGCGCGCCCGTATCTCGTGGGCGTGCGCAGGGCGTCGGAGGTGCTGGAGGAGGGGACGTTCCTGCACGCGGGCCCGCCCATCACCTGGGAGCGCGCGTCGGGCCCGATGCGCGGCGCGCTGATCGGCGCGATGCTGCTGGAGGGCCTGGCCGGCGACGAGCACGAGGCCGGCGACAGGCTGGCGGCGGGCGCGGTCGAGCTGCGCCCCTGCCACGAGCGCGCCACCGTCGGGCCGATGGCGGGCGTGGTGAGCCCGTCGATGTGGCTGTTCGAGGTACGCGACGACGAGCACGGTGGCACCGCCTACTGCTCGCTCAACGAGGGCCTGGGCAAGGTGCTCAGGTACGGCGCGTACGGCCCCGAGGTCCTCGACCGGCTGCGCTGGATGGACCGCGTGCTCGGCCCGGCCCTGGCGGCGACGCTGGAGCGCACGGGCCCGATCGACCTGCGCTCGCTGATGGCCCAGGCCCTGCAGATGGGCGACGAGCTGCACAACCGCAACCGCGCCGCCACCTCGCTCCTCCTGCGCGAGCTGGCCCCGGCCGTGGTCGAGGCCGCCCCCGGCGACGCGGCCGCGGTGCTGCGCTTCATCAACGGCAACGACCACTTCTTCCTCAACATCGGGATGGCCGCGGCCAAGGCGGCCACGGACGCGGCCCGCGACGTCCCCGGCTCCTCGCTGGTCGTCGCCATGGCGAGGAACGGCACCGACTTCGGCGTCCAGGTGTCGGGCCTGGGCGGCCGCTGGTTCACCGGCCCGGCGGGCGTGCCCGACGGCCTCTACCTCGGCACGTACGGCCCCGCCGACGCCAACCCGGACATCGGCGACTCCACGATCACCGAGACGTCCGGACTGGGCGGCTTCGCCATGGCGGCCTCACCGGCCATCGTGCGGTTCGTGGGCGGCGAGGTGGCCGACGCGGTACGGGCCACCCGCTCCATGTACGAGATCACGCTCGCCGAACATCCGGTGCACCAGATTCCGAGCCTCGGTTTCCGGGGCACGCCGGTCGGCATCGACATCACGCTCGTCGCCAGGACCGGTCTGCTGCCCGTGGTCAACACCGGCATCGCCGGACGGGTCGCGGGGACGGGCCAGGTGGGCGCTGGCCTGGTCAAACCGCCCATCGAGGCGTTCACCACCGCCTTGACCGCATTGGCGGACGAAGTAAGTGATCGATTTGAATAGCGACATAACCGCACGTCAGGGCTTTTGTAAGACAGTGTCAGCTTCCCTTGCGGATTAACCGCCGATATCGTAACGAACCTCAGGCCACAGGAAATCTGCAAGTAGCGTGGAAACGCACGTGACGGATGAGGCGAGATGGGGGCGGGAACATGGCAGCCGACCGCTTGCTCAGCGGACCCGGCCAAGAGGGAGGCGCCGCGGGGGGCGCTTCGCAGAGCCAGGGACGCCTGATCGGAAGGCGCTACCGGCTGATGTCGCCCGTCGGCAGAGGTGGCATGGGCATGGTGTGGCACGCGCATGACGTGCTGCTCGACCGGGACGTGGCGGTCAAGGAGCTCATCCTGCCGTACGGGCTCGACCGTGCGGGCATGCAGGTGGCGCACCGGCGGATGCTGCGCGAGGCGAGGTCGGCGGCGCGGCTGACGCACCCCGGCATCGTGACCGTGCACGACGTGGTCGAGGAGGACGGCCGCCCCTGGATCGTGATGGAGCTGGTCCGGGCGTGGTCGCTGGAGCAGGCCGTACGCCAGAGCGGGCCCCTCCCGGTGATCCAGGCCGCCGAGATCGGCATCCGGGTGCTCGACGCGCTCACGCACGCGCACGCGGCCGGCATCCTGCACCGCGACATCAAGCCGGGCAACGTGCTGCTGACCTCCGACCGGGTGGTGATCACCGACTTCGGCATCGCGGCCATCGAGGGCGACGTCACGATCACGCAGACCGGGCTGCTCATGGGGTCGCCCGCGTACATCCCGCCGGAGCGCCTGTCGGGGCAGCCGATCACGCAGGCCGCCGACCTGTGGTCGTTCGGCGCCACCCTGTACGCCGCCGTCGAGGGCCGCCCGCCCTACGAGGGGCCCGACCCGGTCGCGGTGCTCGGCTCCGTGCTCACCCAGGACCCCATCACGCCGCAGCGGGCCGGCTCGCTGATGCCGGTGATCGAGGGCCTGCTGCGCAAGAACCCGGCGGAGCGGCTGACCTCCCAGCAGGTCGTCGAGATGCTGGAGGCGGTGCTGCGCGCCCACGGCTCGGCCCGGCCGCGCCCGCCCGAGACGCTGCCCAGCCAGGCCGACCCCACCCCGGCGGGGCTGCTGCCGCCGCTGGACACCCCGTCGGGGCCGATGCCCTCGCGCATCGTGGAGACGCCTTCGGGGCCGGTGCGGGTGCCGTACGACCCGCTGAACAGCCCGTCCGGCGGCTACTCGATGCCTCCCTACGACGGCATGACGAGCCCGTCGGGCAGCCACCGCACCGACCAGTTGCCGCCGCTGCCGCGCGCCCACGACTCGCTGGCCGGCATGTACGACTCCCTCGCCGGCCCGTCGGGCCCGCACGCGTACGACTCGCTCTCCAGCCCGTCGGGGCCCCAGGGGCATGATCCGCTCCGCGGCCCGTCCGGCCCTCAGGGGCACGACCCGCTCCGCGGCCCGTCGGGCCCGCACCAGCCGTTCGGCCCGCCGCCCGGGCTCGGACCGAACCGGATCACCCCCGACCTCGACGACGACCTGGGCACGCCGTCGGGCCCGCATCCGCAGCCGATCCTGCCGCTGACCACGGACAGCCGCACCTCCTCCGCCGCCACCCCCTGGCCCCTGGCCTCGCCCGACGACCTGCGCGAGCAGTCGCGCGGCCTGTCGCGCGACATCGGCCGCAGCCGCCTGGCCACGCTGCCCAGCGCCGGGCCCCGCACAGGCAAGAGCTGGCGCCGGCCGGAGGAGGACGACGCCTCGTGGGCCCGCGAGAGCCGGCCCACGATGCTCTTCATCCTGAGCGGGCTGGCCGCGGTGGCCGTCGTCGTCGGCGCCGTGGTGATCATCCTGACGAGCGGGGCCCCCGAGACGCCGCCCGCCGCCACGACCTTCTCCGCCACGGAGAGCGCCACGCCGCGCGGCAGCGCCGCCGCGACCGCGCCCGAGGGCTACAAGCAGCACACCCAGGCCGGGTTCTCCGCGGCCGTGCCCGAGACGTGGCGGCTCGCGGCCTCCGGCGGCGTGGCCACGTTCAACGGGCCGAAGGACTCCGCCATGCGGATCGTGGTGGAGCGCGCGGCCCCGCAGGCCGACGGCGGGCTGTCCGAGCTGGGCCGCCAGGAGGCCGACGGCGGGCTGGAGAGCTACATCCAGGTGCAGCTCCAGTCCGTGGAGTACCGGAGCTGGCAGGCCGCCGACTGGGAGTACACCTACACCACCGCCAACGGCGTCCCCATGCACGCCCTGACCCGGTACGTCTCCATCGACGACACCGCCGCGTTCAAGGTCACGTTCGACCTGCCCGAGCTCAAGTGGGACGACCAGGCCGAGACGCGCAAGGTGTTCCTCGACACGTTCCGGCAGAGCACCTGACGAATTGCACCGATCGTTCCAAAACGTGTAGCGTGCGCGTCATGGCGCGACCGAGGACGTTCGAGGAGGACCGTGCGGTCGAGGCGGCCATGCGCGCGTTCTGGACCGCGGGCTACGAGGCCACCTCGACGCAGGACCTGTGCGCGGCCACCGGGCTCGGGCGCAGCAGCATCTACAACACCTTCGCCAGCAAGCGGGAGCTGTTCGGCAAGGCGCTGCGCCACTACATGGACGAGCGCAACGCCGGGCTCGCCGAGCTGATGGAGGCCGACCTGCCGGTCAGGGAGAAGATCAGGACCGTCCTGTGGTGGGCGGTCGAGCCCGACCCCGCCGAGCCGCCCGGCTGCCTGGTGGTCAACTCCCTGGTCGAGGTGGCCCCACACGACGCGGAGGCGGCCGAGCTGCTGCGCCGCGACACGAGCAAGCGCGTCGAGCTCGTACGGGGCGCGATCGAGCGAGGCCGCGCTCGCGGCGAGATCGGCCCGGGCAAGGACCCGCTCGCCCTGGCGAACTTCGTCTCCGCCACGGTCAGCGGCCTGCGCGTGGCGGCCCGCGGCGGGGCGGACCGGGCCACGCTCGAGTCGATCGCGAACACCGCGCTGGACGTCCTCTGATTTTTTCGCGCGCCGATTTTGAACCGATCCATCCAAAACTGTTGAAGGGGGTCGCCGTGCCGTTGGCGGTCTACATCCTGGGATTGTCGATCTTCGCCCAGGGCACCTCGGAGCTGATGCTGGCCGGGTTCCTGCCCGAGATGGCCGCGGATCTGGGGGTGTCCGTGCCGGACGCGGGGCTGCTGATCTCGGCGTTCGCGATCGGGATGCTGGTGGGCGCGCCCGTCCTGGCCGTGCTCACGCTGCGCCTGCCCCGGCGTACGGTCCTGCTGGCGTTCATGGCGATCTTCGCCCTGTCGCACGTCGCGGGCGCGCTGACGTCGAGCTACGGCATGCTCTTCGCCACCCGCGTCGTGGGCGCGTTCGTCTACGCCGGATTCTGGGCCGTGGCCGCCGGCACCGCGATCGGCCTGGTGCCGGCCAATGCCCGCGCCAAGGCCATGAGCGTGCTGGCCGGCGGGCTGACGGTGGCCACGATCATCGGGCTGTCCCTGGGCACGGTCATCGGCCAGCACCTCGGCTGGCGGGCGGCGTTCTGGGCGGTCGCGGGGCTGTCGGTGCTGGCGGGCGCCGGCGTGTTCGCCACCATCCCCGGCGGCCGGCCCAAGGCAGGGGCGGCGCCGAGCGTCCCGGCCGAGCTGCGCGCGATGGCCAGTCCGAAACTCTGGCTCGCGTACGGCACCACCGCCCTGACCACCGGCGCCCTGCTCTCGTCCTTCAGCTACCTGAGCGCCCTGCTCGCCGGCACCACGGGCCTCGACCCCGCCTGGGTGCCCGCCGTCCTGGCCCTGTACGGCGTGGGCGCGCTCATCGGCATCACGATCGGCGGCCGGATCGCCGACGCGCGGCCCTTCGCCGTCCTGGCCGTCGGGGTCACCGGCCTCGTCCTGACCTCGGCGGCCCTGGCCGTGTCGGCGACCGTCGCGCTGCTGGCCGTACCGCTGGTCTTCCTGCTCGGCGCGTTCGGCTTCGGCACCAACCCGGCGCTGAACGCCCGCCCCTTCGCGCTGGCCAGGAACGCCCCCACCCTCGCCGCCGCCGTGAACGTCTCCTCGTTCAACGTCGGCATCACCGCCGGCCCCTGGCTGGGCGGCCTGGCCATCGGCGCGGGCCTCGGCTACGCCTCCGTCGCGTGGATCGGCGCGGCGATCGGCGTGGTGGCCCTGGGGGCCGTCGCCCTGGCCGCCGGCCTGCACCGAAGGAGCGCCGCGCTCGTCGGGACCGCTCAGGCCGGTGAGATACGGTCGGCCGTATGAGGCTGGGGAGCATCCACTTTTATCCCGTCAAGTCCACCGGCGGGCATGAGGTCGAGCGGGCCGAGGTAGAGCCGTGGGGGCTGGCCGGTGACCGGCGCTACCTCGTCGCCGACGAACACGACACCATGATCACCGCCCGCCAGGAGCCGCTCCTGCTGGCCTGCCTCGCCCGGCTGGACGACGGCGGGCTCACGCTGACCGGCCCGCACGCCGCCCCGTTGCGGGTGGTGCCGTCGGCCCGCGTCTCGGCGGTGGACATGCGCGGAACCCCGATCCGGCTCACCGACTGCGGGGACGCCGCCGCCGGGTGGCTGTCCGCGCTGCTGGGGCGGCCGGTCCGGCTCAAGTGGCTCGACGATCCGGCCCGCCGCCCGGTCGACCCCGCGTACGGGCGGCCGGACGACCGGGTCAGCCTGGCCGACGCCTACCCGCTGCTGCTCACCACCACCGCCTCGCTCGCCCGGCTCGACGACTGGATCGCCGAGACCGCGCTCGAACGCGGCGAGGAGCCGCCCGAGCCGCTGCCCATGCACCGTTTCAGGCCCAACGTGGTGATCGAAGGGACCGGCACGCCGTTCGCCGAGGACGAGTGGAAGCGCCTGCGCATCGGCGAGGTGGAGTTCCGCGTGACGAAGGGCTGCGACCGCTGCGTGCTCACCACGATCGACACCGCCACCTACCTCAAGGGCAAGGAGCCCATCAGGACGCTGTCCAGGTTCCGCAAGCGTGACGGCAAGGTGTGGTTCGGCATCAACCTGATCCCGGACGCGCCCGGCCATATCGCCCAAGGGGATTCCGTCACCATTCTCTGAAAAAGGCGACTTTCCCGATAGATAAGGTTCACCGTCACCTTTGGGGTGATGTTAGGGGCTATGCGAGACTTCACGGGTGACGAGTGCCCCCACAAAGCCCACTGTCTCTTCCTCTGACCGGATTCGGATCGTCCAGCGTCGCACCCTGGCGGTGCTGTCCGCGGCGCAGATCGTGGGCGGGGTGGGGGTGGCCGTCGGGCTGGCGCTCAGCTCGGTGGTCGTGGACGAGCTCTCGGGCTCCACGGTCATCAGCGGCTTCGCGGGCACGGCCACCGTGCTCGGCGCGGCGCTGCTGGCCCTGCCGACCGCCAGGGCGTCGGGCAGCGGCGGGCGCCGCGCGGGCCTGTCGCTGGCGTACGTGGCGGCGCTGGCCGGCTGCGCGATCTCGGTGCTGGCCATCAGCCTGGGCACCTGGCCGCTGCTGCTGGTCGGCCTGGTCCTGGTGGGCGGCGGCAGCGCGGGCAGCCTGGCGGCCCGCTACTCGGCGACCGACCTGGCGCCGAAGGACCGCGCGGCCCGGCACCTGTCCCTGGTCGTCTGGGCCTCCACGATCGGCTCCGTGGCCGGCCCGAACCTGGCCAAGCCCGCCGACCAGATCGGCATGCGGCTCGGGCTGGTGGAGAAGGCCGGGCCGTTCGCCTTCGCGGCGCTGGCCTTCGCCCTGGCGCTGGTCGTCATCATCGGCTTCCTGCGCCCCGACCCGCTCACGCTGGCCCGCGACCTCGACGGCACCCCGAGTACGGGGCCCGGGCGCAACCGGACGATCAGGACCGCCTGGCAGACCCTGCGCACCACCCCGATGGCCCGCCGGGCCCTCGTCATGATCGCGGTCAGCCACACGGCGATGGTGTCCGTGATGTCCATGACCCCGGTCAAGCTCCACCACGACGGCTCGAACCTGGACGTCATCGGCCTGGTGATCAGCCTGCACATCGCCGGCATGTACGTCATGTCGCCCGTCGTGGGCTGGCTGGCGGACAAGGCGGGCAAGGTGCCGGTGCTCGTGCTCGGCATGGGCCTGCTGCTGAGCGCCGCCACGCTGGCCGGCACCGCCGGGCACCGGGTGTGGCAGGTGACGGCGGCGCTCGTACTGCTGGGACTGGGCTGGTCGTGCGGCCTGGTGGCCGGGTCGGCGCTGGTCACGGAGTCGGTGCCGATCGACCGCCGCCCCGCCGTCCAGGGGCTGTCGGACCTGCTGATGAACGTCTGCGGCGCCACCGGCACCATCGTGGCCGGCGCCATCGTGGGCTGGTTCGGCTACGGCATGCTCGGCCTGGTCGTGGGCGTCATGGTCGCGCTGGCCGGCCTGTGGCTCACCGCCATCTGGCGCCGCACGCGTCTCTGACCTGGGGGTCACACGCCGGGCGGGCGCGCCGGAGGATCCGGTGGGTCATGGGGTGGGTCATTTGGCGTCGGCGTAGGACTCGACCGCCACCGCCTCCATCGGGAACCGCACCGGCGTGCTCCCGAACAGCAGCCTGCTCGCCTCGGCCGCCGCCGCCGTCACGGCCGCGATGACCTCCTCCGCCTGCTCTGCCGGGCAGTGCACCATCACCTCGTCGTGCTGGAAGAACACCAGCCTGGCCGGCTCGGGCAACCTGCCGCGCAGCACCGCGAGCAGCGCCAGCGCCCACTCGGCGGCCGTGCCCTGGACCACGAAGTTCCGGGTGAAGCGGCCCCGGTCGCGCGCGGCCCGGTTGCCCTCGGGCCCCGACACCAGCTCCCTCCACCGCTCCGACGGCGGCGGGCTGGTGCGCCCCAGCCAGGAGCGCACGAGCCGGCCCTCCTCCCCCGCCTTGGCCGCGTCCTCGACGAACTGGTAGGCCTTCGGGAAGCGCTGCCGCATCACCGCCAGCAGCTTGGAGGCGTCGCCGCTGGTGCCGCCGTACATGGCGGAGAGCATGGCGATCTTGGCGTTGTCGCGCTCGCCGCCGAACGACTGCGCGAGCGCCGAGTAGAGGTCGATCTCCCCGGCCGCCCTGGCCAGCCCCACGTCGCCGGCCATCGCGGCGAGCACGCGCGGCTCGAGCTGCGCCGCGTCGGCCACGATCAGCGCCCAGCCCTCGTCGGCCACCACGACCCGCCGCATCACCTTGGGGATCTGCAGCGCGCCGCCCCCGCTGGTGGCCCAGCGGCCGGACACGACGCCGCCCACCACGTATTCGGGACGGAAGCGCCCGCCCCGCACCCACTGGTCGGCCCACACCCACCCGTGGAAGCTGAACAGCCGGGCCAGCTCCTTGTAGGCCAGCAGCGGCGCCACGGCCGGATGGTCGATCTTCTTCAGCTCCCACGACCTGGTCGTCTTGAGCGCCACCCCCGCGGCCTTGAACGCCTTGACGAGCTGCTGCACGGAGTCGGGGTTGACCTGATGGCCGAACGCCGCCGCCACCTCGTCGGCCAGCGTCTGCAGCTTGGCCGGCCGCATGCCGTGCACGGGACGCGGCCCGAGCAGCTCGGTGAGCAGCGCGTCGTGCACGTCTCTGCGCCACGGCATGCCGTCGTGCGACATCTCGGCCGCGACGAGCGCCCCGGCCGACTCGGCGGCCACCAGCAGCCGGAACCTGCCGGGCTCGGGCAGCGCGGCGATGCGCGCGAGCTGGTCGGCCAGCACCTCCGCCACCGCCTCCGCGCCGAGCGGCTCGGGCGCGAACAGTGTGCCGGGCGCGCTCGGGCGCTCCTCGGGCACCGGCAGCCCGCGCAGCCTGGCGTGCGCGGCCCTGGCCGTGCGGGACTCGCCGTAGCGGCCCTCGTGGGCCAGCAGCAGCCCCTCGGTCAGGGCGAGGTCGTGACAGCGCGCGACCCGCACACCCTGCTCGAGCAGCGGCAGGTACGCCTCCCGCGTCTCGGCCCACACCCACCGGGGCCCCTCGGCCGCCTCGAGCTCCCCGACCGCCCCGGGCAGGCCGGCGGGACGGCGCGCCGACCCTCCGACCGGCAGCACCGTCTCCCCTGCGACCACGACGTACACGTGGTCAAGGGTGCCAAACGGCCCCGACAGAATCTCACCGGGCCAGGCTGATGCGCACCTCGTCCTCCAGCGGCGGCTCGAACTCCTGCGCCAGGCAGCCGGTGGCGGCGAAGCAGCGCAGGGTCAGCTCGTCGGGCGTGACCGAGACGTGCAGGAACTGCTTGAAGAACGGCGGCGTGTCCCAGTCGGACAACTCGGACAGGAACCGGTGGAACACCTTGTCCACCGGCAGCCGAAGCGGCCACGGCCAGGCCCCCAGCAGCCGGGCGGCCCACCGCATCCTGCGGGTGATCACGACCGGCCCCTCGGGCGTCCTGACCGGCTCGTTCTTGATGTGCTGCGACATGATGCACGCCGCCTCGGAGGGCGTCAGGTAGATCCACTTCATCCGCAGCCGCCTGGCGTAGAGCTGGCTGTAGAACGACAGCGAGTCGCCGCGCAGCGGGTAGCACTTGAACGCGTCCTCGTGCACGTCCGCCACGTCCACCCGCTGGATGGTGTGCGTGGCGTGCATGAACGCGCCGGCGCCGCCGGACACGACGTACTGGATGACCCGGTCGCCCACCTGGACCGGATAGCGCTGGTAGTTGTGCACGTCGCCGCCGATGGCCGCGACGTACCGGTGCGCCGGGTCGCGCACGATGTCGTCGATCGTCCCGCCGCCCTCCAGCGGCGACGGCTTGTAGACGTTGCCGGTGTAGATCGGCTTGCCGGTCACGAGGATCTTCGGGCGCGGGTCGAGCGAGACACGGCGCAGCCAGGCGGTCTGCGCCTGGTCGATCACGTTCCTGATGCCGGTGTCCACGCCCACGATGAGCAGGCTGTCGCTCTCGATCACCCAGTACGGCCCCGGCTGCGTGGCCTGCTGCTCCGGCTTGCCCCGCAGGGCCCGCGCCTCGGCCAGCCGCGCCTCGTCGATCGTCTCCGGCCTGCGCCACAGCAGCCCGCGCAGCCCGCGGTCCGGCGTGGGCTTGAGCGGCGGCGCGTCGCAGAAGACCCGCATGAAGCCGCCGAGCCCGTCGTACCAGTCGTGATTGCCGGGGATGGCGTAGATGGGGGCGTTGTAGTCCTGGTACGGGCGGAAGAACTTGTCCCCGTAGTCGTTGCCCGATCCCGTCGGATAGATCACGTCACTGGCGATGACGGCGAAGGATGTCCCTTTCCCCAGTTGAACCATGGCCGGAACCACCGCGTACTGAGAGGCGTCCCCTTCTCCGGTATCGCCGAGCAAGAGGAAACTGAAATTTCCCCCGACAGGTGGCTTGATGTGAAATTCCGGGTCTATCCCGCGCGCTTCCTGCGCCTCCACCCAGCGCGCCCGAACCTCGCCCGACGGGTCACCGAACAACCCCGCCAGGATCTCGTTGCGGGACAGCCAGAGCGTACGTAAATTCAACCAGGTGAATCCGTGCTTATTGGGCCTGAGCTGCGCGAACGTCCCCGTTTGCGTGCAGGACCAACCCGCACCCTCCTCCGACACCCGGGAGGAAAGCTGCTTTCCACGCTCAGCCGCGACTTCCACCATGACCACATCTTTACCGTGATCTACCCATTGCGCATCCTGAACGCTCCGTACCGCTGGGAACACGGGGGGTTCACAATGGTGTACCCTCACCCCCCAAGCAAGCGGTTGGGACCGTCCGATGGGAGGCTCCCATGACCCGTAACAGCCCGGACGACGCGACCCGCAGAGGCTCCTCCGACGTGGAGGCCATCGAGGGTCTGCTGGCCTTCGCGCTGTCCCGGCCCCGCTGGGGCGGGGGCGCCGCGCTCAGCAGCGCGAGCGAGGCGGTCGCCCGGAGCAGGGTCCTCGCCGAGAAGGCGCCGGAGGCGCACACGGTCCTGCTGGCCCGCTGCCTGCAGACGAGCGCCACGCTCCTGCTCGGGCGGGGCCGGGCCACGGAGGCGCTGCCCATGGCGCAGGAGGCGGTCGCGCTCACCCGCTCGTCCGGCGGCGCCCCGCTGGTGGTCTCGCTGGGCTGCCTGGCCAAGGCGCTCGAGGCCCTCCACCGCTACAGCGAGGCCGCCGCGACGCTGGCCGAAGCCGACCGGATCCCGCCCCCTGACTGACGTCCCCTCCCAGGAGGACCGGGCCCGGCGTCCGAGACGCGGCTACGGGCCCGGGATGAGCACACCCGGGTTGAGTATCCCCGCCGGGTCGAGTTCGCCCTTGACGGCCCGCAGGACGGCCGCGCCGAGAGGGCCCAGCTCAAGCCCGTAGGCGTCGCGGTGGTCGCGGCCGACTCCATGGTGGTGCGTGATGGTGCCGCCCGCCTCGACGATGGCCGCGCTCGCCGCCGCCTTGGCCCGCTCCCACTGGGCCACCGGGTCGGCGTCCTGCGGGGTCACGACGGTGAAGTAGAGCGAGGCGCCGGTCTCGTACACGTGGGAGACGTGGCACATCACCAGCGGCGACCCGAGCGCGCCGAGCAGGGCGAGCCTGACCGCGTCGTAGAGCCGCGGCAGGTTCGCCCAGAACCCGGCCGTCTCCAGCGTCTCGACCGTGGCCCCGGCCGCGAGCAGCGAGTCACGCAGGTACGGCGCCGCGAACCGGCCCCGCTCCCACGCCAGCCCCGGTTCCTCCCCCAGAGGCTCGCCCCCGAGCCGCGCCAGCACGGCGGCGGCCGCGCGCCGCCGCTCCTCCAGCGGGACCCCCGCGCCCGGGGTGCCCTCGTAGCCCGCGATCAGCAGGCAGCCTGAGCCGCCCGATCCGCCCGATCCGCCCGATCCGATCGCCTCCGGCTTGGCCAGGCCGATCATCGTCTCGGTCTCGTCGGAGAGGCGCAGCACGGACGGGAGCGGTCCTTCCTGGGCGAGTGCGCGCATGGCCGCCGAACCGGCCGCGAACGACGCGAACCGCCATCCTTCGTACCGGCGTTCGGCGGGGGCCCGGCGCACCCGCAGCCGCAGGGACGTGATGACGCCGAAGACGCCCTCGGAGCCGAGGACGAGCTGGCGCAGATCGGGCCCGGCCGCCGATCTGGGGGCGCGGCCGAGCTCCAGGGTTCCCGACGGGGTGGCCAGGGTGAGGCCCGCGACCATGTCGTCGAAGCGGCCGTACCCGGCGGAGGCCTGGCCGCTCGACCGGGCCGCGGCGAAGCCGCCGAGCGTGGCGTACTCGAAGGACTGGGGGAAGTGGCCGAGGGTCAGCCCGTGGGCGGCGAGCAGCCGCTCGGCCTCGGGAGCGCGCACGCCCGGCTCGAACTCGGCCACCATCGACTCCGCGTCCACCGACCGCAGCCGGTCCAGCCGCGCCAGGTCGAGGGCGATCACGCCGGTGAAGCCCGCCCGGGCCGGCGCGAGCCCGCCCACGACGGAGGTGCCGCCGCCGAAGGGCACGACCGCGATCCGCTCCTCGGAGCACAGCCGCAGCAGCTCGGCCACCTCCTCGTGCGAGCCGGGCAGCACGACCGCGTCGGGGGCGTCGGAGCCGTCCCCGACGCGCATGCGCAGCAGGTCGGGGGTGGACTTGCCACGCGTGTGCCGCACGCGGGTCTCGTGCCCGGTGCGCACGTTCGCGGCGCCGGCGATCCCGGCGAGGGCGGCGAGGAGCGGCCCGGGCAGGGCGGCCGGCGGGAGCCGGACCGACTCCAGCGTGGCGGCGGGGGCGTCCGGCGCGCGCACGCCGAGCAGGTCGCGCAGGAGCCCGCGGATCGGCTCGGGCAGCTCGCGGGCTTGGGCGGGGTCGCCCCAGCCCGACCACAGCATGGGTTCTCCAATCACCCTTACACTGTGACACATGACGTCGATTCGTCACAATGAGGCCGTCCTGGACGCGGCCCGTGACTGCGTGCTGGCCTACGGGGTGCGCAGGACCACGCTCACGGACGTGGCGCGCAGGGCCGGGGTGTCCCGGATGACGCTCTACCGCCGCTGGCCCGACGTGCGCACGCTGGTGGCCGACCTGATGACCAGGGAATGGGTGCGCGTCATCGCCGATCTGGACATGTCGGACCCGGTGCGGGCCGTCGTGGCCGGCGTGCGGGGGCTGCGGGCGCACCCGCTCTGGCGCAAGATCGTGGAGGCGGACCCCGAGCTGCTGATGCCCTACCTGCTGGACCGGAGGGGCGCGAGCCACGAGGCGATACTCGAGGTGCTCGAGCGGGTGCTCGGCGATCCCCGTAAAGCGCGGGCGGTGCTGCTGGTGGCCCAGTCGTTCCTGCTGTCCGCGCCGACCATGCTCGACCCCGTGACGCTGGACGAGCTCGACGCCGAGCTCGCCGCCCTGCTGGAGGCCTACCTGTGAAGAGTTCGCTGAACGCCGCCAGACGCTCCCGCGAGCTGCGCCGAGTGGCCGAGGAGCGGGTGGACGTGCTGGTCGTGGGGTTGGGCGCGACCGGCGCGGGCGCCGCGCTGGACGCCGCGTCCCGGGGGCTGAGCGTGGCCGCGATCGACGCGCACGACCTGGCCTTCGGGACGTCCCGGTGGAGCTCCAAGATGATCCACGGCGGCCTGCGCTACCTGGCCAAGGGGCAGGTGGGCATCGCCTACGAGAGCGCGGCCGAGCGCGGGATCCTGCTGCGGAGGACCGCTCCGCACCTGGTGAGGGCGCACCCGTACCTGCTGCCGCTGACCTCGGGCGTCAGCCGGCGGCAGGCGGCGCTGGTGATGTCCGGCTACCGGCTCGGCGACGGGCTGCGGGCGGCGCTGGCCGAAGGGGTGGTGACGGCGACCGTGGTGCTGCCGGGGGACGGTGCGCTGCGGCTGGAGGGCGACCTGCTCACCG
>NZ_JBFAIM010000049.1:0-111066 GCF_040654715.1 Nonomuraea sp. NPDC050643 | reverse complement strand
CACCTGCCCGGCCAGCGGATGGAACGGATGAGTGACCCTCACCAGACCATCTTCAGAGTCGTGAACCTGAGGAGTTGACGGATCGAGATAACGCCATGGCCGAGTCGTTCTTCCCCGCGCTCAAGAACGAGTGGCTGCACCGCGTCGTCTTCACCACCCGAGCCAAGGCGAAAAGCCAGGTCATCCGCTACATCGAAGAGTTCTACAACCGCCGGCACCTGCACTCCGCGCTGGGCTACCGGCCGCCCCTGGAGGTTCTCAACGAGGCCCTTTCAGCCCAGACAGCGGCATAGGCTGCGCCCATAACACGGCTGTCCGGATTCACCGTGGCCCCTCAGAGGTCGGCACCACCCTCATGGTGGACATGGCCCACTTCGCCGGCCTGGTCGCCGGGAAAGTCTTCACCGGCGACTTCGACCCCATCCCGCACGCCCACATCGTCACGACCACGACCCACAAGACCCTCCGCAGCCCACGCGACGGCGCCTGGTACACCTCCGGTATCCGTCTCGGCACTCCCGCCCTGACCACCCGAGGCCTCAACCAGGCCGACATGGACCGCATCGCCCACCTGATCCACACGGTGCTGGCCAGCACCCAGCCCGCCACCACGCCTGACGGCAAAGCCTCGCCGGCCAAATACACCTTGGACGCCAAGGTCCGCGACCAGGTCAGCGAGGAGGCAGCCGACCTGATGACCGGGTATCCGCTCCACCCGGCGATCCACCTGGGATGATCCAGGCGGTTTGAGGAGCGGCATCCGGCCAGGAGCGACCGGGCTCCTACGTATCGATCGTCCACGCCCACCACAGCGCCACCACCGTTGCGGCCAAATGTCCGGTAGATGCCCGGTTGCTGCCCTCGTCCGGGTCCTTGCCGGAGGTGAAACTTGAGTCACCCCGGCCTTCGGGTCAGCAGAAGCGGACATGAGTCTGCGCTGTTAGATCAGAAGAAGGAGACGACCATGCGTACGAAAATCATGCGGTTTGGGCAAGTGGCCATCGCTACCGCCGCGACGGCCATAGCTATGACCGCACCTGCGGAAGCACACTCGTTCAGAGTGGGAAACGAGTGGGGCTTCGCAGAGATCAACTCCAACCACACGACCCTGACTGTATGCAGGGTGCTCGGGAGCTGGCCCGATTCAGACGTCTGGGGCTCGGTTAGGTACAGCGGCGGCACTATCATCCGTTATGACGCGCCCACAATCAGCGGCTTGTGTTACCCCCACTCCCTAAGGGCCAACCCCACCGATGTCAGGTACTGTTGGCGGCCTTCAGGGGGGAGCAACCAATGTACCGCGTGGAGGGGCGAGTGACCTCCGCTGCAGCTTCCGTCCTTCTTGGTCCGTGAGGTTGCGGACCTTGACCGGTTGCGCCACCTTGCCTCCGGGCCACCGGTCGAACATGGTCAGGACTAGCTGCGCAAACACGAAAAGCGCCCCGCTCCTCCACGAGGGGACACTGTTGGCGAATTGATCAAACGAAGCGGCCCCATGATCACATCGGTGATCATGGGGCCGCTCTTGTTGTGTTCTGCGTGGGAACGAGGTCCTCGGTGTCATTGCGTCCGGTGGGTTCTGAGCTGGTCACGGTGGCCGAGTCGGCCTGGTGGGATCGCTACGACGCCCATACCGAAGAGTTCCGGATGCCCAAGCAGATGGCGACCAGGGTCGAACTCGCCAACCAGATCGGAGCGGACGGAACCCGGTTGCTGCTCGCCGTCTATTCCGACTCAGCCCCGCCGTGGCTCAGGGAGGTCCCCGCCGTGGAGATGCTGCGGCGGATCTGGCTTCAGGAGTTCCGTGACGAGGAAGGTCAGGTCCGGTGGCGCACCTCTCAGGAGCAGCCGGCCTCATCCGTGCGTCTGGTCTCCCCCTACGACGAGGACGCGCGCGTCGGTGTGAAGCGCGAGACCCAGTGGGACGGCTTCAAGGTCCACCTCACCGAGACCTGCGATGATGACGGGCCCCATCTGATTACCGATGTCGCGACGACCTCGGCGTGCTGCCCCTGGTCTCTCTATCGACAGTGGATGCGGGAGAACACTGAGCCGATAGCCGAATGGGCTGTAGGCCACGAGCCGCAGATCGAAGGACACAGGTTGGCCTCCTGCTGAACAATATGGAGCGTTGCGATCGCTCCCAGCCAAAGGCCCCCGATGAACGTTCAAGTGATTCGACATGGCCGGATCTTCCTCGTCCCGGCCATCTGATTGCGGAGGTCCGATAATGCCTGGAGGGCATAGCCGGCCGCACGTAACCAATGCCACCCGGCGCGCCTGTTTACCTCATCAATACGCGAAAGCTATTCGTGATTCTGGAGGCAGCGGTCGCGACGGGTCATCAGAGCTACAGTGTCGACATGCACAATTTGTGGCTGGTGGGCTTGATCGCCCTTGCCTTGGCGACCGTCGGCCTGCTCTCCAACCTATTGGCCGGCATGATCCAGCACAACGTCAAGCCATGGAGCAGGAAGGGCGTCGCGCTAGGACTATTCGTAGTTCTTCTAGGGTCAGCCGCGCTTGCGGTAGCGCAAAAGGTCGGCTCGGGCGAGGAGCCCCCTGCTACTCGCGTCTCCACACCAACTCAGCAGGTAACGGCGGCGATGGACCGTTGTAGCAAGGGTCTGAGGGCCGACGTGCAGGACACGGCGACCTTCGCCGGAGGCCGCAGGGACGCCGTCTTCCCGCCTGTGCCCTACGGCGACCAAGCGCCGAACGGCATTCGCGACGGCGATGTCATCCGTATCGCCGAAGCCTCCGGGTCGATCTATTTTGATGGGCTGCAGAAGCGGGTGGGGCCCGGCGGAAATGGAATCGCCGCACCTCGTGGCTGGTTCGTGCCTGGCGCCCCTCAGTACAGTGCGATTCTGCGTTACAACAACAATCCCACAGGCTGGATCGGCGATCCCTTTCCTTACGATCGCCTGATGGCTTGCACGCGATACACTGGCGGCACGGATGTCCGGCTTGCCTTCCTCATGAACCTGCGATCAGATCAGGTCGGGAAGTCGGGTGCCTGGACTTTCACCGTAAAGGTCTATCGGGATTAGGATCACTTCAGTAGCACGTGGATTTGGGCGACAGGCTCCGAATTCAGTTAGAGATATGCGCGCCTCGCCCGAGTCTCTATCCGCGATAAGTCATCCGTGCCGGTCGCAGAGGTGGAGACCAGAACCGCCCGGGAGAACGGATCGGCGACCGCGACGGACGGGGTCAGGTGCAACCGCCGGAACTGTGACCCGGGGCCAATTGCCTCGATCTCCCCCGTCACGTCGTCTCCGGCGGCCAGGTCCCATGTGTCCGAGGTGACGGACCGCGGCCTGCATGTGGCCGCAGCAGATCAGCAACCTCTGCCCCGCCAGCAGCCCGCCCGCACGGAGCACCCAGCCGCCCGTGGCGACGTCCCCGATGGACGGCTGCACGGCCGGGCCGGTGAAGCGCAGCAGCGCGTCAACGATGGGCCCGGTCGAGCTCGCAAGCGTGGTCACCGCCTGGGCAAGCTGGTTGGGCGCGCCCGCCCAGGTGGATGCGGCTTCGTCTCGCCACAGCGCGCTCGGCACCTCAACCACAGCCGCGATACGGGCGGTCGCAGCGCCGGTGTTGACTTCCGGGTCGCTCGCAGCGGTGATCGTCACGTCGGCGGCGCGGACGAGGTTGCTGCCTGATAGCGCAGCTTCATCAGCCGATGCCGCGTACCGCGGAGCGCGCTCAACGCCTCCAGGTTCCTTCCCATCTGCTCGTAGCCGCCATCCGCCCCCGAAGGGGTGGCCGACGTGACCTTGAACGTCAGGCCGAACGTCGTGGCCTCCAGATCGAGGCCGACGACCGGGATGTCCCCGTGCCGGCGTGCGTGGATGTTTCTCGCGGATCCGGTCGGTGCTGGGCGGCGCGAGGTACAGCATCAGCAGCCCGCCGCGGTGAACAGCGCGGGCTGTTTCGCTCTCCTGCGGCGGGTGATGAGCCCGGCTTCGTAACATCCTTGCCGTGCTCCTCGCGGAACGCTGCTCCTCACGTTCGGCTTCGGCGTACCGACCACGGAACGTCACAAGGGTCAGCAGTCACTGCTCCCGGCCGGCCCGGACGCACACCCCGCCGCAGTTGGGCGTGAGCAGGTTGTCTTCGCGTGCACGCCCCGGCCCACCTCCCGGTCCGGGCTCACCCATTGTCGACGCCGATGTCCCGTGAGATCATCCATCGATGCGCGTGAATCTGTGGCATCGCAGTTTATCCCGCCTCCTCCTGGCCCTGGTCGCAGCCGCCCTCTCCATCGCATCCCTGGGCCTGGCCACCCCGGCATCCGCCGCCGTTCCCGACGGCCACAACTGCTGGTACGTCGCGCCGGGCAGCCCACCGAGCAAGACCGTCAACTCCAGTGCGACGGTCCAGTGCGACGGTCCAGTGCGACGCATCGACGCCACCCCGGCATCCGCCGCCGATCCCGACGGCCACAACTGCTGGTACGTCGCGCCGGGCAGCCCACCGAGCAAGACCGACGCCAAGACCGTCAACTACAGTGCGACGGTCCAGTGCGACGGTCCAGTGCGCCGCATCGACCTCACCGTGGAACTGCTCTACCACGGGCTGAACAACGGCCCCGGCGTAACCGTGAGCGGCCGCACCGATGTTTGGCAGAACACCACCCTGACCCCCGTGTTCGGCATCGGCGCCCCCAGCCCGGGCGCGTTCTGCGCGTCCGGCTATTACTCGGGCCGGGCGACCGCCACGGTCCAATACCTGTCGGGGTCTCCGGAGTTCATCACCGGATCGACGGGGTCTGATCCGGTATTGCTCGACTGCCCGCCGCCGGATATCCCCACGCCCCCGCCGGCGATGACGGTCGTCAACCCGGGCACCCAGATCACGCTCCTCCCGGACAGCGTGATGCTGCAGATGCAGGCCACCGGCGGGAGCGGGTCCTACACCTGGTCGGCGACCGGTCTGCCGCCCGGGCTGACCATCGGCACGACCGGCTGGATCACCGGCCAGCCCCACACGGTAGGAAGCTACAACGTCACGGTCACCGCCGTCGGCGGCGGCCAGGCAAGCACCACCTTCACCTGGCGCGTCCGGCGCGAGCTCTGCACCACCTGCTGATCTTCTGCCCCCAACGGAAACTCCGTCGGAAAGACGGCACGTATTGTCTGCGGTCCCGGGTCGGTCCTCCTCTCCGATCCCGCTCGGTGCGGGTAGGAGAGGAGCAACCCGTGACACACGCCGTGAACACATCTGCCGTCCCGAGCGGCGCCCTCGCCGCGGGTCTGGCGCGGCTCGGGCAGGACGACGGCCGGGCGGTCAACCTGGCCCTCATCGCGCTCGAGGGCAACCCCGACGCGCTGTCCCGGCCGCAGTGGGCGGCGGCCATGAAGGCCTGGATCGACGCGTTCTTCGACCAGGCCGAGGCCAAGGCGCGTCCGGCGGAGCTTCCTGTCGAGGGCGCCGCCCGCTGGCGCAACCCCGAAGAGGACCTACCGGCCGATTTCGAGGACAACCGCGACGTGCACTACGAGAACCTGCGCCAGCCCCTGGACGCGGCCGGGTTCATCGCCACGTTGAAGGAGGCGATGCGCACCTCGATGACCGGCTGTGCGGCCGCGATCATCAAGAAGCGCTCGGGAGGCACCAAGGTCAAGACCCACCGCGGTGAGCCGATGTGGCACGTACCCGACCTGGGCAAGCTGAAGACACCGGAGAACCTGCGGGCGCTGCACGCCGCGGTCGCGGCCCGCGTTACCGGCGTCGTCCACGTGGTGAGCGCGGTAATCGGCTCGTCCACTCCCCGCGGCCCGTCGTTCCAGGTGCCACCTGCGGGCGTGATGAAGGGCTTGATCCAGTGCTCCTCGATCCCGGCGCGGATACGGGCGTCGGCGATCTGCTGCGCCAAGATCGTCAAAGCACCTGCGCACGCCCACAAGAAGGTGGTTCCCTGGGCGGACCTGGTGGTTCTCGCGGTCATCGCCGCCCATCCCGAGCACCTACGGGCGATGCCCGTCCTCGGGGCGGGGTGTGGCATGCGGGCAGGTGAGTGGTTCGGGCTCGCTCTCGAGGACGTGGATTGCGAGGAGATGACCATTCACGTGCGGCGCCAGGTCAAGAAGCTGAGGAGCGACTTCGTCTTCGCACTAGCCCGCGCCCGTCGCGGCCGGGGTCCTTCCTGAGCCGGTCAGGGACGCACGAGGCCGGCGTCAGTACCTCACCAATCGCCAGGAGGGCGCACACCGGCTTCGCCACCACTTCGCCAGCGTCACTCTGGCGGGTGGCGTGACAATCAAGGACTTGTCCGAGTACCTGGGGCGCTCCGATCCGGCGCTTACGCTCACATGCTGCCTTCGTCGCACAATCGAGTCCGCGAAGCCATCGATCGGCAACTCGGGCAACTCGAAGCCGGTAAGACAGAACTGAGGTCTGTTCCATCGGCAAGGCATCAGGCAGGGTGATGTGCTGCGGCGACTCTACCGCGTCACCTCACGCCTGCTGACGTGCGAAGTTCTCAGCGGACCTGGAGGCCGGTGACGGCGCGGCCGATGATCAGCCGTTGGATCTCCGACGTGCCCTCGAAGATGGTGTAGATCTTGGCGTCCCGGTGGAACCGCTCCACCGGGTGCTCCCGGGTGTACCCGGCGCCCCCCAGGATCTGGATCGCCTGCTCGGTCACCCACACCGCCGTCTCCCCTGCCACCAGCTTCGACATCGAGCCCTCCGCCTGCTCGAACCGCCGGCCGTTGCGGGCCATCCAGGCGGCCCGCCAGGTCAGCAGCCGTGCCACGTCCACGCGGGTGGCCATCTCGGCGAGGAGGAAGGCGATCGCCTGGTTCTCGCCGATCTTGCGGCCGAACTGCTCGCGTTCGCGGGCGTAGTCCCTGGCGTACTCGAAGCCCGCCCTGGCGATCCCCACGGCCATCGCGGCGACCGACGGGCGGGTGGTCTCGAACGTGCGCATCGCCGCCTGCTCCCCGGCCCGCTCCCCCTTCCGTACGCGGGCCAGCCGCGCGTCCAGCTTCTCCTTGCCGCCGAGCAGGCACGTGCCGGGCACCCGTACGTCCCGCAGGACCACCTCGGCCGTGTGGGAGGCGCGGATGCCGTGCTTGCGGAACTTCTGGCCCATCGACAGCCCCGGCGTGCCCGGCGGGATGACGAAGGTCGCCTGGCCGCGGGTGCCGAGTGCGGGGTCGGCGGAGGCCACCACCACGTGGACGTCGGCGATGCCGCCGTTCGTGGCCCAGGTCTTGACGCCGTTCAGGATCCAGTCGCCGCCGTCGGGCACCGCACGCGTACGGATCGCGCCGATGTCGGAGCCCGCGTCCGGTTCGGAGGCGCAGAAGGCGCCCAGCTTGACGTCGTTCTCCGAGCCGAACATCTGCGGCAGCCACTCCCCGATCTGCTCCGGGGTGCCGTTGGCGGCCAGGGCGGCGGCGGCCAGGCCGGTGCCGACGATGGACAGGCCGATGCCCGCGTCGCCCCAGAAGATCTCTTCGAACGCCACGGGCAGCGCCAGTCCGCTCTCCTCGAACCACTGGGTGGCGAAGAAGTCGAGGGAGTACAGGCCGATCTTGGCCGCCTCCTGGATGACGGGCCAGGGGGTCTCCTCGCGCTCGTCCCATTCGGCGCCCGCCGGGCGGATCACGTCGCGGGCGAAGGCGTGCACCCAGTCACGCACCTCGACCACGTCGGCACTGAGCTCCGGGCAGAACCCCGTCATGTGCGCACTCCTCGATCTCAAGCGTTACCGGTGGTAACACCTTACCGGCCGGTAGCCGCGCCAGGAATGCCGGGCGGGTGGCGGATTGGTCACACGCCCGGCCTGCTCCGTCGCCAACCGTGGGGAATGTGGTGGTCACTCTCGGATCGCCTGCCTTGGGAGAAGGCCGTTTTACCCGCCGGCTCGCCGCGATCCTGACGGCCCTCGCCTACCTACTGGTCCGGCCGGCGACCGCGGTCTGCGCGACGGCGTACTTCGACCGGGTTGTGAGCATCCATCCCGGGCCAGGGTGGGCCGGGCGCCGGTGGGCGAGCGGGTGCGGGTCGAGTTCGGATATGACGCAGCCCGCAAGGTCCTGGCGTCCGCGCAGGCGGTGATCGTGGCGGCGTTCGGCCCGGGCGGGGTGCCGTCCCGGCTGCCGCCCGTGTAGAGGGGCGAGAGCGTGGGGGGGAATGGTGCGCGGGCCGTACGACGCCGCCTCCGTGCTGGGCGCCGCCGGGGACGACGGGGCGCAGACGGTACGCGACCTCGCCACCGTGATGGGGCGACGCCGCGATCCGGGCGTTCATGGAGGACCTGGTGAGCGTGTCCAGGCAGCTCAACGGCGAGCATGCGGAGTTGAAAGCCCTGTTCGGGAGCCTGTCGGGCATGCTGACGCGGGTCGCGGCCTTGGTGGACGGCAAGCGGGGCAAGATCGCACGTTCCGCGCCAGGCTGAATCTCAACGGGCAGACCGACGGCCTGGCCAGGTGGTGTGCTCCCTCGCCCACTCCGTGGACGGCGGCTGCGAGGCCCTGTTCAAGGGGCCTGGACCCAGTGGGGCGGGCGAGGTGGCGCCGCTCGTCGGCCCCCGATGTCACGCTCGGTGGGCTGCTACCGCCGCCCCGTCGACGGTAGGGCCGACAGCAGGACGGCCAGGGCCGCGGCCGCCATGCCGACGGCCAGGCCGTACATGAGTGGGGTGAAACCGCCGAACGCGGCGGCCAGTTGCGGGCCGGCGCTGCCGCCGACCGCGAGCGCGAACGAGAACAGGGCCAGCGCCGTCCCCCGGGCGTGGCCGGCACCGGCGGAGATGGACTCGTTCATGCTGGGCAGGCCGCCGGTGATGGCGGCGACATAGAGGGCGAGCAGCCCGACGAGTACGGCGGTGCCGGTGAGGCCGACGGTGGCCAGGGCGAGACCGCCGACCGTCAGGAACGCCACCACCCTGGTCGTGGTGGGGATCCTGGCCAGCCACGGCATGACGAGCGGGACCAGCACGATCGACGGCAGCCCGGCCGCGCGCAGCGCGAGGAGTTCGTCCGGCGAGGCGACGCCGTAGATCTGCAAACCCGTGTAGACGGCCACGAACCCGGCCATCAGCATGATCGTGGCGAGGTAGCGGAGCGAGAGCACACGGTCGAACAGCAGGCGGGGCACCGGACGGTAGGCCGACAGCAGGGATCCGGCGCTCTCACGGGGCAGGTCGGGCAGCATGACGGCGCGCACGCCGAGGGTGGCCGCCACGAATCCGGCGGCCGAGAGCAGGAACAGGCCGCGCCAGCCGATCACGTCCACCAGGAGCTGGGCGGCGACCTGCAACACCACGGCCGAGGCGAGGAACGCGCCGGTCACCGCGGCGATGGCCACCACGCGGCGGCGCGGCTCGATCCGCTCGGCCAGGTACGCCATGCCCGCGGGCGGGAACATCGCCACCGCCACCCCCTGCGCCGCCCGCAGGCCGAACGCCACCTCGGGCGAGGGGCTCAACGCGACCATGGCCGTGGTGAGGGCGGCCAGCGGCAGGCCAATCATGAGCAGTCTGCGGCGGCCGTAGCAGTCGGAAAGGGGGCCGAAGAGCAGGAAACCGGCGCCATAGCCGATGCCGAACGCGGTCACCAGCCAGGTCAGGCCGCCGGGCGAGGCGGCCCAGCCGGTCGCCATGTCGTGCAAAAGGGGGATCACGACGTAGAGCTGGCCGCTGACCAGGATCGCGGTGAGGGTGAAGGCCGTGAGGGTGCGGCCGAAGGGGGCGGGGCGGGGTGGGGCCTCGGTGGCTTCAAGGGTGAGCGTCATGGGCTCGGACGCTAGCCAACCAACTGGTTGGATGTCAACCGGATGGTTGGTTTGCAACCAACCGGTTGGTAGCGGCTATGATGGCCCCATGGCACCCAAGGTCTCGACCGCCGCCACCCGGGCCGCCCTGCTGGAGGCCGCGCGCGAGGAGTTCGCCGCGTACGGCGTGGCGGGCGCCCGCGTGGATCGCATCGCCGAGCGGGCCGGCGTCAACAAGGAACGCATCTACGGTCACTTCGGCAGCAAGGAGAAGCTGTTCGACGCGGTCATCACCGAGGCGCTCGACGACCTGACGGCGCAGATCGCGCTGCCGGGCGCCGACCCGGTGGACTACGTGGCCAAGCTGACCGACTACTACCGCACCCATCCCGACCTGGTGCGGCTGCTGATGTGGGAGGCGCTCAACTACCGGGGGCAGGAGCTGCTGCCCGGCCAGGAGACCCGGGTGGAGCGCTGCGGGCGCAAGACGGCCTCACTGGCGGCGGGGCGGGGTGAGGAGCCGTCCTCCGAGACGGCGCGGACGTTGTTCACGCTGACGGGGCTGGCGCTGTTCCCGTCGATGATGCCGCAGCTCGGGCGCATCATCCTGGGCGACGCGGCCGACGACCACGAGGCGATGCGCGACCAGATCGCCGCCTTCGTCGCCACCGCCCTCAAGTAACACCGCTTGACCACAGGCCGCCCGCCGAAAACCCGGGCCGCCTCCGCGTGCCCGTCCATGGCCGGCGCATGCATCCTGGGCTCCCTCCCGGCCCCAGGCCCCGACGTGGCCGCATCACCTTCGGCGGCGCCGGGGTGGGGTGGATGGGTGGCATGTGGCGGGTGAGACGGACGGGTGGGTGGGGTTCAGGCGGCGATGGTGAGCATGGGGGGGCGTTCGGCGATGCCGATGTCGCGCACCATGACGTCGTGCCCGTCCACCCTCCGGCGGAACTGGGCCAGCCGTGGTGACGGCTCGTGCAGGGGCCGGATCTTGCCCTGCCGTTCGAGGCGGGACCAGGCGGCGAGCATGATCTGGGCGGCCATGCCCCCGAGCGCCTCCGTCGACTGCGGCGCGTGCTCGCGCGACCCCAGATCCACCTGGGCGAACGCGTCCAGCCCGGCCAGGTCGAGCAGGTCGATCAGCAGCCCGAGCTCCACCCCGTAACCGGTCAGGAACGGTACGCGTTCGAGGGCGGAGCGGCGGCCCGCGTACTCCCCGGCCAGCGGCTGCATGAACCCGGCCAGTTCCGGCCAGTGCAGGTTGATGAGCGGGCGGGCCACCAGCTCCGTGACCCGGCCGCCGCCGTTGGGCACGCCGCCCAGCGGACGGTCGTAGCAGCCCTTGGCGTAGACCACGGTGGGGTCGGCCAGCAGGGGCCCGAGCAGCCCGAAGACCAGGGAAGCGTGAAATTTCCGGATATCGGCGTCGGCGAACACCACCACGTCCCCCGACGTGACGGCCAGCGACTTCCACAGCGCCTCGCCCTTGCCGTCGAGCGGCTTGAGCTGGGGCAGAATCTCGTCCTGGGCGTGCACCCTGGCCCCGGCCCGCGCGGCCACGATCGCCGTGTCGTCGGCGGAGCGGGAGTCGATGACGACGACCTCGTCCACGAGGCCGTCCAGCTCGCGCCGGATCACCCCGACGATCTCCCCCACGGTCTCCCGCTCGTCGCGGGCCGGAAGCACCACGCTGACCGTGGTGGCCCCCTTGGCGGCCATCAGGTCCCGCAGCGGCCAGTCGCCTGCGGACGACGTACGGCGCCGCAACCATCCCTGCACTTCAGGCAGCATGCGACCCCTCCCCCCGAATCCCCACATATCAGCTTAAGTGAAGGACCCATCCCACCCCCGGCCCTCGATCCGCAGGCGAGACCTCTAACGCGCCCTCCGCCCGGCAGATGCTGCTTGTCACCGGAAATTTCGCCATTATTGGCCCATAACTGGATTTCGGTCTTTACCATAATTGCCGCGGTGATCACCGGTGAGAGTCTCCGGTGCAGCTACCGCAGGGAGTTTCACGTGCGGAAGATCGCAGCCACCACCCTCGCCATCCTCACCCCCCTCACCGGAGCCGGCGCGGCTTCGGCCGCGGCCGAGCCCGCACCCGACCGGTCCCAGGTCGTCATCGTCGGCCACCGTGGCTCGGCGGGGCATCGCCCCGAGCACACGCAGGGCAGCTACGAGCTGGCCGTGGCCATGGGGGCCGACTGGATCGAGCCCGACCTGGTGCCGACCAAGGACCACGTACTGGTCGTCCGGCACGAGAACGAGATCTCCGGCACCACCGACGTGTCGCTGCGTCCCGAGTTCGCCGCGCGCAAGACCACCAAGGTCATCGACGGCCGCAACGTGACCGGCTGGTTCACCGAGGACTTCACGCTGACCGAGCTGAAAACCCTGCGCGCCGTCGAGCGGCTGCCCGCGATCCGCCAGCGCAACACCGTCTACAACGGCTACTACCAGGTGCTCACCTTCCAGGAGGTGCTCGACCTGGCCAAGCGGCTCTCCCGCCAGTACGGCAAGCAGGTCGGCGTCTTCCCCGAGACCAAGCACCCGACCTACTTCAGGTCGATCGGGCTGCCGCTGGAGGAGCCGCTGATCGAGACCGTCAGGCGCGGCGGCCTCAACCGGCCGAACAGCCCGGTGGTGTTGCAGTCGTTCGAGCCGTCCAGCCTCAAGCGGGTGGCCAAGGAGCTGCGCGTGCCGCTGTGGCAGGCCCTCGGCACCACCGGCCAGCCGTACGACCTGACGGCGGCCGGGGACCCGACGACCTACGCGGACATGATGAAGCCCGAGGGGCTGGCGAAGATCGCGCGGTACGCGAAGTGGATCGGGCCGGACAAGTCCTCCGCGATTCCGCTCAACCCTGACGGCAGCTCGGGCGCCCCGACCACGCTGGTGTCGGACGCGCACAAGGCGGGGCTGAAGATCGGCGTGTACACCTTCCGCAGCGAGAACCAGTACCTGCCCCTGCAACTGCGCCGCGGCCAGGTCCCGACCGACCACGGTGACGCGCTGGCGGAGTACCGCGCGCATCTTGACCTGGGCGTGGACGCCTTCGTCACCGACTACCCCGACACCGCCGCCCTGGCCAGGGCGGAGCAGGGCAAGCCGCGCGAGCACGTCCTGCCTGAGCAGTTCGACAACGGGCTGCCGGAAGAGGGCCGGGACTAGGCGAGGACCGCCTCCGGCCGGCGGACCAGGAGGCCGCGCGGGGGTCAGAGAGGCCGCGCGCGGAGCCGGCGGCCGCGCGGGGGTCAGGAGACCGCGCGGGGAGCCGGGGCCACGCGGGGGTCAGGAGACCGCGCGGGAAGCCGGGGCCACGCGGAGGGTCAGGAAGCCGGCCGGAGGGTCAGGAGGCCGGTCGGGCTCGGCGGAAGAGCCGGCCGGCCAGGTCGACGCCCGCCACCGCGCCGCCGCCGTCCCGGCTGAAGAAGCCGCGCTGCCCCTTCAGGCCGCCCTCGGTGATGACGTACTCCTCCCCCGCGCCGGGCAGGAAGCCGATGGCGGCCGGCGGGTGGTCCGGGGGCATCTCGGTCTCCGACGCCCGGCGGATCTCCGGCTTGATCCCCACCTCGAGGGTGAGCCGGAGTCCGTCGGTGGCGAGGTCGAGGTTCATGGCGTCGATCTCGTAGCGGCCGGCGACCTCCCGTGCCCGCGCCGCGTCGTACGGCAGGGGCTCGGGGGCCCGTTCGACGACGCCGAGGTAGTGCTCCAGCGCCCACCGCGTGACGGCCTGGTTGAAGGGGTGGCCGTCCGGGCCGGCGTTGGCGAGGGAGACCACGGCGAAGTCGTGGCCGGGCGCGATCAGCAACTCGGCGAACTGGCCGTTGCCCGACCCGCCGTGCCCGACGGTGCGGACACCGTCCACGTCGCGCAGGAACCAGCAGACGCCGATGGCGTCGCCGAGCGTGCTGGCGCGCAGCTCGACCGTCGGCTCCTTCATGCGGTGCAGCGTCTCGGCGGGCAGCACGCCCTCTCCGGCGCCGAGATGGAACCGGGCCCAGCGCAGCAGGTCTCCCACCGAGGACGCGATGCCGCCGCCGGGGTTGTTGCCGTGCGTGCCGGCCCGCCAGGACGCCCATGGCCGCGCGACCCGGAGGGTGCCGTCCTGGTCGCGGTTGTGGCCGACGGCGAACCGCCGGACCATGACGTCGTCGACCCCGAAGAAGGTGTTCGACAGCCCCACCGGCTCCAGGACCAGCGTGGTCACGGCCTTCTCGAAGGTCAGGCCGGTGACCTTCTCGATGACCCGCCCGGCCAGGTTGTAGCCGGCCTGGCTGTAGGAGGCGCGGGCGCCGGGCGGCGCGATCAGCTCCAGCCCGGCCAGCTTGGCCACGAACGCCGCCAGGGAGCCGTCGCCGTCGTCGGTGTCGATGAGGTTCCAGTCCAGCCCCGCGGTGTGGTTGAGCAGGTTGAGCACGGTGATCCGCGCCGCGGCCCGCTCGTCGGGGAGCGCGAGTTCGGGGACGTAGCGGCGCACCGGCGCGTCCAGCTCCACCCTTCCCTCGGCGACCAGGCGCATCAGGGCGGTCGCCGTGAAGGTCTTGGTCACCGAGGCCAGGGGGAAGAGCGTCTTGTCATCGATCGGCAGGGGGTTGCCGAGGCTGGTCACGCCGTGGAAGGCGGGCAACTCCCGGCCGCCGGCCAGCACGCCGACGGCGGCTCCGGGAAGGCCGAACTCTCCGGCCGTCGCCGTGACGAAATCGGACAACTGCTGCTGTGTCATCGTGGTGGCCCTTCCCAGCACTTGAACTAAGTACAAATAACACCATAAGGCGAATTTGAACAAAGTTCAAGAGGAGGTCGCACCAGCAGTGGATGCATAATGTCACGATGAAATTGCTCTCAGTAGTCATCGCCACGGTGCTCGCCGGCCCGCTCATCACCCCACCGCCGCCGGCCGTGCGGCAGCACTCGGCGCGGCCACCGCTCTGCTCGCTCACGTCGGTGGGGGTGGGTGAGCTCGTGAACACCTGCCGGGTGATCAAGGACGCCGGACTCTGAAGAAGCCCGCCCCTACGCCGGGGCCGCCGCGGCGATCACGCACGGCGCCGAGGCGCCCGGCCTGAACAGCACGCGCCCGGCCTGCCGGAAGGCGGCGGGCACGACACCGCGGCCGGCGCACAGCACCAGGCTCGCGCCGGCCCGGGTCTGCAGGCTGACACTGCAGCCCGCCAGGGGCCGGTTGTCGAACGAGCCGACGGAACCGGTCAGCGCGACGACTCCCCCGCAGCCGGTGTAGGTGTGCGCCAGAGCGGACCCGGTGAAGTCGGTGTTGCGGTAGAGGACGAGTCTGCCGCTCGCCGGGGTCGCCGCGGCGGCTGACTCCACCGCGAGGAGTGTCGGGGAGCCGAACGCCGCAGCCGCGGCGGCCAGCAGGATGACGTGGCGCGCCCACGAGGGCCGTGCCGTCCGCGGGCTTTCCGCGCGGGCCCCCGCCCGCCGGTCATGGGCGGTCCGTACGCCATCGAGCCGGCTCATCAGCACCCCACCGGCTTCGTCGCGTTGAGGACGAGGTTGTAGACGTGGACGCCGAGCACGGGGAAGCGATCGCCGTCGCAGAAGTAGATGTCGCCTTCGGTGGTGTCCAGCCAGCCGGACCAGCCGTTGGCGGTGAAGTAGTCGGCCCGTTTGCCCACCGCGTGCACGCCGCTGCAGTAGTAGCGGCCGACCGTGTTGTCCCGGAAGTTCAGGACCGCCCGTGACGTCTGGCAGCCCATGGAGACGGCGCTCCGCCCCTGCGTCCCGGCCGCCGCCGGTAACGCCGCCATGGTGACGCTTGTGACCATGAGTGCGGCGGTGGCCGCCGCTGCGAGCAATGTCCTCACCAGATCTCCCCATTCACATGAGTTGATACACCTGAAAAGAAAATAAACTAGAAACATGTCAGTCGTCAACTGCGGCGGACACGTAAATTTAAGATCATTTATTTTGGTTAATAGGGAGTCGTACGGCTATCACCGCGATGTCGTCCAGTCCGGTCACCGGCAGCCCGCTGAGCAGGTGATCGCAGAACCGCTCCACCGGCTCGCCCGCGAGCGACTCCGCCAGCTCCCTGAGCCGATCCAGCCCCCGGTCGAGATGCTCGCCCGCGCGCTCGACGAGCCCGTCCGTGTAGAGCAGCAGGGTGCCGCCCGGCGGCAGGAACTCCATCGCGGAGACGCAGGCCTGGTCGTGGGGGAACCCGAGCAGCGGGTTGGCCGCGCCCTCCAGGAAACGCCCTGTTCCCTCAGGGGTGACCAGCAGCGGCGGCGGATGCCCGGCCACCGCGTACTTGAGCCGGTAACCGGTGGGGCACGTCTCGACGCGGGCCAGCACGCAGGTCGCCGTGACGTCCTTCGACAGCGACTCCATGGCGACGTTGAGGCGGGTGAGGATCTCCCCCGGCGGCTCGCGCCGGTCGATGGCCAGCGCTCGCAGCATGTTGCGTAGCTGGCTCATGGCCACGGCGGCGCCCAGGTCGTGGCCGGCCACGTCGCCGATGGCCACCGCGGTGGCGCCGTCGGGCAGGACGAAGGAGTCGTACCAGTCGCCGCCCACCTCGGCCGCGGCCGGGCTCGCCCGGTAGCGGGCGACGATCCGCACGTCGGGCAGGTGCGGCGGGTCGGCGAGCAGGCTGTGCTGCAGGGCGAGGGCGATCTGCTGCGTGCGCTGGAACCGGATGGCGCTGGTCAGGGCGTCGTGCGCGTGGTCGAACATCTGGCTCAGCAGCGTGATGTCGGCCTGGCCGATGGGCGGGCGGTCCCCGCAGGCGACCACGGTGACCATCGCGGGCACCGCGCCGTCCACGACCACCGGGAGGAGCAGGACGCTGTTGGCGCCGTTCGCCGCCATCCACGCCTGCGACCCCGACGGGGCCAGATCGGGTGGAGGCCGGCCGGCGGGGAACTTCCGCACGATCGGGCGCCGCCGCCGGGCCGCGCTCACGAACGCGTTCTCCGGCATCAGGTGCTCCTCGCTGTACGGCGGCAGCCGGGGCAGGCCGGGAGCCGTGGCGGTGGCCACGCGCTCGACGACGAACGGGGTCCCGCCGTCCGCCGCGCCGGTGAGATCGGTGATCAGATGCACGCCGCAGCCGTCGGCCAGCTCCGGCACGATCACCGCGGCCAGCGCGCCGAGCATCTGCTCCAGGCTCGTCAGGTCCGCGATCGCCACGGCGGCGCGGTCGAGCAACCGCTGGCACCGCTGCTCCTGCCACCGTTCCTCGATGTCGCTGGAGGACCCCACCCACTCCACCACCACGCCGTTCTCGCGGATCGGCACGGCCCGCTCCTCGAAGTGCCGGTAGGAGCCGTCGGCGGTGCGCAGCCGGTAGACGTGCTCCCAGACGTCGGTCACGTCGCGCACCGCGGCGGCCCACGACGCCAAGGTGGCCGCGCGGTCATCGGGGTGCACCATCTGCAGCCAGCCCTGGCCGCGGAACTCCTCCCACGGCTGCCCGGTCACCCGCTCCCAGCTCGGGCTCGGCTCGGTCACCTCGCCGCCGGGGCCCGCCACCCAGACGATCTGCGCGCTGACGCGCATGAGGCTCTGATAGCGCCGCAGGATGCGGCTGCGCTCGTCGGCGATGGTCTGGACGCGCTGTGCCGCGGTGATCTGCTCGGTGACCTCCATCGCCACCACCAGCACGCCGTACTCGCCCGGCTCGAAGACGATCCGCGACAGGCTGGCGGTGAAGAACCGCTCCGCGCCGTCCTGGCCGGTGGTGCTCGCCGGCGCCGCGGTCAGCACGACCGGCTCGCCCGTCTCGTGGACCTGGTCGAACAGCAGGCCGTAGTGGCGCTGCACGAAGTCGGGGAACGCCTCCCTGAGCGAGGCCCCGATCTGCCGGCCGCCGAACTGCGACCGGTACATGGCGTTCGTGTAGACCAGCCGGTGCTCCGGGCCCCGCGTCACCGCGACGCCCACCGGCGCGGGATCGAGCACCTCGAACGCCAGCCCGCTGCCTCCGCGATCGCGGATTCCATCCATCGTGACCTCCCCCGATGGCCACTCCCCCGACGACCCCTACCCCCGCGCGCCAGGCCGGGAACGCGCCGCCCCGCGCCAGAAGTCCATGCTCCGGCCGCGCCGGTGATCCGCCGGGGCTCGTACGGCGAATACGGAGCGGATCATCCATCGATCGGGAAGGGGTATGTCATGACCAGGTGGCGTCGAGTCGTCCTGGCCCTGTCCGTCGCGTTGATCACGGTGGTGGCTGCGGCCACCGCCGCGTCCGCCGGCATCCAGGGCAGCGGGATCGTCTGAGCAACGCCGTGACCCGGGACGGTCGGGGCCCGCCCTGACCGTCCCGGTGCCGGATGGGCCATCGGAACGGGCACCGGAGCGGGGCACCGGCCGTCTACTCGATGACCAGCTCGACCGCGATGTTGCCGCGGGTGGCGTTGGAGTAGGGGCACACCTGGTCGGTGGCCTCGACGAGCTCGCGGGCCGTCTCCGGCGCGATGGCGTCGGACAGCTCCACCCGCAGCGTGGCGCCGAGCTGGAAGCCGCCCTTGCCGTTGGGCGAGAGCCCGATCTCGGCCGTGACCGAGGCGTCGGAGACGTCGATCTTCTTCTGGGCGGCGACGAGTTGCATGGCCGAGGCGAAGCAGGCGGCGTAGCCGGCGGCGAAGAGCTGCTCGGGGTTGGTGCCCTCGCCGTCGCCGCCCAGCTCCTTCTGCAGGGCCAGCTTGACGTCGAGCCGGCCGTCGGAGGAGACCGCGCGGGCGTCGCGGCCGGCGGAGGTGGCGATGGCGGTGTAGATGCTCATGACTTCTCCCTCTTGTAGACAGACCTGTCTGTCTGCCTTCATGCCAAGAGAGTAGACAGGTCTGTCTGGTATCGTCAAGCGGTGAGCGGAGAAACGCTGAAAGAGCGCCGGTCGAGCCCGGCACGCGACCGGGTGCTGCAGACCGCGGCGCGCCTGTTCTACCGCGAAGGCGTGCACACGGTCGGGATCGACCGGATCATCGCGGAGGCGGGCGTCGCCAAGGCGACCTTCTACCACCACTTCCCGAGCAAGGACGACCTCGTCCGGGCGTACGTGACCGAGCAGGGGGCGTTGCAGCGCGCGGCGGTCGCCGCCATGCCCGAGGGCTCACCTCGCGAGCGGCTGATGGCGATCTTCGCCTTCATGACGGAGTTCGGCGCGGGTCCGGCCTACCGGGGCTGCCCGTTCGTCAACACGGCGGCCGAATATCCCGATCCGGCCCATCCCGTACGCCAGGCGATCGCCGAGCACCGCCGCTGGACCCGCGACCTCTACCGCGACCTGCTGGCCGGCGACGGCCACCCCGACGCGGAGCGGACGGCCGACATCCTGCTCCTGCTCAGGGACGGGCTCGTGGTCGGCTTCGACCTCGACGACCCCGCCACGGTCGGCACCGCCGTACAGGAGGCCCTCAGCAGGGTCCTCGCCGGGTGACACCCGCCGGGAGCCACCCCTCCTGGGTGTTCACGACTCGGCTCCGCCGGTCAGCTCCCGCTTGCGGCGCAGCAGCGCGGCCCTCCGGGCGTGGGCGCGCACGGCCAGCGCGGCCGACACCGCGACGAACAGCCCTCCGGTGGACAGCGCCACGCCCAGGCCACTGCCGCGCTGAGCGGCCACGACGGCCACGATCGCGGTGGTGGTGACGGAGGCGGCCAGCGCGATCCAGGCGGCGATCACCCGGTCGGTCGCGAACAGCGGCACCCGGCGCCCCAGCAGCCACCCGCCGTAGCCCGCCCAGGCCAGGCAGAACGCGGTGAACAGCGCGAACGCCAGGTTGGTTCGGCCCGGCAGCGGGCCGGGCTCGCTCCCCCACAGCGCGGCCAGGAACACCGTGCCGGCCAGCCCGGCCAGCAGCGCGGCCACCGCGCGGACGCGCCTGCGCGGCGCCAGCGACGGCTCCAGCCGCTCGATCAGCTCCGCCGCCGACAGCCGCGGCTCCTCCTCGTTCATCGCCGGAATCCCTTCTCCTCCAGATGCGCACGCAACAGCCGACGGGCCCGGGCCAGCCGGGACTTGACCGTGCCGGCCGGGACCTGGCAGATCTGCGCGCAGTCCTCCACCGGCATGTCCTCCAGGTAGAACAGGACGAGGACCTCCCGCTCCAGCAACGGCAGGGCCGACAGGGCGCTGATCAGCTCGGCGCGGTCCATCATGGCCTCGACCGGGTCATCGGTCACCACGTCGCCCGCGGCGAACTCCCGTCGTTCGCGGGCGTACTGGCCGCGCAGGCGGTCGATCACCGAGCGCCGGGCGATCATGAACAGCCAGGGCGCGAACCGGTCGGGCTCCCGCAGCCGGGGCAGGCCACGGACCACGGCCAGCCAGATCTCCTGACTGACGTCGTCGGCCCGCTCGGCGTCCAGCATGCGCCGCACGTACGTCCACACCGGCACCCGCCAGCGGGCCACCAGTTCGGTCATCGCCGGCTGCTCGCCCAACTGGGCGCGCACCACCAGCAGTTCGTCGGTCATCTCGCCCTCCCGTCACCCCGCTCAGTCGGTCGGGAGGCCGATCAGGTTCACGGTTCGCGTGATTTCTAGGCGGGTTGGGGGGATCCGGGGAATCCTACCCGGACGTCGGTGACCCGTGACGGGAAGGCGGGGGCCGTCCGCGGGCCCGCCGTCAGGTGCGGCAGCCGCTGCTGCAGGGACAGGGCTCTGGCCAGCAGCGCCCTGGCCGACGGGATGCCCCGGTAGGGCCGCACCCCGGACTGCAGGACGGCGAGCGCGGCGCGGGCGCGGCCGGAGTTGATGGCCGGGTAGTCGTCGAGGAAGCGGTGCCAGGTCGCGACGGCCTCCTCCAGATGACCGTGGCGTAGCTGGAGGCCGGCGATGCGGGACAGCGTGATGGCGCGGAAGTGGCGTTCGGTGGCGGGGCGGTGGTGTACGGAGATCTCCATCTGCGCGATGGCCTTCGACGTGTCGCCGAGCAGCGCCAGCATCAGGCCCCGCTGGTAGGCCAGCGTCGCCGCGGGTGTGCCCGTGCCGCCGCCGGCCCGTTTGAGCTGCGCCTGCGCCGCCGCCATGTCGGCCAGGGCGCCGTTGGTCTCCCCGGCCGCGGCGCGCGCCACCGCGCGCTGGCTGAGCACCCTCGCGAACTCCTGCGGAGGCAGGCCGCCGGCCGCGGTGTCCACGGCGGCGCGGGACAGGCCGAGCGCGTGGTCGTGGTGGCCCAGCGCCCCCGCCTGCACGCTCATGGCGCACAGCACCCGGGCCTGGACGCCGCTCTCCGCCGCCTCGGCGGCGAGCCGCAGCGCGACCAGGAAGTACTGCTGGGCGAAGCCCTGCAGTTCGTCGTAGTAGCACATCACGCCGCACAGGTAGCCCAGCCGGGCCGCCACGGAGAACAGCTCCGCGCGGACCTCCTCCGGGGCCGCGGCCAGCATCGGGGCGATGGTGTTGGCCAGGTAGAGGCTGAGCCCGACACGGACGTGGCCCGCGCCGCCCGCCGCGTCGGCGTCGGTGAACAGCCGGAGCATCACCTCGGCCGACTCGACGTCCTTGCGCCCGACGCGTACGGAGCCTCCCAGCGCGTCCGGCGGCGCGGACACCGGCGGCAGCGCGTCCCGCGGGCACCCGGACAGGTGGTAGACGCGGTAGGGGGACGTGCCCACGTTGACGGGATCGGCCGCCACGGCCAGCGCGATCAGCCGGTCGAGCGGGCTCTCGCCGTCCTCGGGGCCGCTCTCGTCGAAGCCCGCCTCGGCGGGCGTGACCGGGCGGCCCAGCCGCCGGGAGAGCGCCTCGGCCACGATGTGGGGCACGGGCCTCCGGGGGGTCATGCCCGCGAGCCATTGCCCGGCCGAGGAGCGGGTGTAGCCGAGCGGCAGATTGGCCTCCCTGCCGACGGCGTTCACCGCCTCCGCGAGGCCCTGGCCGCTCCAGGCCGCCTTCTTGATCAGCGCTTGCAGACGATCGTTCTGAACCTTGCGCGGGTCCACGGGGTCCTCCGGGGACGGGTGGGCGAATGTCTGGCTGCGAAGGGCGTCCAGCGTCCTCAGTAGGGGAGGGACTTGCCGGACGGCGTCCGCAGGTCGAGCGCGCCCCGGCGGCTCTTCGGGCGCGGTCGCCGCTTCTGCGTCATGCGCATCGGTTCTGCCCTCCGCTTCGGGGTCTCTCCTGCTTCACGCAGACTAGGAGCCCGAGCGGACGCCGCTCTTCAGTTAATCGACTGCTTCACCGTCGTCGGCCACGAAGGCGTGCAACTGGGCGCGGGTGGAGATGCCCAGCTTCGGGAAGATCCGGTAGAGGTGGCTGCTGACCGTCCGGTGCGACAGGAACAGCCGCTCCCCGATCTCCTTGTTCGTCAGCCCCTGGCCGGCGAGCCGGACGATCTGCAGCTCCTGCGCCGTGAGCAGGGCCAGGCGCGACCCTGCCGGGCCGTCCGGCCGTACGCCCGCCGCGCGCAGCTCGATCCGGGCGCGCTCCGCCCATGGCCGCGCGCCCAGGCGCTCGAAGACGTCGAGCGCGGTGGACAGCTCCGCCCTGGCTCGCTGGGTATGGCGTCCGCGGCGCAGCCGCTGGCCGTACTCGAGGTGGGCACGCGCTCGTTCGAACGGCCACTGGCCGTCCAGGGGCTGCTCCAGTGCGGTCTCGAAGTGGCGGGTCGCGTCCTCGTCGGAGTCGGCCAGCAGGCCGCGCGCCATGCCGATCAGCAGGCCGAACCGCTCCGTGGGACGTCCGGACAGGTCGGCGGTCGCCGCCTCGAGCACGTGACCGGCGTCCTCGACGTGCCCGGTGAGCGCCGCGGCCCCGGCGAGGTCGGCCAGCGCGTAGTAGGAGTGGTGGTCGTGCACGGGCTCGCCGGTGCTGGTGAACAGGTGCCTGAAGTGGTTGTACGCCGCCTCGTGACCGCCGACGGCGGTGGCGGCGAGGCCGAGCGCCCGCTCGCAGCGCACGGTGACCAGGCGATTCTGTACGTCGGTGCCGGCCAGGGTCTGATGAGCCAGCGCGCGCGCCTCCTCGCTCTGCCCGCGCAGGGCGGCCAGCGTGGCCTTCAGCGCCTGCGCCGGGGGCGGGGACGGGGGCGGGGACGGGGGCGGGGGCGTCTCGGCGGCGATCCGCAGGGCGTGTCCGGCCACCGATTCGGCCTTGTCCCAGCGGCCCGCGTCCAGGCAGGCGAAGCCGTACATCGTCAGGAACGAGCCGTTGACGGCCAGCGGGGCGGCCTCGATCTCGGGGTCGAGCAGGGGGCCGAGCACCTCGACGGCGGCGGCGGGGAAGTCGCCGAAGGCCGCCATCATGCCCAGCAGCAGGTGGCCGGAGAAGTCCTGGCGTGGAGCGGCCCGGTCGCGTGCGAGCGCCGCCCGTACGGCCTCGCGCGCCGCCGGCAGGTCGGTGCAGGCCGACACCCAGAACACGATCGGATCGTCCGGCCCGCACGGCGTGATCGGGTCGTCCGGCCCGTGCAGCTTGGTGATCAGCGAGAGCACGCGCCGGATCTGCTCGCCGTGCGTGCGGCGGCCCGAATAGAGCGCCACGCGGCCCGCGATCCCCAGCGTGGCCAGCGCGGCGGACGGGGTGTGGCCGACCTCGGCGGCGGCGGCGGCCTCGGCGGCGGGGAGGAGCAGGGCCATGGCCGCGTCCTGGCGCCCGCTGTGGGAGACGGCCCAGCCCACCAGCGGCGGCACCTGGGCGAGCACCCCGGGATCGTCGGTCAGCGCGGTCACGGTGGCGGCGAGCTCTTCGACCTTGTCCGCCCGTTCGAGGTAGAGGGCGAACTGGGCGGCCTTGACCAGCCGCGCGGCGCGCGCCCGTCCGCCGGGGGTGAGCTGGGCGGCGCGTTCCATGGCGGCGAGGGCCTCGGCGGGCGCGCCCCTCCGTTCCGCCCTGTCGGCCGCGGCCTCCAGGAGCGCGGCGATCTCCTCGTCCGCGCCGTCCGCGGCGGCCGCCAGGTGCCGGGCTCGCCGGTCGGGGTCGTCCTTCAGCGCGCCGGCCAGGCTCAGGTGCGCCCGCCGGCGCTCCTCGAAGGAGACCGACCGGTAGACCGCGGACCGGATCAGCGGATACCGGAAGGCGGGACCGTCGTCCGCGAGCGTGACCAGCCCGGCATCCACCGCCACGGCCAGAGCCTGCGCCGGGCCGGGCGGGGGCGCGTTCAGCACGGCCGACCGCTCGCCGTCGTCGGCCGCCGACATGGTGACCAGCAGGTCTCGCGCCTCGGGTGGCAGGTCCGCGAGCTGGGCGGCGTAGAGCTTCTCCAGGCGTTCGGTGAGCGGGAGCGGCTCATCCGGCCGGTACGCCACGGCACCCGTCCAGGACCCGGCCGCCCTGGCCAGCTCGATGATCGCGAGAGGATTCCCACCCGCCTCACGCAGCAGCCGCCGGGCGGACGTCCCCTCGGGAGCCCCCGGCTGCAGGCTCAGCAACAGCTCCGCCGCGTCGGACGGCAGCGGCCCGAGCCACAGCTCGGCCACATCCGCGTCGGACGGCAACGACCCGAGCACACCCGCACCGGACGACGAGCCGAACCGCGGCTCGCCCGCGCTCCCGCCGAAGGGCGTGGGGCCGCGGGTGCCGGACAGGACGGTGAGCCGCCGGCCGGTCGCCTGCCGGGCGGCGGAGCCGATCACGTCGAGCGAGGCGCGGTCGCACCACTGGACGTCGTCGACCACGAGCAGGACGGACTCGCCGAGGCCGGACAGCAGCGCCAGCGTCGCCCCCGCCACCGCTGCCGGACCGGGCGGCGTCCCCGCGCTCTCCATGGCGAACGCGGCACGCAGCACCGACCGCTCCCGCCCCGGCAGAGCGTCCACGCCGCCGAGCGCGGGGCGCAGGAGCTGGTGCAGCGCGGCGAACGGCAGCCCGGCCGCCCCCTGGTAGCCGTGTGCCCTGAGCACGCCGCCGCCGGGCCGCGACCGGCGTACGGCGTCGTCGATGAGGGCGGTCTTGCCCAGCCCCGCGTCGCCGCGGACGACGAGTGCCGCGGGCCCGCCGGAGTCGCGCGGCCGCAGGAACTCCTCGATGAGCGCGGACTCGCGTTCACGGCCAACGATCACATCCCACCGCCGAAGTCGTGTCGAGGAGTTCACCCGGCCCCGCTCTTAAGGTATGACCATCTGGGGCGAATCCGAAGGAGCCTCGATGCCGATGGACGCCACGCTGGTGGGCAGGGACGCCGAGCTGGAGACGCTGGGCAGGCTGGTCGGGGGCCTGCCCGGCCGGGGCGGAGCCCTGCTGATCCGCGGCGACGCGGGCAGCGGCAAGTCGTCGCTGCTGCGGGCGGCGGTGGAGCCGGCCGCCGCGGCCGGCCACGGCGTCCTGGAGGCGGCGGGGGTGGAGTCGGAGTCCGTGCTGCCGTTCGCCGGGCTGCACCAGCTCCTGTGGCCGGTGATCCGGACGGCGCGCCCGCTGCCGGAGCCGCAGCGCGAGGCTCTGCTGTCGGCCCTGGGCCTGTGCGACGGGCCGCCGCCGGAGGCGTTCACGGTGGCCCTGGCGGTGCTGAACCTGCTGCTGGGGCTGGCGGAGGATCGCCCGGTCGTCGTGGCGCTCGACGACCTGCACTGGCTCGACCAGGAGACGCAGGAGGCGCTGGCCTTTGTCGCCCACCGCGTGGACCGCGACCCCGTGCTGATCGTCGCGACGGTGCGGGACGGCCACGTGAGCCCCTTCGTCTCCGCCGGTTTGCCGGAGCTCCCGCTCGCCGGGCTGGGCGACGCGGCGGCCGGAGAACTCCTGCTCGCCTGCGCCCCCGGTCTCGGCACCGCGCACCGGGACCGGATCGTCCGCGCGTCGCAGGGCAACCCGCTCGCGCTGCTGGAGCTCGCCGACGCCTGGCAGGCACGCGGCGGCCCGGGGCCGGACAGCGCCACGCCCCGGCCGCCCCTGACCGCACGGCTGGAACGCGCGTTCGCCGGCCGGATCGCCGTCCTGCCGCCGGCCACCAGGGACGCCGTGCTCGCCGCGGCCGTCGACTACGGCGACGAGCTGCCGGAGATCCTCGCCGCCGCCACCACGCTGGCCGGGCGACCGCTGACCACGACCGTGTTCGATCCCGCCGTCAGGGCCCGGCTGCTGCGCCTCGACGGCCCCCGGGTGCGTTTCCAGCATCCCCTCGTACGCTCCGCCGTGCTGGGGCTGGAGCCGCTGACCCGCAGGCTGGCGGCCAACGCCGCCCTGGCGCGGGCCCTGGCGGGCGACCCGCTCCGGCGCGCCTGGCACCGCGCCCAGTCCACGCTCGGCCCCGACGACCACGTGGCCGACGAGCTGGAGGCCGGCCACACCGCCTCACTGCGACAGGGGTCGGTCACCGCGGCCGTCTGGGCGCTGGAGCGCGCGGCACAGCTCACGACCGACCCCGCCGGCAGAGGACGGCGGCTGCTGCTCGCCGCCGGGCACGCCTTCACCCTCGGCCGCCCCGAGCTGGTGGAGCGGCTGGTCACCGAGGCGGCCCGCAACGAGCTGCCCGAGCAGGACCGGGCCCGGCTCGAATGGCTGAAGGAGATCTTCAGCGACGGCACTCCGGGCGACGAGGACCGTGTCGCCGAACTGTGCGCGACCGCCGCCCGTTCGGCCGGCTCGGGCGACCGGGACCTGGCGCTCGGCCTGCTCTACGGGGCGGCCATGCGCTGCTGGTGGACCGGTGCCGGACCCCGGGGCCGCGCGACGGTCGCCGACGCCGCCGACGCCCTCCCCCTGCCCCGGACCGACGCCCGCCGCGTCGCCGCCGTCGCGCTCGCCGAGCCGATCCGGCGCGGCGCGGCCGTCCACGACCTGCTCTCGGCCGCGCTGCCGGCCGGCGCCCTCGACGCGGTCGCCCTGCACCTGCTCGGCCAGGCCGCCCACGCCATCGGCGACCTGCCCCGCGCGACCGACATCCTCAGCAGGTCGGAGCCGCGCCTGCGCGAGGAGGGCCGGCTCGGGCTGCTGGCACAGGTGCTCACTCTGCGCAGCGCGGGCCACCTGTACACCGGCGACTGGGACCGCGCGGGCACGTCCGCCGAAGAGGCCCGCCACCTGGCCGCCGAGACCGGGCAGCCGCTCTGGGAGACGGCCGCCACGGCCCAGACCGCCCTGTGGTACGCGGTGCGCGGCGAGACCGGGCGGGCCCTGGAGCTGGCCGGCGTGGCCGAGGCCGCGGCGGGGCGCGACGGGGCCGGCGACCTGCTGTGCTGCGCCCGGCTGGCGAAGGGCGTGGCCCGGCTGGTGGCCGGGGAGTACGAGCAGGCGTACCAGGAGCTGCGCAGGCCGTACGATCCGGCCGACCCGAGCCACCACCCGCGCGAGTCGTTCGGCGGCGTCATGTTCCTCGCCGAGGCCGCCCTGCACGGCGGCCGGCTCCCCGACGCCCGCCGGGTGCTCGCCGAGCTCGAACGGACGGCGCTCGTCACCCCCGCGCCGCTGCTGCGCACCCAGCTCCTGTACGCCCGCGCCGTCCTCGCCGACGACTCCGACGCGGAGAAGCTGTACGACGCGGCGCTGCGCCAGGACCTGAGCCGCTGGCCGCTCGTCCGCGCCAGGCTGAAGCTGGCCTACGGGGGCTGGCTGCGCCGGCACCCGCGCCGGCGCGACGCCGAGTCCCGCATGCCGTTGCGCTCGGCCCAGACCGCCTTCGACCTCATGGGCGCGACGGCGTGGGCCGACCAGGCGCGTGCGGAGCTGCGCTCGGCGGGCGAGCGGGCGGCCGAGCCGGGGCCCGCCGTGCTCGGCACGCTCTCGGCGCAGGAGCTGCAGATCGCCAGGCTCGCCGCCGACGGCCTGTCGAACAGGGAGATCGGCGAGCGGCTGCACCTGTCGCCCCGGACGATCGGCAGCCACCTGTACCGGATCTTCCCCAAGCTCGGCATCACCACCCGGGCCCAGCTCGCCTCCCGTCTGGAACGGCTCGCCGCCGATCCGCCCGGAGAATGACCTTCCCGGCAGTCATTTGACGCTAGGTCGGCGCGGCCGTCATGCGTACCATCGCGGCAGAGCTCGGATGACAGGGGGCCGCATGCGCAACCCGCAACTCCTGGGACGGGACGGTGAGCTGGCGATCCTGGACGAGCTGGTCGGCCGGTTGCCGAGGGGCGGCGGGGCGATCACGCTGCTGGGCGAGCCGGGCATCGGCAGGACGTCGCTGCTGCGGGCCGCGACCGCCCGCGCCCGCGTGGCACGGGCGCAGGTCCTGCACGTCACCGGGGTGAGCGGCGGCGCGCCGCCGTACGCGGGGCTTCGCGAGCTCCTCGGCCCGGTGATCGGTGAGGCGCGGGGGTTGCCGGAGTCGCAGCGGGCGTTGCTCGGGGCGGCGCTGCACGGAGCCCCGGAATCGGCGCCGGAGCCGCCCGCCGTGGCCGTGGCGGCGCTCACCCTGTTGACGGCGTGCGCGCCGGAGCGCCCGCTGCTGCTCGCGGTGGACGACGCGCACCTGCTCGACCGGCCCTCGTGGGAGGCGCTGCGCTTCGTCGCCCGCCGCCTGGGCCACGACCCCGTCGTCCTGGTCGCCACCGCGCGCACATCGGCCGCCACCACACGCGCCGGCACCGAGCCGCCCCACGCGCTGGAGATCCGGCCGCTGGACGACGGCACCTCGCGTGTGCTGCTCGAACGCCAGGCGCCCGCCCTCACGGTCACCGCCCGCGAACGCGTCCTGCGCGTGGCGCGCGGCAACCCGCTCGCCCTGACCCAGCTCCCCCTCGCCTGGCGGGAGCGCGGCCCGGCGGCCTCGTGGACGTCCCCGCCGGTGACGCCCCGGCTGACGGAGGCGTTCGCCGGCGGGCTCGCCGCGCTCCCGTCCCCCGCCAGAGACGCGCTGCTGGTCGCGGCCGTGGACTACGTCGGCGACCTGCCGGAGATCCTGGCCGCCGCCGCACACCTGGCCGGCCGCGAGGTCATGACCGACCTCGACACCGCAGCGGCGGCCGGCCTCGTCCACCTGGAGGGCACCGCGCTCCGCTTCCCGCACCCCGTGGTACGCGCCGCCGTCCTGGGCGCGGAGCCCCCCGCCCGGCTGCGCGCCGCCCACGACGCCCTGGCACGCGTCCTCACCACGGAACCGCACCGGCGCATCTGGCACCACGCCCAGTCCGTCACAGGACCAGAGGGCGCGCCCGCCGGCCTGCCCGCCGATCGGGCGGACGAGCTGGCCGGCCAGTTGGCCGACGTGCGTCCCGCCACGCCGAACCGTCGTGGCGTCGCCCCCGTCGTCTGGGCGCTGGAGCTGGCGGCCCGCCTCACCACCGACCGCGTCGTACGGGCCCGCAGGCTGCTCGCCGCCGCCCAGTACGCGTACGGGCTCGGCCGGCCGCACCTCGTCCACGACCTCCTCGACGCCGCCGCGCACGCGGGGCTCACGGTGGCCGACCAGACCAGGATGGAGTGGCTCCGCGACGTCTGCGACGAGGACACCCGGCCCGACCCGGCGCGCGTCACCCGGCTGTGCGCCATCGCCAGGCGGGCCGCCGCCACCGACCCCGGGGTGGCGCTCGACCTGCTGCTGGGGGCCGCGCTCCGCATCCAGCGGACCGCTCCCGGCCCGGCCGCCCAGGCCATCGTGGCCGCGACCGCCGACGCGCTGGCCGCCGCCGTCCCGGGGAGCACGGCCGACCCCCGGCACATCGCGGCGCTCGCGCTGGCCGAGCCCGTGCTCAGGAACCAGGCGGTGGCCGAGCGGCTGCCCGCCACCGCCGCCGTGGCGGATCTGCCCGACGCGGAGGGCCTGCGGCTGCTCGGCGTGGCCGCGCACGCGATCGGCGACCCGGTCAGGGCGGGGACCCTGCTCGTCAGGGCCGAGCCCACGCTGCGCGACCAGGGCCGCGCCGGGCCGCTGGCGCAGGCCCTCGTCCTGCGGATGACGAACCTGTGCCTGCTCGGCGGCTGGGAGCGGGCCACGCGGGTGGCCGAGGAGGCGCACCGGGTGCTGGCCGAGACGCGGCAGCCCGGCTGGGCCGACGCGCTCATGGCCGCGGAGGCCGTGGCCGCCGGGCTGCGCGGCGACACCGAGCGCGCGCTGAAGCTGGCGGCCAGGGCCGACGGGACGCGCCGCTTCGACCTGGTGGCGGGCGTCCGGCTGGCCAGAGGGCTCGGCTGGCTGGCCGCGCGACGCCACGACCTGGCCCATGAGGAGCTGCGGCCGCTGTTCGCCAAGCCGATCTCGGGCCTGGGCCGGGAGGCGTTCGCCGCCGTGATCCCCTATGTCACCGCGGCCGTGGGCGTCGGCCTCCTGGACGAGGCCCGTTCGGCGCTGGACAACCTGGAGGACGTCGCCCGTATCGCGCCCGCCGAGCTGCTGCACGTGCAGCTCCCGTACGCGCGGGCCGTGCTGGCCGGGGACGCCGAGGCCGAGGAGCTGTTCCGGGCGGCGCTGAGCCTGGACCTGGCCCGCTGGCCGCTGGTGGAGGCGACGACCCGGCTGGCGTACGCGGCGTGGCTGCGGCGCCACCGCCGTTTCGCCGAGTCACGGGCCGCGCGGGACGCGGCCCGTGAGACGCTGCGCCCGCTCGGGGCTCCCTTCTGGGCCGACGTCGAGCGCGACGGGACGGCCGGGGGCGAGGGCGGGCGCAGCCAGGCCGAGGACGTCCTCTCGCCGCGGGAGCTGCGCATCGCGGAGCTCGCCGCGGCGGGGCTGTCGAACCGGGAGATCGCCGCGCGGATCCATCTGTCGCCCCGCACGGTCGGCTCCTACTTGTCGGGAATGTTCCGCAAGCTCGGCGTGACCGCGCGGGGACAGCTCGCCGGCCGTCTCCAGGGCCCGGCGGTCAGTACGAGGAGTACATGGTGATCTCGTCGATCGACCACCACTTGTCGCCCGTGCCGGTCTGCGTGAACCTCACGTAGCGGGCGGTCTGCGGGGACACGCTGATCGTCTGCTTCCAGCCGAAGCCGAGCCCCGCGTCCACCGTCGTCCACGCGTTGCCGTCCAGGGAGAACTGCAGCTCGTAGCCGCGCGGATAGTCGTCCTTGATGGCCACCGGGGTCTGCAGGATCACCATCGCGATCGTGCGCGGGGAGCCCATGTCGATCCGATACCACTGGCCGGGGACCTGGTCGGCGCCGCTGTTCCAGCGGGTCGAGCCGTTCCCGTCGATGCCGCCGGCCGGCGTCCCGCTGCCGCCGGTCGAGGACGCGGTGGCCGTCCAGCCGGCCCTGCCGACGGCGACGGGGGTGAAGGTGGACAGGCCGCCGGCGTACTTGGTGATGGTCGCCGCCAGCCGGTCGTTCCTGGTGAAGGTGCCGGTGTCGAAGCGCTGGAGCTTCTCGGTGAACGTGGCGGAGCCGTCGCTGTTGATCACCGGGACCGGGGCGGGCCGGTCGTAGTAGACGCCCCAGTAGCGCTGGCCGTCGGCGTCGCTGCCCCTGACCTTGTAGGTCCAGCTCGACCAGGACTGCTGCCGCGCGTTGATGCCGGCCATCCAGCGGGCCCACACGTCGTCGTAGGAGTACAGGGCGTACTCGCCGTACAGGACGGGGACGCCGGGCGAGGCCAGCAGGCCGGGCAGGCCGGCGAGGTGGTTGGTGACGAGCTGGTTCTGCGCGGCCCAGTCCTTGGCGTTCGGCATGTCGTACGGGTGGAGCTCGTAGACGACGTTGGTCCAGCCGTACGTCGAGGGCGGGGCGATGCGGTCGTACCCGAAGAAGGCGCCCATCACGATCACGTGGTCGGGGTCGATGGCGCGGACGGCGTCGTAGAGGCGGTCGTAGTAGGCGCTCTTCACGGCGACGTCGTCGGCGTCCTCGGCCTCCTCTGACCTGGAGTAGAGCAGCGGCTCGTTGATCAGGTCGTAGCCGGCGACGGCGGGATCGCCCTCGTACCGGGTGGCGATCGCCTCCCAGATGTCCTGCACCCAGTCCTGGTACGTCGCGCTGCCCCAGAAGCCGTTGGGATCGATGCCGATGCGCCCGCAACTGGCCCACGGGCAGCCGCCGCCGGGGACGGTGTGCAGGTCGAGCAGGGTGTAGATGCCACGGTCCGCGAGCCGGTCCACCGCCCAGTCGATCCTGGTCCAGGGGTCCGCCTTCCAGGTGCCGTCGGTGTCGAGCAGCGTCATCCAGCCGATCGGCAGGCGGACGTAGTTCACGCCCAGGGCGGCGATGCGGTCGAAGTCGGTCTCGGTGATCCAGGCGTCCTGGTGCGCGTCGCGGATCTCCTGCGCGCCGGCGGCGCCGAAGCGCTGGTCGAGGGTGAGCTGGAGGCCGTAGTCGTCGTTGTTGAGCGCCACCGACATCTCACCGATCGACCACCACTTGTCGCCCGTGCCCGTCTGGTCGATCCGGATGTAGCGGCCGGCGGCGGCCGGGAAGCTGATGTTCGTCGCCTTGACGGTCCCGGTGCCGGTGGCGACCTGCCTCCAGGTGGAGCCGTCGTCGGAGAGCCGGACGGTGTAGGCGCGCGGGAAGTCGTTCTCCGAGGTGGTGTTCTTCTGCGTGTCGAGCGCGACGTGGTTGATCGTCATCCGGGCGCCCAGGTCGAGCCGGACCCACTCGCCGGACGCCTGGTCGGCGTTGGTGGTCCAGCGGGAGGCCAGGTTTCCGTCGATCATGGCGGCGGCGGCCGTGCCGCCGGACGCCGTCGCGGTCCACTGCGCGGGGTTGAACGAGGCCGCGTCGTTGAACACGTTGAACTCGCCGACCGACCACCAGTCCACGGCGCTGCTGCCGGTCTGCGTGACACGGATGTGGCGGGCGGTCACGGGGGCGAAGGTGGCCGTGGTGACCTGGCTCGCGCCGTTCCGCGCACTGATGGGGACGCCCGTCCACGTCGTGCCGTTCGAGGAGACCTCGACCGTGAAGGCGCGGGCGACGTCACCGGCCGCGAAGTCGGTGTGGTTGACGGCGATCCGGTCGAAGCGTGACACGGCGCCCAGGTCCACGCGCAGCCACTCGCCGCCGCTCTGCGGGGCGCTCGTCGTCCAGCGGGTGGTGTCGTCGCCGTCGATGGCGAGCGCGGCGTCACCCGCCGAGGCGGTGGCCGCCCAGCCGGTCCTGTCGAGCGCGAACTCCCCTAGCGGGGACATCCAGTCCTCGGCGGCGAGCCAGCCGCCGAGGTTGGTGCCCCGGAGCCCGACCGTGGCTCCCGTGCCGGCGTCCTTCTTCAGCACCGAGCCGCTGACCTTGAGAAAGTCGGTGCTGTCGAAGGCGGCCGCGGGCTGCGCGGTCGTCACGAGGGTGGCGGCGGTGAGCACGGCGGCCAGTGCGGCGGCCTGCCAACGATGATCCATTTTCCCCTCCTGGATCGGTGACAGTTGCGATGCTCCACCCTTGCGCGGACTTTGTCCACGGCTTAGCCTAAGCCGCATCAAATGAAAGCGCGGAGGATGCCGTCATGTACGCGAAGCCCGGGACGAAGGACCGCCTCGACGTACGCGCCTTTCCCGACGGGTTCGCCTGGGGGCTGTCCTCGGCGGCGTACCCGATCGAGGGCGCGGTCGACCAGGGCGGCCGTGGGAGGTCCATCTGGGACGCCTTCTCCCGCAGGCGCGGCGCGATCCGCGGCGGGGACACCGGCGACGTGGCGTGCGACCACTACCACCGGTGGGAGGCCGACCTCGACCTGCTCGCCTCCCTGAAGGTCGGCGGCTACCGGTTGTCCGTGTCCTGGAGCCGGCTGCAGCCGGACGGCCGGGGCGAGCTGAACCCGGAGGCGGTGGCCTTCTACCGGAAGGTGCTGGCCGGGCTGCGGGCCCGCGGCATCGAGCCGTTCGTCACCCTCTACCACTGGGACCTGCCGGCCGCGCTGGAGGCCGGGGGCGGGTGGGCGGAGCGGGAGACCGCCCGGCGCTTCGCCGAGTACGCCAGGCTGACGGTGACGGCGCTCGGCGACCTCGCGACCCGCTGGATCACCCTCAACGAGCCGTGGTCCTCGGCCTTGCTCGGCTACGGATACGGCAAGCACGCCCCCGGCCGGACCGACCTGACCGCCGCCGTCGCCGCCGCGCACCACCTGGCCCTCGCCCACGGCCTGGCCACCCTCGCCATCCGCGAGGCGGCCCCGTCCGCCGAGGTCGGGATCACGAACACCGTCACCCACGTCACCGCGGCGGGCGACTCAGCGGCGGACCGCGCCGCGGCCGACCGGCTGGACGCCATCACGAACCGCCTGTTCCTCGACCCGATCTACCGGGGCCGCCACGACCCGCTCACGCTGGACTGCGTGGACCCGATGGGCCTGTGGGCCCACCTGCGGACCGGCGACCTGGAGATCATCAGTACGCCCACCGACTTCGCCGGGATCAGCCACGGCCGCCCGGTGATCGCCGGCCACGACCCGGCGGCCCCCTTCGGGGTACGCGAACGCCCCGCCCTCGCACCCGCCCACCTGCACCGGGTCCTGACACGCGTCGCCTCCGACTTCACCGCACTGCCCCTCTACGTCACCGAGACCGGCACCGGCCACCCCGCCGGCGCCGCCCCCTCGGGCCAGATCCGCGACCTCGATCGCGTCCACCACCTCAGCGGCTCCTTCACCGCCGCCGCCCGCGCCCTGTCCGACGGCGTCGATCTGCGCGGTTACTTCGTGTGGTCCTTCATGGACAATTTCGAATGGGCCGAGGGGTACAGCAAGCGCTTGGGCGTCGTCCACGTCGATCACCGCACTCAGCAACGCATCCCCCGGCTCAGCGCGCACTGGTACCGCGACCTCATCGTCGCGCACGGCGGCGTCCAGGATCTGGACGCCGTTCCCGCCGCCTGAGAGGGAACGTCCGATGAGAAGACTTCGCCCCGCACCCGTCGCCCCCATCCTCGCCGTGAGCCTCATCATGCTCGCGGCCTGCTCGGAGTCCGGAGGGGGAGCCGACCGGGAGCTGACCGTCTGGATCATGGGCGACAGCTCGGCCCATTTCCAGGAGCTGGTCAGGCCCTTCACCGACAGGACCGGCATCGGCGTCGACACCGTGGCCATCCCGTGGGACTCCGCCGATCAGAAGCTCACCACGGCCGTCGCCTCCGGCAGGGGGCCCGACGTCCTGCAGATCGGCCTGTCGAAGGCGCGGGTCATCGCCGGCTCCGGCGCGCTGCTGGAGCTCGACGAGGAGACGCTGAAGGGTCACGCGAACCTGACCGCCCGGAACTTCCTCGGCGGCCTTCCCGCCGCCGATGGGAAGGCGGGCGGGAAGGCGGTGAGCGTCCCGTGGGTCAGCGACACCCGCGTGCTGTTCTACCGCACCGACGTCCTGGCCGCGAAGGGCATCACCAGGCCGCCGGAGACCTGGGACCAGGTCCGCGCCGACGCCAGGCTGCTGGCCTCCCGGGGCGCGGGCGCGTTCGGCTACTTCATCCCGCAATGGGACAGCGCCCTGCCCGTCATCATGACCTGGGCCATGGGCGGCCACATCGTGAACGCCGACGGCGAGATCGCGTTCGACACCCCGGCGTTCCGCAAGGCCGTCGACCTCTACACCGGCATGTACGCCGACCGGAGCGTGCCCGCCGACACCGACTTCGACCAGGTCCAGGGCTTCGTCTCCGGCGTCACGCCCATGCTGGTCTCCGGCCCCTACCTGGCGGGCGCGATCGCCTCGGCCGCGCCGGAGCTCGCGGGGAAGTGGGCGATCGCGCTGACCCCCGGCGACGTCACGCGCACGTCCCTGCTGGCCGGCTCCAACCTGGGCGTGTGGGGCACCACCGACGACCGGGACGGCGCGCTGCGCCTGCTCGACTACCTGGCGGACCCGCGTACGCAGCTCACCTGGTACCGGCTCGACGGCCAGCTCCCCGCCGCGAGGTCCGCGCTCGGCGAGGTCCGGCGCTCCCCGGACCCGGCGGCCAAGGTGTACTCGAAGCAGCTCGACGACGCCAGGCCGCTGCCGCAGGTCCCCAACTGGGACGGAGAGACCGGCAAAGCGCTGCTCGACACCCTGAACGCCATCGTCCTGACCGGCGCGAACCGCGACACGGCCCTGCGCGGCCTGTACGCGGCGACCGACGGCACACCGGCCCGCTGAGCAGCGCAGGGAGCCGCCATGAAACCCCCCATCGCCCCCTACGCCTTCATCGCTCCGGCGCTGCTCCTGCTGCTCGCCTTCGGCGTCCTGCCGGTCGTGGTCGCCCTGCTGGTCAGCGTCACCGACCTGGACCTGGCAGGACTGGCCGACTGGGCGAACGTCGGGTTCGTCGGCCTGGAGAACTACCGCGAGCTGCTCGCCGACCACGGTTTCTGGCAGGCCCTGGCCAACACGGGGATCTACGCGGTGTTCGGGGTCCCGGCCGTGGTGGTGGCCTCGCTGGCCGTGGCGCTGCTGCTCAACCGGAGCGAGAACCGCTTCTTCCGCGCGCTGCGGGCCTTCTACTTCGTGCCGGCCGTGACCGCGATCGTCGCGGTCTCCCTCGTCTGGGGCTACCTCTACAACACCCGGTTCGGGCTGCTCAACCACCTGCTGTCGCTCGTCGGGCTGCCGCCCGCGCAGTGGCTCGGCGACTCCGTCCTGGTGAAGTTCTCGGTCGCGCTCGTGGCCGTGTGGCGCGGCACCGGGCTGAACATCATCATCTTCCTCGCCGCGCTGAAGGGCATCCCCCGCGAATATCTGGAGGCGGCCGCGCTCGACGGCGCCTCCGAACTCCGCAAGATCACCTCGATCGTCCTGCCGCTGCTGCGGTTCGCGATCCTCTTCGTCACCGTCACCACGGTCATCGCCTGGCTCCAGCTCTTCGACGAGCCGTACGTCCTCACCAAGGGCGGGCCGCTCGGCCGGTCGACGAGCATCTCCCTGTTCCTCTACCAGGAGGGCTTCGCCGCCGGCCGGTTCGGCTACGCGGGCGCGGGGACCCTCGTGCTGTTCCTGGTCATCGCCGGAGCGACCCTCGTCCAGATGCGCGCGCGGAGGTTCGATGCGGATCACTGACTCCCGCGGCACGACCGCGGTCATCGGAGCCGTGCTGGGCGTGGGCGCCCTGATCACGGCGTTCCCCTTTGTCTGGATGGTGTCCGGGTCGGTCAAGCCGCGCTCGGAGTCGGTCGGCCACCCGCCGCGCATACTGCCGCGGGAACCCACCCCGCAGTACTTCACGCAACTGTTCGAGGAGATGGACTTCGGCCGTTACCTGGTCAACACGGTCGCGGTGGTGCTGATCAGCATGACCGGGGTGGTGCTCATGGCGATGGCCGGATACGGGTTCGCGAAGTTCCGCTTCCGGGGACGCGGGCCGCTGTTCTTCCTGGTGCTCGCCACCATGATGGTCCCGGTGCAGGTCACCATGATCCCCACCTACCTGCTGCTCGACGGCGTGCGGCTGACCGACACCCTCGCCGGGGTCGCGCTGCCGGGGCTGGTGTCGGGGTTCAGCGTGTTCCTGTTCCGGCAGTTCATCTCCACCGTGCCCACCGAGACGATCGAGGCCGCCCGCATCGACGGGGCCGGAGAGGTCCGCGTCTTCTGGCACATCGTCCTGCCCCTGTGCCGGCCGATCATGGCCGTGCAGATCATCCTGACCTTCATCGGGTCGTGGAACAGCTTCCTCTGGCCCCTGATCATCGCCACCGACCAGCGGTATTACACGCTCTCGGTCGGGGTGTCGCTGCTCAACCGGCAGATCGCGACCAATCCCTCACTCCAGATGGCCGGAGCGACCCTCATGGTCGTGCCCGTCCTGATCGTCTTCGTCGTCTTCCAGCGCTCCATCGTGCGGGGATTCACCCTGTCCGGGCTCAAGTGACCAAGGGAAAGCTCCATGATCAATCGTTTCACCGGCTTCGTTCACGCCTGCGGGGCCCGGTTGTCCGACGGCTCCGGCGCCCCGCTGCTGCTCCGCGGCGTCGGCCTCGGCAACTGGCTGCTCCCCGAGGGCTACATGTGGAGGTTCGGTGACGAGATGAGCTCGCCCCGCCAGATCGAGCGGCGGGTCGAGTCCCTGGTCGGGCCGGAGCGGGCCGCCGCGTTCTGGGCCGGGTTCCGCGGCGGCTTCATCACCGAGGACGACGTCGCCGCCATCGCCCGCCTGGGCTTCGACCACGTCAGGCTGCCGCTCAACGCCCGCGGCCTCGTCGACGAGGACGGCCGCTTCCTCGACGGCTTCGCCCGCGTCGACGACCTGCTGCGCTGGTGCGGCGGCCACGGCCTGTGGGTGCTGCTCGACCTGCACGGAGCGCCCGGCGGGCAGACCGGGACCAACATCGACGACTCCCCCGCCGGCCGGCCCGAGTTGTTCATGGACGCGCGCAACCGGTGGCTGACCGTGCACCTGTGGGAGGAGATCGCCCGGCGCTACCGGGACAGCACCGTCGTCCTCGGCTACGACCTGCTGAATGAGCCCCTGCCCAACGAGTGGCAGCACGTCTACCCCGACGAGCTCGTCGCCCTCTACCGGGACCTGACCACGGCGATCCGCGCCATCGACCAGAACCATCTGATCATCTACGAGGGCACGCACTGGGCGACGAACTGGTCCATCTTCACCGAGGTCCTCGACGCCAACTCCGCGCTGCAGTTCCACCGCTACTGGTGCCCGCCCGACCGGTCCAGCATCCAGCAGTACCTCGACGTACGCGACCGGCTCGGCCTGCCCATCTACATGGGTGAGGGCGGCGAGAACACCCCCGACTGGATCTACACCGCCCACCGCCTGTACGAGCAGCACGACATCGGCTGGAACCTCTGGCCGTGGAAGAAGCTCGACACCCTCACCTCCCCGGTCTCGGCCACCCCTCCCGACGGATGGGAGCTGATCGCCGACCCGGACGCGGCCGTCGATCCCGGCCGGGCCTGGGAGATCCTCCAGGACATGCTCGCCCGCGTCGAGCTGGGCGCCTGCCAGGAACGCCCGGAGATCGTCAACGCCGCGTTCGGGCGCGCCCCGCTGCGGATTCCCGGCTGGGGGTTCGTGGACGACTCCCCCACCTACCGCGACCGGTTCGCCGGGCGGCGGGACTGCGACGGCTGGCACCACGCCGCCGGACCGCCGTACGCGGACACGGACACGGACACGAACGCGGCCACCGAGCTGCCGGTGACCGTCCAGGCCGGGCAGGAGCTGCACTTCCCGCTCGAGAGCCGGCCGGCCGGCTGGCGGGCCGACGCCGACGAGCCGGAGGCGTTCGACATCACCTGGCGGCGGGACCGCCTGGTCGCCCGTGCGACTCGGACGGCGCACCTGCGTGCCCTCATCCTGACCGCCGCCCACTGATAGGATCCCACTCTCATGAGCGTCGAACCCGGCGGTCGGCCCGTTCTCACCCTTCCCGAGGTGTCCACGGTCACCACCCTGCGGCAACGCAACCGGGCGCTTGTTCTCAAGCACGTGATCCTGGCGCAGGAGACCACGCGGGCCGCCATCGCGAAGGACAGCGGCCTGTCCACCGCCTCCGCGGCCAACCTCGTGGCCGATCTGCTCACGGCCGGCCTCGTCGAGGAGCGCGGGTCGGTGTCCTCGCGCGGCGGGCGTCCCATCACCCTGATCGGTCCGCGCGCCGAGAGCGCGATCACGATAGGCGCCGACATCGGCGAACGCGGCGTCGCCGTCGAGATGTTCGACCTCGCGATGAACCGCATCGACCAGGAGTTCCGCGGCGGCGCCAAGGAGGAGGAGCCGGAACGGATCGGCGCCGACCTCCAGGAGGCCCTGGTGGCGCTGCGCGACCGCAACGCCGGCCGGTGGCCCACCCTGCTCGGCATCGGCCTCGGCCTGCCGGGCATGGTCGAGACCGACGCCGACGGGCGGCAGACCCTCTACGCCCAGAGCCTCGGCTGGCCCCCCGTCCCCGTCGCGTCCCTGTGCGACGCCGGCACCATCCCCGTGCTCGCGGAGAACGGCGCCAAGATGCAGGCCCGGGCGGAGTCGTGGTTCGGCAGCGCCCGCGGCGCCGACCACGCCGTCATCGCGCTCCTCGGCCGGGGCGTCGGGCTGGGCATCGTCACCGGCGGCCAACTGCTCTACGGAGCCCACTCCAGCGCGGGCGAGTGGGGGCACATGGTGATCGAGCGCGGCGGCCGGGAGTGCCGGTGCGGCAACCGGGGGTGCGTCGAGGCGTACATCGGCTCCGACGCGATGCTCGCGGAGTGGAAGGCCGCCGGAGGCGTCTTCGAGGGCACCGGCTGGCGGGCCATGGGCCAGCTCATCGGCGCCGCGCACGAGGGCGACCCGGCCGCGGCCCGGATCGTCGAGGAGGTCGTCGACTGCCTCGGGGCCGCGCTGGGCGGGCTGGTCAACCTGACGAACCCGGAACGCGTCGTCGTCGGGGGCTGGGTGGGCCTGCGGCTCATGGAGTCGCTCGGCGAGCGCATCGCGGAGGCGATCAGGCGGCACAGCCTGTCCAGGCCGGGCGGCCAGTTCACGTTGCGGGTCGCGACGTTCGGCGGGGCCTCCGTCACCACGGGCTCGGCGCTGCTGCCCCTGGAGGCCCTCATCGCCGCCGACCCCATGTCGGAGAAGGCGCTCCGCTGACCGAACGGCCACCCTGAAGCACGGTTTTGACGAGGAAATGACCCTTTCGAGCAGGAGGCTTGACGGGCGATTAACCCGGTGGACATGAGCACTTCATAGCCTCTGCCTGATATGGCAAAGCTGACATGGATGGCGCTGACCGTCGCCCTGACCGTGGCCGCCTGCGTCGCCGGACTGAGCGGAGCCGAGATCCTGACCCGCGAGGACGAGCCGCGAAGCCGCCCGATCATCGAGTCGATCTCCGGCTCCGGTTCGAGCGCCCAGAAGGGCGCGATGGACGCCTGGCGCGCCGAGTTCCAGCGGATCCACCCCGAGTTGCGCGTCGACTACCAGGCCAACGGCTCCGGGGCGGGCATCCGCGACTTCATCGCGGGCACCACCGCGTTCGCCGGCTCCGACGTCGCGATGAACCCCGCCGAGCAGGCGCGGGCCGACCGTCGCTGCGACAGCCGCGCCGTGCACCTGCCCATGGTCGTGGGCCCCATCGCCCTGGCCTACAACCTGCCGTCCACGCCGGACCTCAGGCTCTCCCCCACCACCCTGACCGGCGTCTTCACCGGCCGGATCACCCGATGGGACGCCCCGCAGATCGCCGCCGACAACCCCGGCAGGAGGCTGCCCGCCACCAGGATCCGGGTGATCCACCGCGCCGACGACTCCGGCACGACCCACAACTTCACCACCTACCTCAAGGCGGCGGGCCGCTGGCCGTACGAGCCGTCCAGGACGTGGGCCGGCTCCGGGCAGGGCGTCACGGGCTCGACCGGGGTCGCCGACGCCGTCCAGCACACCAAGGACTCCATCGGCTACGTGGAGTACGGCTTCGCCAGCAACGCCCGGCTGAGCACGGCCAAGGTGCGCAACGCCGCCGGCCAGTTCGTCGCCCTCTCGCCCCAGAGCGCCACCAAGGCCCTGGAAGGCGCCCGGATCGTGGGCCGCAGGGGCGATCTGGTGGTGAGGTTCGACTACCTCGCCAAAGGCGGCGACGCCTACCCCATCGTGCTGGTCACGTACGAGATCACCTGCTCGAAGAACACCGACCCCCTCGTGCGGGCCTTCCTGCGCTACACGGCGGGCGACGCCGGGCAGTCGTACCTCTCGCTGTACGGCTACGCCCCGCTCCCGCAGGACCTCCTCGAGAAGGTGCGCGCCCGGCTCGACGTCACGGGCTGACCGATCCCGAGGTCTGCCGGAGGGCGAGGGGGGCGGCGCCCGACGTGGACCACGGCACGGGCAAGCGTGACGGAAATGCGGCCCGCCGAGCCCCATCGCCCTCGCCCGCCACGCCAGACTGGACGATGAGAACCGACTCGATGAGGGATGAGGTCGCGATGGGCTGGCTGTCTTTGGTGGGCGGCGTGCTGCTGGTCTGCGTGGGCGCGCTGTGGACGCTGCAGGGGCTCGGCATCGTCGGCGGGAGCGTGATGAGCGGCGCGACCCTGTGGGCGGTGATCGGGCCGATCGTCGCGTTGGCCGGGGCGTGGCTGGTGTACCGCGGCGTACAGCGGATGCGCGGCGACCGCGGTCAGTGAGCCGCGGTCAGTGAGCCGCGGTCAGTGAGCCGCGGGCGGTGAACCACGGCCGGTGGGCCGTGGGCGTCGGTCGCGGTGGCCGGGTGGTGACGGCGGTCAGTGGGCTTCGGAGGCCTGAGCTCCGCCGCCGTCCGCCACGGCGCTGCGGGGCAGGTCGCCGCCGGGTGCGGGCGATCGCGCCTCCGTCAGGATGGCCGCCAGCGCGATCTCGGTGCTCGGGTGCAGGTGGAAGCGTTCGCCGAGCCGGGTGACCTCGATGAGGCGGGCCGGCGCGCCGGAGAGCGCGGTCAGGTGGATGGCGCCGCCGTTGCGCTGGGCGACGGCGAACGCGTCCAGCAGCACGCGCAGGCCGCTGCTGTCGACGAACCCGACCTCCGCCATGTCGAAGATCAACTGGTCGGCCCACGACTGGCGCACCTCACCGATGAACCGGCCCAGGGCCGGCGCGGTGGCCAGATCGAGCTCTCCGCCCAGCTTGATCACGGTCACGCCGACATGGTGCTCATAGTGCATGGAAAGCGGTGACATCGAACCCCTTGAGGTGAAGAAACGGGCGAGGCGTCCGCCAACAGGCCAGCTCACGGCAGCCTAACAACCGGAAATCGTCCTTGCCGCAATTTTGGCTCGGCCGATCGGCAAGTAGTCCGACCTGTGCAGTCACGGCGCCGAGCCGTTCTGCGTGGGTTGCTCACCACTCGACCGGATCTGCGGCGCGAACCGTGCTGGCAACATGCTGCAACTTGATAGCAATTGCGAAATATGCGCAAAATGGGCTGCTCTTTGGCACCACCTCTCACTTCCGGAGACTCACCGCATGAGCCGCCCACCCCGTCCGACCCGAGCCATGCCGATCACGAGAAGGCTGCTCGTCCTCGCGGCGGCCCTGACGCTGACCGCCTGCGCGCAGACGCCCGCCCCGCTGGAGGTCGCCGAGTCCGCCCCGAGGCCCCAGGCCGGTTTCCCCGTCTCGATCGAGAACTGCGGGCGCAAGCTCACCTTCGCCAGGCCGCCGTCCAAGGTGGTGACCGGTTACCAGCCCGCCCTGGAGACCCTGCTCGCCCTCGGTCTGGGCGACCGGATCGCCGGGCGCACCTTCTTCGGTGAGAGCGCCTTCCTGCCGGGTCAGAAGGAGCAGTACGACAAGATCCCCCAGATCTCCGACACGATCATGCCGCCGCAGAAGGAGGTCATGCTCGCCCAGGGCGCCGACTTCGTCCTGGACAACGCGATGGCCGGTTTCGACGCCGCCGGCGGGTACGCCACCGTCGAAGAACTCGACGCGGCCGGCTCACCGCCGTACATCCTGGGCGGCTGGTGCAGCCCTGAGGAGGTGCTGCGGTTCACCATCGACGACACCTACACCGACCTGCGCAACCTCGGCAAGATCTTCGGCGTCCCCGACCGGGCCGAGAAGCTGATCGGTGAACTGCGGGGCCGGCTCGCCGACGTGCGTCAGCGTGTCGAAGGCCGTACCCCCGTCAAGGTGCTGGCCGCCGACGGCGGCAAGGGCCCGGTCAACGCCTACGGCGGCTCCGGCATCACCCACCAGATGATCACCGCGGCGGGCGGCGTGAACGTGCTGGCCGACGTCAAGGGCGACTACACCGAGGTCAGCGCCGAGAAGGTCAGCGCCGCCCAGCCCGAAGCCGTCCTGATCAGCGACTACGCCACCCTGCGCGGCGAGGACATGCCGACCTCGCCGGCCAAGGCCGCAGAGGCGTTCGCCATCGCCAGGAACAGCCCGGCCGCCAAGGAGCAGCGCTACCTCGCCCTTCCGGTGGCGGCCCAGCACCCCGGCTACCGCAACATCCTGGCCGTCACCGACATCGCCCGCTTCCTGCACCCGGACGCGTTCACCCGATGACCAGCGGAATCCAGCAGGATGTGGCACCCGCCGCGCGCGTGAGCGCCGGACCGGCCCGCCGGCGCGGCGGCCGGTTCGGGTTGCTCCTCGTCGTGCTCACCGTCGCCGTGCTCGCCTCGACCTGGCTGGCGGTGAGCATCGGCGCGGTGCCCGTCGCCCTGCCCCAGGCCTGGGGCATCGTCGCCGACCGGCTCGTTCCCGGCCTGGTGCCGCGCACCTGGACGCCGGTGCAGGAGCAGATCGTGTGGGAGTTCCGGCTGCCGCGTGCGCTGCTGGCGGTCCTGGTCGGGGCCGGGCTGGCGGTGGTCGGGGCGGTGCTGCAGGCGCTGGTGCGCAACCCCCTCGCCGACCCGTTCCTGCTCGGCGTCTCCTCGGGTGCCTCCTTCGGCGCGGTGCTCATCCTGATCCTGGGTGCCTCGGCGCTGGGCGGGCTGTCGCTGTCGGCCGCCGCCTTCGCCGGGTCCCTGCTCGCTCTGGGGCTGGTGTACCTGCTGGCGCAGCGGTCCGGCCGGATCGCCCCGTCGCGGCTGGTGCTGGCCGGGGTGGCGCTGGCCTACCTGTTCCAGGCCGCCTACAGCTACGTCCTGCAAGCCGCGCAGAGCGGCCGGGCCGCGCAGCAGGTGCTGTTCTGGCTGATGGGCAGCCTCGGCGGGGCCCGCTGGCACCTGCTGCCCCTGCCGGCCGTCGTGCTGGCCGCCGGGGTGACGTACCTGCTGCTGCAGCACCGCCCGCTCAACGCCCTGGCCGCCGGGGAGGAGAGCGCCATTTCGCTCGGCGTCAACGTCAACCGCTTCCGGCTGACCCTGTTCGTGCTGACCTCGCTGCTGGTCGGCGTGCTGGTGGCCACCAGCGGCGCGATCGCCTTCGTCGGTCTCATCGTGCCGCACACCGCCCGCCTGCTCGTCGGCGCCGACCACCGCCGCGTCCTGCCCGTCACCGCCCTGCTCGGCGCCGTGTTCCTCCAGCTCGTGGACATCGCCGCCCGTACCGTCAACGCACCTCAGGAACTGGCGCTCAGCATCGTCACCGCGCTGTTCGGCGTGCCGTTCTTCCTGTGGCTGCTGCGCCGCCGCTCCGTCGACCGGGCGGTGAGCGTCACGTGAAGCTCGACCTGCACGGCGTCTCCGTCACGCTCGACGGCCACCCGATCGTGCGCGAGGCCGGCCTGCTGGCCGGCGACGGCGAATTCGTCGGCCTGGTCGGGCCCAACGGGTGCGGCAAGTCCACCCTGCTCCGGACGATCTACCGGGCGCTACGCCCCTCGGCCGGGCTCATCACCGTGGACGGCGACGACGTGCACCGCCTGCCCGCCCGCCAGGCCGCCCGGCGCACCGCCGTCCTCGCCCAGGACACCCCGCCCGACCTGGACTTCACCGTGGCCGAGATCGTCGCCATGGGCCGCACCCCGTACCGGCCCGACGCCTCGGTGGACGAGGACCTGTGCGCGCGGGCACTCGAGCGCGTCGGCCTGACCGGCGCCGCCGACCGGATCTTCGCCACCCTGTCCGGCGGCGAGAAACAACGCGCCCTGCTCGCCCGCGCCCTCGCCCAGCAGACCCGCCTGCTCCTGCTCGACGAGCCCACCTCCCACCTCGACATCCGCCACCAGCTCCAACTCCTGCACCTCGTCCGCGACCTGGGCACCAAACAGGGCATCACCACCGTGGCCGTCCTGCACGACCTCAACCAGGCCGCCACCTTCTGCGACCGCCTCTACCTCATGAACGCCGGCCGCATCGTCGCCGGCGGCCCACCCGACCAGGTCCTCACCCCCGACCTGATCTCCCAGGTGTACGGCGTGCGCGCCGTACCGCGCACCCAGCTCGTCTTCGAAAGGCTCAAGGAGGAGCGGTGATCGCGCCCAGGCGACCGGGATCCGCGGCTGATCCAACGTCCTCGTTCCGGCGCCCGGCTCGCCCGGTGCCACAGCGTCTCCCCCGGCGGCTCGCCGGGTCATCACCGACTTCGGAGTCTTCAGTGAACCCGCACATCCGCCGCGCCGTCCTCGCGGCCGCCGGCGCCGCCCTCCTGCTCGTCGCGAGCGCCCCCGCCGCGCTGGCCCACGATCGTCTCAAATCCAGCTCGCCGGCCGACAAGGCCAAGGTGAAGCAGGTGGAGACGATCGAGCTCGAGTTCACCGCCCGTATGACGCTTCCCACCATCGTGCTCGACGGGCCGGACGGGAAGTCCGTCTCGCTCGGCAAGCCGAAGGCCGACGGGACCAAGGTCACCGCACGCATCACCGAGCCGCTGGACCCGGGCCGTCATCGCATGGCCTGGCGGGTGGTCTCCTCCGACGGCCACCCGATCCAGGGCGAACTCACCTTCACCGTCACCGCTCCCCCGGCCACCCCCGCCTCCACGCCCACTCCGACCTCCACCGAGACCGCGCCGGTCGCCTCGGCGCCGGCCGAGACCGCACCGCGGTCCGCCCCCGAGCCGCCGCCCGTCACCTCCACGGCGGCGGCGCCCGTCGCGGGGAGCGAGGAGGGTTCCGGCCTGCCCGGCTGGCTCTGGGTGGCCCTGGGTGTGCTGGTGACCGCGGGGGCGGCCGTCCTGGTGGCCGGGCGGCGCAAGGGCGGCGCAGGCGGCGAGTGAACCGCGCCGCGCGTACTGACGTATCTGGAAGCGCGCCCATCCGGCGCGGGCGGATCCGGACCTCCGCCCGCGCCGGCTGCGGTCAGGCTCCTCGTCTCCTACGGCCTGGCCCCCGCCGGCCTGGCCTTCCTCGGCTCCGCCGGCAGGTGAGCGACCATGAGCGCGCGCTCAGGGTGATGGCGGGGATGCCGGGTCGGGGCCGTGCGCGTCGTTGCAGTTCGCCGATGGATACATTCGCTGGTCGGGGCCGAGCCGCCAGCCCAGCAGGGCCAGCAGGCCGGGCACGACGGGCGGGGGGTGCTGCACGATCAGCCTGCGTGGCGGGGGCAGGCCGGCGGCCGTGGTCACGATGAGCCGCAGCCCCGCGGCATCGATGAAGGTCAGCTCCGACAGGTCCAGGTGGATGTCCGCCGCGCCGAGACGTACCGCCCAGGACAGCGCGCGGGCCAGCACGGGCCGGCCGGCGCGGTCGATGTCGCCGCGCACGCGCAGCCCGAACGGGTGCACCATGGGCAGCACGTCAGCGGTCCCACGGGTTCGCTCACTCATCGCACTCCACAAAGTCGTCGCAGAGCGGAGCCGCTGCCTCGGGCGGGCGAGGGCATGGACGCGTGCCGAAACGCACACGCCGCTGGAAGATCGCGAAAACAGGAGTGCCCGGTACCGCGCGAGCGCTCAGCAGCGGCACGTCAGGCAGAGGGGGTGCAGATGTCGGGCGATCAACCTTCCCACCAGGCACCGGCCAGGCCACCGCGTCGGTCGCGGGTGATCTGGCCGGCTACGCCACCGGCGCGCCCGGCACGGCTCGCTTTACTCGGTCGCCCTCTCCCCTGCCCTCGCAGGCGCGCTTTACGCCCGCCGCATGCCCGTACCGGGTGGGGCAGCCCCGAAATCGCCCTGCCACCTGCGGCGGGCCCGCACCGGTGACTTGGCCCTGATCCGGGATCCGGCCCGGGGCGTGACGAGGACCCGGGGCCCCGGATCACGTTCTCGGGATGCCGTTCAGGATCGCCGTGATGGCCTGCTCCACCGTGTCGTGGACGGGCAGATGCGCGCTCACCTCGGTGATCTCGAGCAACCGGGCCGGCGCGCCGTGGGCCGCGGCGAGGTGCACGCGGGCGTCGTCGTCGGCGCACGTACGGGCGCAGAGCAGCAGCACGTGCAGGCCCGAGCTGTCGAGGAACGACAGCCGGCTCATGTCGACGACCACGTGATCGCCTGGCCGGCGGACGCGGCCGAGGTAGTCGGCGAGCTGCTCACAGGAGGTGCGGTCGGCCTCGCCCGCGATCGCGATCACACTCATCCGCGGGAGGTGCTGATGGGTCAGCCCGAGCATCGCGGACGATGGTCTGGCCGGGACGGCGGGGAGAGCGGGTTGCCACAAGGCGCCCATGCACGCACCCTAGACCTCCGTCAGTGGGACCGACAGCCCGGGCTTCGTCCGAGAGGGGTGCGCCGGCCGCTCCCCTCTCCTGATCACCTTGCCGACGACGACGGCCGACCGGCAGGCCGCGGCCAGGGGCCGGTCGACGCGCATCCGCAGCAGGGAGCCCTGGGCGCTCCGTTGGAGGACCACGTCGTCGCACACATGCTGGATCACCCACAGGCCGAACCCGTGCGAGGCGGTCGGATCGACGCGGGCGGCCCGCAGGTGTTCGTGGGTCAGCAGACCGGCGACGTCGAGCACGTCGACGATGACGCCGTCGCCGGTGTCCAGGGCGGTGACCATGCCGGCCTTGCCGCCATGGTCGAGCACGTTGGTGACCGCTTCGTTGACCGCGATCACGAGGCCCTCCAGCCTCTCGCCGGTGAGCCCGCCGCGCTCGCCGTGGGAGCGGATCAGCTCCCGGATCAGGGCGAGGTCGGCGCTGATGGGCCACCGCAACTCGAACTCGACTCTCATGATCACCCGCCTGCGGGGGGTCGGGGTGTGAAGCCGCAGACGCGATTCCTGCTTTCCCCCGCCGGAGATCGTCAAACGACAGGCCCTCGGCTCACGCGGACGCGGCCGCCGCCCCGCCGCCCGCGACGGCGGGCCGGCTCCTGATGACCAACTCGGCCACCAGCAGGTTGACCACCCAGCTCACCCACGCCCCCGACATGTACGCGTCCTCGAACGACACCCCGGCCATGGGCACGAAGACGAGCCACATCCGGAACGTGACCGCGGTGAAGATGAGGGCGTACGACCTGGTGATCCAGGTCCGGTGCCGGTTCACCTGGCGACGCCGGATGGTCACGAAGGCGGCCACGGAGGTCAGCAGCATGAGCACCGCCAGCGCGCCGAACCCCAGGGCCGCCACCACACCTGTGTACGAGGTCGGCGCCAGCAGCAGCCCGCCGATGCCGGCCGCCACCGCGCCCGTCAGGTACACACGGCCGGTGACGCGGTGCACGACGGGAAGCCGCCGCCGCAGCCGGCTCACGAACTGCACCGGCCCCAGCACCAGCGCCACCACCCCGCCGGCCACGTGGAGAAAGAGGGAGCCCTGGTTGGCGAGGTACACCGCTTTCTGCTCCTCCAGGAAGACGTCCGGATCGAGCGTGAGGTAGGGGGCGACCAGCAAGGTGATCGCGGCGGCCAGGACGGTGATCGCCGCCCAGCCCGCGCGGCGGGCCGGCGACGCGGTGGAGGCGCTGACGGGTCTCTTCATGGCCGCTGACGCTACGGATCGGCCTTCCGCGCCGCGTCCCCCCGCCGGGGTCGGCGACCGTACCTCCGAGGGGGTACGCGACCCCGAGCGGGCCGGGGGCTCCTCGCGCGCGGCTCAGGGGCGGCCTTCGTCCATGTGGCCGCTCTGGTAGGCGATGACGACGGCCTGCGCACGGTCACGAGCGCCGATCTTGGCGAGGATGCGCTTCACGTGGGTCTTGGCGGTCGACTCGGCGATCGCGAGCAGGTCACCGATCTCCTCGTTGGAGTAGCCCTCGGCGATGAGGCGCAGCACCTGCCGTTCGCGTTCGGTGAGCTGGGCCAGCCGCGAGCGATGGGCCGCCGGCTGGGCGGGCGTGTCGGGCAGTCCGGCCACGAACCGGCCGATGAGGTCGCGGGTGACCGCGGGGTCCAGCAGCGCGTCACCCGCGGCCAGGGTGCGCACGGCGTCGATCAGCCGCTCGGGCGAGGCGCGTTTGAGCAGGAAGCCGCTGGCGCCGGCCCGGAGGGCGCCCCACACGTACTCGTCGTACTGGAACGTGGTGAGCACGAGCACGCGGGCCGGCAGTCCGGCGGCGACGATGCGCCGGGTGGCCTCGATGCCGTCCAGGCCGGGCATCCGTACGTCCATCACGACCACGTCCGGCGCGAGGGACCGGCACAGGGCGACCGCCTGCAGGCCGTCGCCCGCCTCGCCGACCACCTCGATCCCGTCGGCGGTGCCGAGCACGACCGCGACCCCGGCCCGCAGCAGCGCGTCGTCGTCGGCGAGCAGCACCCGGACACTCATGCCGACGGCTCTTCCGGCCGCCCGGGAACACCATCACCGGGCAGCAGGCCACCCCCATCGGGCCTGGAGACGCCACCCCCAGGCACCGAACCGCACCCCTCCGGCACGGACCTGTCACCCCCCGATAACGAACCACCACCCTCCGACGGCAAGGCGGAACGCGCGGGCAGCGAACCACCATCCTCGGACGGAGAAACGGGACCCGCAGGCGACGAACCACCACCCTCCGACGGCGAGGCAGGACCCGCAGGCAGCGAAACCTCCGGCGCGGGGGCCGTGCTCCCGGCTGGCGAGTCCCGCCACTCCGATATGGAGGCGGCCTCGCCGGGTGGCGGGGCGTGGTCGTCGGGCGTGGGGGTGGCGCCGGCGGGTAAGGGGAGGACGGCGTGCAGGTGGAAGCCGCCCGTGCCGGACGGTCCGTGCTCCAGGGAGCCGCCGAAGAGGGCGACCCGTTCACCGATGCCGAGCAGGCCGCGCCCCGGCTGGTAGCCGGAAGGCGAGCCGCGGCCGTCGTCGCGTACGTCGATGCCGAGCGAGCCGCCGTCGCGGCGGACCGTGACGGTCGCGGAGGTCGCGTCGCCGTGTTTGAGCGCGTTCGTCAGGGCCTCCTGCACGATCCGGTACGCCGACAGGTCCAGGCTACGAGGCAGCTCCGACAACCCTGGGGCCACCCGGACCCTGACCCCGATGCCGGCCTCCGTCATACGCCGGGCCAGTTCGGGCAGGCCCGCGAGCCCGGGCCGGTCGGCCTCGCCGTCGTCCTCCGGGCTGTCGCGGCGCAGCACCCCGAGCACCCGGTCCAGCTCGCCGAGCGCGGCGCGGCCGGTCTGCTCGATGCCGGACAGGAGCTCGCGCGCCTTGGCGGGGTCGCGGTCGATCACCCTCCGCCCTGCCCCCGCCTGCACCAGCATGACGTTGACCGTGTGCCCGACCAGGTCGTGCAGTTCGCGGGCGATGCGGGCCCGCTCCTCGGTGACGGCCTGGCGCCGCATGAGCCGCCGCGCGACGAGCTGCTCCTCGCGCCGCCGCGCCGTGCCGTACCCGACGAGCCAGGCCAGCAGCCATACGAACACCACCCCGCCGATGGACGCCGGCCGGGGCGTGGGCCGGACGGCCGCGAAGTAGCCGGCGATGGCGATGATCATGAAGACCAGCCCCCAGCGGGCCCGCAGCCGCGTCGCGTGCAGCCCGACGGAGTACACGCCGATCTGGTTCGCGTACGGCGCCAGCACGCTGGGGGTCACGCCGACGACGCCCGCGATGAGGGCGGCCCCGTTGAGCACGAACGCCAGCAGCGGCGTACGGCGGCGCAGCGCCAGGCCCACCGCGATGCCCGTCCCGCTGGCCACGGAGAGCGGCAGGCTCGCGGCCGGCAGAGGCGCCACCACGAGCCGTTCGACCAGGAACAGGGTCAGGAAGAGCGCGCCCAGGGCGCCGTCGGCGATCAGCGCCGTGGCGCTGCGCGGGGCGGCCGCGCGTAATCGGTTCCAGGCATCCTCGACCATGACGCCGGACGCTACCGCACCCGCGTCGCGCGGGAGCCGACCCATCACCTCACAATTAACTTCGTCAAGATTTGAATTCCATCCGGCCGGCGCTTACGCTCAAAAGATCCGATGTCTCCGCACCCCCCGGTGGTGACCATGCCCTCTCGGCGATTCGTGTTGAAGGCCGGCGGCGCGCTGGCGGCGACCACGCTCGTCCCCGGAACCGCACCGGCGCAGGCCCGAACCGAGTCATCCGATCCATGGCACCAGGTCCCGCACATTCTGCGGAAGATCCGGCCGCCTCGCTTCCCTCGCCGAAGGTGGGATGTCACGTCGTTCGGCGCCGTCGGGGACGGCGTGACCGACTGCACCGCCGCGTTCAGGGCGGCGATCGCCGAATGTCATCGCCGCGGCGGTGGCCGGGTCGTGGTCCCGCCGGGCCGCTTCCTCACCGGCGCCGTCCACCTGCTCAGCGATGTCGAGTTGCACGTGTCCGAGGGCGGCGTGATCGCCTTCAGCACGGATCCGAACGCGTACCTGCCGGTCGTGTTCACCCGGTGGGAGGGCACGGAGTGCTACAACTACAGCCCCTTCATCTACGCCCACGGCCGGCGGAACGTCGCGATCACCGGCAAGGGCACGCTCGACGGCCAGGCCAGGCAGGGCCCGTGGGAGAGCTGGTACGCCGGCGGCGGCCCCCAGGGCGGCGACCAGCGGGCCCTGCGCAAGATGGGCGACGACGGCGTACCGGTCGGGCAGCGCGTGTTCGGGGCCGGTCACTTCTTGCGCCCCGCCATGATCCAGTTCGTGAAATGTCAGAACATCCTGGTCAGCGACGTCACGATCCTCGAACCACCCATGTGGACCGTGAACCCGGTCCTGTCCACGAACGTCACCGTACGCGGCGTCACCGTCGTCAGCACGCTCTACAACACCGACGGCTGCGACCCCGAGGCGTCGTCGTACGTGCACATCCACGACTGCCGCTTCAACACCAACGACGACTGCGTGGCGGTCAAGTCGGGACGTGACGCCGACGGCCGCAGGGTGGGCGTGCCCAGCGAGAACATCGTCGTCCAGGACTGCCTGTTCTCCGGCCGCTGGGGCGGCATCACGGTCGGCAGCGAGATGTCGGGCGGTGTCCGCAACGTCTTCGCCGAGCGGTGTGTGATCAACTCACCGGACTTCCCCGGGAACCACCCGGTGAAATACCCCGTCTACATCAAGGCCAGCAAGAAGCGCGGCGCGTACGTGGAGGGCGTCCACGTACGCGACTTCACCGGCCGGAACGTGGACCGCGAGGTGATCTTCGTCAACATGGCCTACAACAGCAGCGAGGGCGGCACGGAGCCGGTGTCGGTGCGCGGCATCCGGATGGAGCGGACCCGGATCGACGGCGCCGACGCCGTGCTCAACCTGGTCGGCCTGGACACCGACCACCTGTCCGACGTGCGCCTGGACAGGTGCGTGTTCACGAACGTGGCCGGGCCGGACAAGGTCGCGTTCACCGACGGCCTGCGGCTGCGGAAGGTGTTCGTGAACGGGGTCGAGCAATGAGCCGCCGCCCCGCCTCCGTTCACCCATCCACCCCATGACACCGCCCGCCCCAGCGGTCGCATCCCGAACGGATTAGGCGATCGGGGACGAATGCGGCATCATCTCCCGGATGAACGCGCGGATCGCCGTCCCCCTGATCACCCTGATCGCGGTCTCTGCCTGCGGACTCGTCCCAGAGGCCGCGCCGCCCGGCTCCGCGCCACCCGGTTCCGCGCCGCCGACGGCGTCCTCCCCGAGCGCGCCCGCGCCGACCACCGGCACCCCGGAGCCCACCGACAGCGGTACGAGCGCCCCGGAGCAGGACACCCGCCCGGCCCTGGCGACGACCAGCAGCACGATGACCGAGCACCTCAAGGTCGACCTCGTCGCACTGAACCGGGTCGCGGCCAAGCATCTGATCGCCCAGGTCAGGCTGACCAACACGGGCACCGACGAGAAGCTGCCGTGGACCGGCGAGATGGGCGACGGCACCCGCCCGCTCGGCCGGATCCGCTGGGCGTCCGGCATCGGCGTGCTGGACACCCAGGCACGCGCCTGGATCCTGCCCTACCAGCCGGCCGACTTCCCCTGCCTGTGCAGCGACCAGGACCGTGACGGCCTCCCCTACTTCATCGACCCGGGCCGGTCGATCACCCTGTACGCGGTCATGCCCGCCCCCTCCGGCAACCCCTCGGCCACCACCGTGGTCACCCCTGTGGGCCCGCCGATGGCCGACGTCCCGATCAGCGACGAGCCCCCGGTCGCGCCGGCCGGCATGATGATCCCCGATCCGGACGCCGAGCCCGTCACGACCGTCATCCGCCCCGTCGTGACGCCGTCCGAGTCGCTCGACAAGTCGGAGGAGACCGCCGACGACGGCACGGACCTGCACGTCAGCCTCTCCTCCGACGTGCTGTTCGCGGTCGACGAGGCCACGCTCACGCCCAGGGCGAAAGCGGTCCTGGCGCGCACCGCAAAGCTCATCGACGCCTCGACCGGCTCCACCGTGAAGGTGGAGGGGCACGCGGACTCCTCCGGCACCGACGCCATCAACAATCCCTTGTCGGCCCGCCGCGCCCAGGCCGTACGCCGGGCGTTGTCCGCCCTGGTCACCAAGCGGGACATCGGTTTCCAGGCCAGGGGCTACGGCTCCCGCCGCCCCCTCTACAGCAATGACACCGACGAGGGCAAGCGGCGCAACCGCCGCGTCACGGTGTCGTTCGCCAAGCCCCAGCCGGCCGCGACCTCCGTCGCGCCGTCCGCGACGGCCGCCCCCGGGGCGACCGGCCTGACCGGCACCGGGAAGGCGGACGGCCAGCCGATCGCCATGGAGGTCACCGGCCTGCGGCGGCTGCCGGGCGGCCTCGGGCTGCTGACCTACCGGATCACGAACGAGGGCGACGGCGAAGCCTGGTTCAACGAGCTCCACCAGTCGCGGGACTGGATGTCGTTCAAGTACCAGGCCGCCCACAACGTCACGCTGACCGACGTGCCGGCCCGCCGCCGGTATCTGCCCGCCCGCCTCCAGGTCCCGGACGACGACGGCGGCCTCGACTCCTACTGCGCCTGCTCGGGCCTGTCCGGTGTGCGACTGGGCACCGAGAAGTTCGGCCCGGGCCGGCAGCGGGAGTTCTGGAGCCTGTTCGCCGTGCCCGAGGAGGCCACCACGCTCAAGGTGAAGATCGCGAGCTTCCGCGATCTGCAGGTGCCGGTTCGGTAGCCGTCATTCCACGGCGCCGGCCTGCGTGAGGAGGTTCACGTACCAGGCGTTGTACGGGTGGTCGGTCGCCGGATAGCTGGCCAGCGGATCGGTGGCGTCGCCCGCCGAGTCGAAGCCCCAGCCGCGTACGAGCCGTCCCTCCCGCCGCGCCTCGGTGATGAACGCCGACTCGCCCGCGGGCGCCGCGTAGAACAGCGCGCCCTGCCGCAGCTCCGCGCTGTTGCCCTGCTGGAACTCGACGAAGGCGGTCTGCTGGAAGCGGATGCGGTCGCCGGTGTGCCTGTCGGTGTCGATCCGCAGGGTCTGGGCCGGGGTCGGGCCGTCGGCGCCGGTCCACACGCGTACGCTCGAGGCACCGCTGGAGGAGGTCGTCTTGTCGTAGCGGGCGTCGGAGGTCTTGGCGTTGCCGCTCCAGGCGACCGTCATCGCGCCGGTGTCGAGGGCGCCGTTCCAGTTCCAGTTCTGGCTGTTGCCCTGGCTGCGATGGATCTCGCGGAGCCGGGTGCCGGCCGCGTCGGTGAACCTGATCGTGGGCAGGACGCCGTCGTCGTACTTGCGGCTGGAGGACCAGGTGATCTCGCCGTCGGCGCCGAGACGGCCGACGCGGTACCACAGCGTGGTCGCGTTCTGGGACTGGTGCACCTCGACCAGGTCGCCGTTGTCGTTCAGCGCGACGGCGGGGGTGACGCCCGTGTCGTATCGGCCGTGGCGTAACCAGGTGACGCGGCCGTCGGCACCGTACGTGCCGGTCCAGTACCAGAGGTCGCCGGCGCCCGAGTCGTGCACCTCGACGACCTGGCCGCGGCCGTTGATCGCGATGGCCGGGTTGTGGCCGACGTCGCGCTTGTACTGGGTGCGGGTCGTGCCGTCGCCGGAGATCACCGGCAGCACCCGGCCGCGCAGCGCGTCCACCGACGGCGGGCTCGCCGGGTAGTCCCTGGCCCAGAGCAGGCGCGGGCCGAAGACGGAGGTGAGCTCCTGGTTGAGCGCGGCCAGGTTGCCCGCGGCGTAGGAGGGGTTGTCGGTCAGGTCGTCCTTGACGTCGAGCGCGACGACGATCGGCGCGGCGGAGGGGTGCTGCAGCGACCAGGTGTTGATCACGCCGAGCCAGTCGCGCAGGAGGTTGGAGGCGGGGTTTCCCGCGCGCTCGACCTGGTTGCCGGGTGAGTCGTGGCCGATGGAGTAGTCGCGGGAGGTGGCGTAGCCGTTGTCGTGGATGTCGAGCTCGATGAAGCGGATGCCTCGGTCGAGCTGGTCGGCGATCGAGCTCCTGGCGCCGGCGATGTTGCCCGAGTAGCTGTTGTGCGTGGCGCGGAAGATCGCCGAGGGTAACGGCGTGTCGGCCGCCGCCTGGGCGTTTCCGCTGATCAGAAGGATGGACGCGGCGACGGCGAGCATCGGCGGAATGGTTCTGGTAGAAGACACCTCTTGATCTTCACATCGGGGAGGGCCGCCAACAACACGATCCCTCGACTTCGTCCGTCCGGCGGCGGGGCCCGGCCGGTGCGGGCCGCCCCGTCACAGGAACGGTCACAGGAACGGTCGCAGGAACGCCGGCAGTGCGTGTGCCGGCTCCTCCGGCGCTTCCTCCGCCATGTGGTGACCGGAGTCGATCGAGGGCCGGACACGTCGTCGGCTCGGTCGCGCCACACCGCGAGCGGGTCGCCGTACAGGTCCTTCATGTCGTCCTTGGAGGACCACAGGAGCAGAGCCGGGCAGGTGACGCGGCGGCCCGCCGTCCGGTCGGCGTCGTCGGCCGCGCGGTCCGCCGTCAGGACCGCCCGGTAGTCCTCGTACGCCTCCTCGCCCATCTGGCCGGCGGCACCCTGGTACCAGGCGTCGGGGTCGGCGTTGATCATCCGCGCGGGGTGACGGCGCCGGGGTGGTCGGCGGCGAGGCGGTGGGCGACGTACGAGCCCCGGTCGTGGCCGAGGTGGCGCATGAGGGCGACCAGGTCGCGGGCCATGGCGCGTTTGGAGTAGGGCTCGTGGCCGGGCGTGGTGGGCGGCTTGCCGGAGCCGCCATGGCGGACGAACAGCGTCGTCTCGCCCACATCGACCAGCTCGGTCGCGAAGTCGTCGAACATGGCCGCCCCTTCACCCCGGACCGGCCGCCCCAGCGATCCCTTTCCCGGCGAATCTCAGGGAACCTGCCTCTCGGCCCATTCGGCCCACTCCCGCTGCATCCGGCCGAGCCGCAGGCCGTATTCGAGCGCGATGCGGCCGTACACCGACAGGTCGTCGTCGCCGCTCTCGACGAACTCGCGTACGCCCTCCAGCCGCTCCACCCGCTCGGCCGCCAGCCCGGCCTGATGGCGCAGATATGCGCGGGCCTGCTCCTGGGGCACCCGGGCCAGGAAGAAGACCCGCAGCAGCATGTCGCTGCGCGCCACCCTGGTGGGCTCGATCTGGGTCAGCCAGTGGCGCAGCTCCGCCAGGCCCTCCTCGGTGAGCGCATATTCCTTGCGCCCGCGCGGTCCCCGCGTCGCGACGTCCACGAAGCCGGCCTCCGCCAGCTTGCCGAGCTCCGCGTAGAGCTGGCTCTGCGTGGCCGGCCACACGTGGGACAGCGAGACGTCGAACATCTTCATCAGGTCGTATCCGCTCGCGGGTCCTTGGGCGAGCAGACCCAGCACGGCGTGTCGAAGGCTCACCTTCCTATGTTGACATGTCGGATTAGGAACGTCTAGCGTCGACCTGTCACTTCTGGAATGTCATAGGAGTCTTCGTGCGCGGCCTGCTCGGTTTCCTGCCCTGGATCGTCTACGCCGTCATCGCCACCGGCGACGAGTGGCGCTGGGGAGCCATCACCGGGCTCGCCATCGCCCTGGTCCTCGTCGCCGCCGACCGCAGGACGGGCCGGGCCTGGGACGAGATGGTGATCGAGTCGAGCGCCGCGGTGTTCTTCGCCTGCCTCACGGCGCTCTCCCTGGCGGACCCTCACTCGGCGCTCACCCCGTACGGCCCCGCGCTGGTCAACGTCTGGCTGGCGGGCACCGCCTGGGGCTCGCTGGCCATCCGCAGGCCCTTCACGCTGGGCATCGCGCGCACCATGGCGCCGGAGCGCGTCCGGGGGACCCCGCGCTTCCACCGCGTCAACGTGGTCATCACCACGGTCTGGGCGGCGGCCTTCACCACGGCGGCCCTCGCCCTGACGCTCGTCCTGTACGCCTCGCCCCACGCGACGACGTTGGTCATCGCCATCAAGGTCGCCACGTTCGCGGCACCCGCCGCCTTCACCGCCTGGTACCCCAGGCATGTCGGACCTGCCACCGGCTGACCGCGAACTTTCCGCCGGCGAGCGGCATCCCAAAGAGGGGTAAAAGACAGCGACTGATCAAGAGATTGGACAACGGGGATGAACATGACTCGGCTGACGCTGGCACTGACGGCCACCGGCACGGCCCTGGTGATCGCGACCCCGGCGGGTGCCACCGCGCAGGTCACAGCACAGCCCACGGCGCAGGTCACAGCAGAGGCCACGGCGGGGACCGCCACAGGGGGCACCTTCGGCCCGTACGGCTACCGCGGCGTCACCTTGGGGATGACCGCCAAGCAGGCCAAGGCCACCGGCCAGATCGTGCTCGACCTGCGCGACTACTGCACCCGCTGGCACTTCACGTCGCGCCGCCCCGCCCGCGACAGGGGCGGACTGTACATCTCCAAGAAGCGCGGCGTCGCCGTCATCTTCGCGCCGACCGGGGTGCGCACCCCCCGGGGCATCGCCGTCGGCTCCACCCTGAGCCAGATCAAGAAGGCCTACCCCAGGGTCAGGAAGCAGATCAACGGCTACTCCGTCCCCGTGCCCGGCAACCGCAAGGCGTTCTACCACTTCGGCGTCAACCAGCGGAACAAGGTGGAGGAGCTGATCCTCGGCCTCAACACGCAGGACTGCGTGAGCTGACCGCGCCCGGACGGGGCTACGTCCCGGCGGCGTGCCGCTCCAGGAAGGTGTAGACGTCGGCCTCGTCCACGCCCGGGAACGACCCGGGCGGCAGCGCGGCCAGGACGTGGGAGTTGGCGCGGGCGGACGGCCAGGCGTAGCCCTCCCAGCGTTCGGCCAGCTCGGTGGGCGGGCGGCGGCAGCAGTCGCCGTTGGGGCAGCCGGACTTGGTGCGGTTGGTGGTCTCGCGGCCCCGGAACCAGCGCGACTCCTTGTACGGCACCCCGAGCGTGATCGCGAAGTCCCGCTCGCGCGACGGGTCCACGTGCGCCACGCAGAAGTAGGTCCCGGTCGGCGAGTCCGAGTACTGGTAGAACACCGAGAACCGGTCGGGCGAGGCGAACACCTGCCGCCCCGACCACTGCAGGCACATCCGCTGCCCCTCGATGGCGCCCTGCTCGTCGGCCGGGAAGACGATGCCGTCGTTCTCGTAGGCCTTGTAGATGGTGCCCCCGGCGTCGTTGCGCACGAAGTGGCAGACGAGGCCCAGGTGGTGGGTGGCCAGGTTGGTGAAGCGGTGGGCGGCCATCTCGTACGAGACCGCGAACACGTCCCGCAGGTCCTCCACCGACAGCGCCCGGTCGGACTTGGCCTCCTGAAGATAGAGCGTGGCGGCCTTCTCGGGGACGAGCACGGCGGCGGCGAAGTAATTGGCCTCGGTGCGCTGGCGCAGGAAGTCGGCGAAGTCGCGGGGCTTGTCGTGGCCGAGCGCGAGGTGCCCGAGCGTCTGGAGCAGGATCGTGCGCGGGGTGTGCATGCCGAGCTGCTCGTGCTTGACGTAGATGCGGCGGTTGCGCAGGTCGGTGATGGACCGCACGGAGCGGGGCAGGTCCTGGGCGGTGTGCACGGTGTAGCCGAAGTGCGTGACCAGGCTCTGGATCGTGCTCTGGGACAGCGCTCCGGTGCGGTAGCCGACCACCTCGAGCGCCTCGGCGGCGGCCTGCTCGATCTCGGGGAAGTAGTTGCCCACCTCGCGCTGCCGCCGCCGCAGCTCGGCGTTGGCCGCCCGGGCCTCCTCCGGTGTGGCGGTGCCCCGGGCCTGCCGGGAGCGCAGCTCGCCGTACAGGCCGAGGAGGTGTTCGAGCACGTCGTTGGGGACGCGGGCGGAGACCTTCAGCCGTGGCAGGCCTAGCCCGGCGTAGATGGGGTCGCGCTGCGCCTCCTCCAGCGCGATCTCGAGCTGGGCGCGGCGGTTGGGGGGCTGGCGGCGCAGCAGCTCCTCGACGGGGACGCCCAGGGCGGACGCCAGCGACTTGAGCAGGGAGAGCTTGGGTTCGCGCTTGCCGTTCTCGAGCAGCGACAGCTGGCTGGGCGCCCTGCTGACGCGTGATCCCAGGTCGGACAGCGTGAGGCCGCGTTGTTTGCGCAGGTGGCGCAGGCGCTGGCCAAACGCGATCAGATCAAGCTCCTGCGTCAAAGACAGCGGTTCTTCGCCTAGCAAGGACGCCATGCTGGCATCTTAGACAGAAAATTGGCTCATCTTCTAGCCTCCCGGGGGTGCCCTTCTCGCCGCGCTCCCGAGCACGGGGCGATTGGTCTAGTCCAACGGTAAAACTCGCGATTTCTTCACTGCTGAATACCCACTGGTAATGCATGTGGCGAGAATTTTCGCGAATCTTCTCACTTGATCGGCCTATTGGCGGGTGCTCCCAGGGCAGACACTCGGCGTAAGCCCCAGGGGACGACAAAGGAGCGAACCAATGAACGATCGCCTCAAGGGAGCTGCCGAGCAGCTGCAGGACGAATGGGACAACGACTCTCGCTGGGAGGGCGTCGAGCGTACGTATGGCGCCGAAGACGTGATCAGGTTGCGGGGCAGTGTCCAGGAGGAGCACACGCTCGCCCGGCTCGGCGCCGAACGGCTGTGGAACCTGCTGCACACCGAGGACTACGTCAACTCCCTCGGCGCGCTGACCGGCAACCAGGCGGTGCAGCAGGTGAAGGCCGGGCTGAAGGCCATCTACCTGTCCGGCTGGCAGGTGGCCGCGGACGCGAACCTGGGCGGGCACACCTACCCGGACCAGAGCCTGTACCCGGCCAACTCCGTGCCCGCCGTCGTGCGCCGCATCAACAACGCGCTGCTGCGCGCCGACCAGATCACCTGGTCGGAGGGCCGCACCGACGGCCCCCACTGGCTGGCGCCGATCGTGGCCGACGCCGAGGCGGGGTTCGGCGGGGTGCTGAACGCGTTCGAGCTGATGAAGGGCATGATCGCGGCCGGCGCCGCGGGCGTGCACTGGGAGGACCAGCTCGCCTCCGAGAAGAAGTGCGGCCACCTGGGCGGCAAGGTGCTGATCCCGACCGGCCAGCACATCAAGACCCTGAACGCCGCCCGCCTCGCCGCGGACGTCGCCGGGGTGCCCTCGCTGATCATCGCGCGGACCGACGCCCAGGCCGCGACACTCCTGACCAGCGACGTGGACCCGCGCGACCAGGCGTTCGCCACCGGTGAGCGCACCGCCGAGGGCTTCTACCGGGTCAGGAACGGCCTGGACGCGTGCGTGGCCCGCGGGCTGGCGTACGCGCCGCACTCCGACCTGCTCTGGATGGAGACCGGCACGCCCGACCTCGACGTGGCCCGCGAGTTCGCCGAGGCGATCAAGGCCGAGTACCCGGACCAGATGCTGGCCTACAACTGCTCGCCGTCGTTCAACTGGAAGAAGCACCTGGACGACTCGACGATCGCCAAGTTCCAGCGGGAGCTGGGCCACATGGGGTACAAGTTCCAGTTCATCACCCTGGCCGGGTTCCACTCACTCAACTACGGCATGTTCGACCTCGCCCAGGGGTACGCCACCGACGGCATGACGGCGTACGTGGAGCTGCAGGAGGCCGAGTTCGCGGCCGAGGCGCGCGGCTACACCGCCACCCGCCACCAGCGTGAGGTGGGCACCGGCTACTTCGACCTGATCAGCACCGCCGTGGCGCCCGACTCCTCGACGACCGCCTACAAGGGCTCGACGGAAGAGGAGCAGTTCGCCCACTGATCTCCCCGAGTTCGCCGGCCACCTCCAGGGCATGGGACGGTTCCCCGGCGAATGGGCCGCGCCAGTACCCCCCAGCACTGGCGCGGCCTTTTCATTCGCCGGAGACCGTCGGCGTGGGGGTGTCCGAGAGCGGCGGGTCCGAGGACTCGCCGGGGCCGTCCTGGGGGATCGTGGTGATCGACGCCGACGGGCGGGGGCAGCCGCGATCGAGACCGTGGCCAGCGCCGCGAAGCTCGCGTGCGACAGATGCGCGCCGCGCCGGGCCATTCCGCCCGCCGTACGCCCTCTTCGCCGGGCCGCCCTTCCTCCCGCCGTTCGCCTCCTTCGCCCGGCCGCCCCGGGCTCGTCCGCCCGTGGCCGGGCTCTTTCGCCGCCCGCCGGGCACGGCACCGGCGTCCACGTGTTCGCCAGCACCTCCGCCACCGCCCGCCGCAGATCCCGCGCCGCCCCCGCCCCGCCCGCAGCCAGCAAGGCCCGCAGCAGGTCGGCGGCCGTCGGGCGGCCGTCCGGCTCCTTGGCCAGGGCGGCCTCGACGGCGGGCCGGAGCAGGTCCGGCACGCCCGCCAGCCGCGGCGGCTCGCACACGATGCGCCGGGTCAGCGCCTCCGGCTCGCCGTCGCCGAACGGATGGCGGCCGGTGGCGGCGAAGGCGACCAGGCAGCCCCAGACGAAGACGTCGGAGGAGGGCAGCGCGGGAGCGCCTGTCAGCCGTTCCGGCGCCACCCACCCAGGGCTGCCCATGACCTGGCCCGCCTGGGTGTGCGCGGCCAGGGCGTCCAGGTCGCGGGCGATGCCGAAGTCGATGACGCGGGGCCCGCATGGCGACAGCAGCACGTTGCCCGGTTTGAGATCCCGGTGCACCAGCCCCGCCTCGTGCACCGCGACCAGCGCCGCAGCGACCCCGAGCGCCACGCCGTGGGCGAGATCGGGGGTCAGCGGGCCGCCGGTCCTGACGACCTGGGACAGGGCGGGGCCGGGGAGGTATTCGGTGACCAGGTACGGCCGGTCCCCGTCGGAGCCGTCCTCCACGACCGCCGCCGTGCAGAAGGGCACCAGTCTGCGCGAGAAAGCCACTTCCTCGGCGAAGCGCGCCCTCAGCGTGGCATCGTGGAGATGCACCGCGTGCGGTGTCTTGAGTGCGACGAGGCCACCCTGAGGGTGTTCGGCCAGATACACCACTCCCATGCCGCCCGTGCCGAGGCGGCCGAGAAGCAGATATCGGCCGATGACGACCGGGTCCCCCACCGTAAGCGGTCGCACGCCCGGAGGCGTGCCGCTCGCACCACGCGCCATCCGGATCCGTCCCTCCCCTGTCCGGCCCTGTCCGGAACACGGCCAAGCACACTGTGGCGCGCTCCGGGGAGGCTTTCCGCATGTCTTACATAAGGGGTATGGGAGGTAAGACGGTCATTCCCTCCCGGTGAGTCAGGAGGCGATCGCCGCCTCTTCCTCGGCCTCGACCTGGCGGTTCCAGGCGCCCTTGACCTCGCGCCAGGCCTCGTCGTCCGCCCCGAGCCGCCAGTAGCCGGAAATGGACAGCCGCTCCAGCGGGACGCCCCGCTCGAGGCGCAGGTGGCGGCGGAGCTGCTTCACGAAGCCGGCCTCGCCGTGGACGAAGGCGTGCACGGCGCCCTCGGGGAAGTCCAGCTCGCGCACCGCCCGTACGAGACCCTCGCCCACGGGACGGTCGCCCCGGTAGATCCACCGGATCCGGGCGTCGGCGGCCGTGCCGAGCTTCAGCTCGTCCGCGGGCGCGTCCACCTCGATCAGGACGTGGGCCACCACGCTGTCCGGGAGCGCCTCCAGCGAGGTGGCGATGGCCGGCAGCGCGCTCTCGTCGCCCACCAGGAGATGCCAGTCGGCCTCCGGGTCGGGCACGTAGCCGCCGCCGGGGCCCAGCATGAGCACGACGTCGCCCGGCTTGGCGTTGGCCGCCCAGGGCCCGGCCAGGCCCTCGTCGCCGTGGACCACGAAGTCGAGGGTCAGCTCGAGGGCGTCGGGATCCCAGGCGCGTACGGTGTAGGTCCGCAGCCTCGGCCACAACTCGCGGGGCATGCTCTCCCGGCAGGACTTCACGCTGAACGGCTCGGGATAGTCGACCCCCTCGTAGGGGAAGACCAGCTTGACGTAGTGATCGGTGAGTCCCGTGGTGGCGAAGTCGGCCAGCCCGTCACCGCCGACCACGACGCGGACCATGTGCCGCGAGATCTGCTCGGTCCGCAGGACGACGCCGCGATGATGATCCCTGGACTTCTCAGCCATCGAATTGCCCCCCTGGTATACAACTTAGGTATACCTAACCTTACATGCCTTAGGTCTGCCAGCGTACGCCGACCATCGCAAAAGGGACAGGGTAAAAATCACGCGGCCGCGGAATCCCCCATCGACGCGGGCCGGGCGGCCACCGCACCCAGGAAGGACGCCATGTGCCGGAACGCCAGCCGCGCCTCCGGCAGCACCTCCGCCAGGATCGGGAACACGTGTGGCATCCTGGGCCATTCCTCGTACCTGACCGGCACCCCCGCCAGCCGCGCCCGCTCGGCCACCCGCCTGGCCTCGTCGCGCAGCACCTCCGTCGACCCCGTCACGATCATCAGCGGCGGCAGCCCCGTGAAGTCCCCGCGCACCGGCGAGACCAGCGGATCCCGCGGGTCCAGCCCCGACGTCCACCGGCGCGCCAGCCACCGCACCCGGCTCGCCGGCAGCAGCGGATCCTGCCACCGGTTCGCCCGGCGCGGGAAGTCCGTCAGATCGGCCCACGGCGACAGGCAGATCGCCGCCCCCGGCAGCGGCAGCCCCCGATCGCGCAGCGCCAGCAGCGTCGCCAGCGCCAGGTGGCCACCGGCCGAGTCCCCCGCCACCACCACGTCCCCGGGCGCGTATCCGCGCCGCAGCAGGCAGTCGTACGCGTCCAGCGCGTCGGCCAGCGAGTCGGCCAGCCGGTGCACCGGCCCCTGCCGGTAGTCGAGCGCCACGACCGGCCGCCCGGCCGCCACCGACAACCGCCACGTGATCGGCCGATGCGTACGCGGGGAGCACGAGAAATAGCCCCCGCCGTGGAAGTACAGCACCACTTTGCGCTCGTCGAGCCCCTGCCCTCCGCGCACCCACTCGCCCCCGCACGAGGCGAACTCCGCCGGGACGACCGAGACGTGCGCCGGATGGGGCACGTGCACCATCCGCGCCAGATCACCGAGCCGGGCCGCCCCCACCAGCGCCAGCGGATGGCGCATCAGCAGGACGGAGGCAGGCTTCACGGTCCCCCGCATGAGGCCGGTGAGCGCGCGAGCCTGCCAGCTCAAGGGGTAATCGGGAACCACATCCCTGTCGATCCGCATATCGACCCTCCAGGGACTGTTCTTCCCCTTTCAACATCGTTCTACCGGCCAGTAAGTGTCTCATCTCTTACACGGATATTTCGGCGCTGTGACACGCTGACACCTATGGCCGGATACTCGGGCACCCCCCTCCCGCGCAAGCTCGGCGTCAAGCCGGGCCACCTGGTGCTCGCCATCGACGCCCCCGACGACCTCGACGGGCTCGCCCTGGGCGGACCGGAAGCCGACGTCCACCACGCCCCCGCCGAGGGCCCCTACGACGTCATCCTCATCTTCTGCTCCGACAGCGCCGCCCTGCACACCCGGTTCCCCTCGGCCAAGGCCCTCCTCGCCAGGAACGGCGGCCTGTGGGTCTGCTGGCCCAAACGAGCCAGCAAGGTCCCCACCGACCTGTCCGAGAACCCCATCCGGGACTACGGCCTGGACCAGGGACTGGTCGACAACAAGGTCGCCGCCATCGACGCGACCTGGTCGGGCCTGCGCTTCGTTTATCGCGTTGCGGACCGCTGAGGCCGCAACGGATAATTCCATGCTCTGCCCGGCAGACCCGTGCGCGGGTCCGGACACGGCCTGTCACCGTGTCATCACACCCCGGAGGTGCAAAACCATACCGCTCTATGCCCGGCTCGTCCGGTACGGCTTCCGCAAACACGCCACCTACGTCTGGGCGGCGCTCGCCGGCGCGTTCACCAACAGCGTGTTCGGCATCCTGCGCGCCTACATCCTCATCGCCCTGTGGCAGGCCCGCCCGGGCCTGGCCGGCTACGACCTGACCGACGCCGTCACCTACTGCTTCGTCACCCAGGCGTTCATCGGCCCGATGCAACTGTTCGGCGGCGGCCTGTCCATTCCCGAACGCATCCGCAGCGGCGACATCGCCCTCGACCTGGTCCGCCCCGCCTCACTGCAGCTCTGGACGCTGGCCGAGGACATGGGCCGGGCCGCCTACCTGTTCGTCGTCCGCGGTTTCCCGCCCATGCTGGTCGGCGCGGCCCTGTTCGGCGTCCTCGTCCCCACCACACCCGGCCGGTGGCTGACCTTCCTGACCGGCTTCGCCCTCGGCGTCGTCGTCAGCTTCGGCTGGCGCTACCTCGTCGCGCTGTCGGTCTGCTGGCTCCTGGACGACCGCGGCGTGGCGGTCCTGTCACTCGTCCTGACCACCTTCTTCAGCGGCATGATGGTGCCGCTGCACATCTTCCCCGGCTGGCTCGGCGACCTGGCCAGGTCCCTGCCCTGGGCCGCCATGGTGCAACTGCCCACCGACCTCTACCTGGGCAAGGCCCCCGTCCTGGAGACGCTCGGCTTCCAGGCGTTCTGGGCCGTGGTCCTGCTCGGGCTCGGCGCGCTCGGCACCCGGGCGATCCGCCACAAGGTGGTGATCCAGGGTGGTTAGGACGTACGTCCTGCTGCTGTGGACCTGGACGCGCGCCGCGGCCTCCTACCCGGCCTCGTTCGCGCTGATGACCCTGCTCGGCTTCGCCATCGCCGCGCTCGACGTCGCCGTGATCCTGGTCATCTTCGCCAACACCACCACCCTCGCCGGCTTCACCCGCGACGAGGTCCTCTTCCTGTACGGCGCCGCCAGCGTCTCCTTCACCCTCTGCGACACCTTCGTCAGCAACATCGACCGCGTCAGCCAGCACATCAGGGCCGGCACCCTCGACACCTTCCTGATCAGGCCGGTCAGCGCGTGGATCCAGCTCACCACCGACCGCTTCAACGCCAACCGGATCGGGCGCGTGGTCCAGTCCGGTCTCGTGCTCGGCTACGCCATGACCGCGCTCGACCTCGACTGGCGGCGCACCTGGATGGTCCCCGTCATGGTGGTCACCGGGATCGTCATCTTCACCTCGCTGTGGACGATGGCCGGGGCGCTGCAGTTCGCGCTCACCGACGCGCCCGAGGTGACCAGCTCCTTCACCTACGGCAGCCACCAGCTCAGCCAGTACCCGCTCAGCATCTACGCCCGCGACCTGGTCGCCGGCGTGACGTACGTGCTCCCGCTGGCCTTCATCAACTGGCAGCCCGGCCTGTACGTCCTGGGCCGCGACGACCCCTTCGGCACACCCGCGTTCATGCGGTTCCTCGGGCCGGCCGCCGCGCTGGTCCTCGCCCTGCTGGCCGCGCTGGCCTGGCGGCAGGGAGTCCGGCACTACCGATCAACGGGGAGTTAGCAATGATCGAGCTCGAACGGGTCGGACGCTCGTTCAAGGTGCGGCGGAGCCTCGTCCACGCCGTGAGCGACCTGTCGTTCACCGTGTCGGCCGGGGAGTTCGTCGGCTACCTCGGGCCCAACGGCGCGGGCAAGTCCACCACCATCAAGATGCTCTGCGGCATCCTGACCCCCACGTCCGGCAGGGTGCGGGTGGCGGGGCTGGATCCGTCGCGCAGGCGCACGACGCTGGCGCGGCGGATCGGGGTGGTGTTCGGGCAGCGGACGACGCTGTGGTGGGACCTGCCGCTCGGCGACAGTTTTCAGCTGATCCGGCACCTTTACAAAGTTGATCGTGCCACGTTCGCCGCGCGGCTGGGCGAGCTGACCGAGACGCTCGACCTGGGCTCCTTCATGCGCACCCCGGTGCGGCAGCTCAGCCTCGGGCAGCGCATGCGGGGCGACCTGGCGGCGGCCCTGCTGCACGCGCCGGACGTCCTGGTGCTCGACGAGCCGACGATCGGGCTCGACGTGGTCAGCAAGGCCAGCATCCGGGACTTCCTGCAGCGGCTCAACGCCGAGCGGGGCACCACGGTGCTGCTGACCACGCATGATCTCGGCGACATCGAGCGCCTGTGCCGCCGGGTCATGCTGATCGACCACGGGCGGCTGGCGTTCGACGGCACGCTCGACGACCTGATGGCCACGGCGCCCGACCAGTCGTCGATCGAGGACGTCGTGACCCGCCTCTACACCGGCAGCGCGGGCTAGTAGTAGCTGCCCTCCGGCGTGGTCTCGTACTCCTCGTCGAGGTCGTCATGACGGCGCGACCAGCGTGACGGCATCAGCACGGGGATGAACAGGACCACGCCGAGCAGGGCGTAGACGCCCGTCGTGAGCAGGGTCTTGGCGCCGAAGCCGGCGTCTCTGATGATCTGGTTGACCGACGGCTCGGCCGGGATGAGGGACAGCGCCCTGTTGACGTCGAGCGCGTAGACGACCGTCCAGGCCAGCAGCACCATCGACGGGACGAACGTCGCCAGCGGCGAGATCCGGCCGGCCGTAACCAGGCCCACCACGAGCCCGACCGCGGCCATCGCGCCCAGCGCGATCCACATCCTCTGGTTGTCCGGTGGAGTCGCCGCCGCGGTGCCGACCGCCTGCTGCACGGCCCACCCTCCGCCTCCCAGCACGGCCGCCGTCACCACAAGCCCGATGAGCAAACCAGCTAAGTGCCGCAACGTTCTCACCTCTATGTTCAACGTGGTCGGCACGACCCTAGCGACAAATGCCATTTTCGGACCAGGCCTTGCGCACCTTGGACCTCTGGGTCTCAAGACTCCCTGCCCCGTGAGAGCATGGGGCACACCCATGCGTGCGCAACTGCCCCTCAGGCTCGCGCGGACGGCCGCCTTCGCCGCCGTCTGCGTGACTCTGGCCGCGCTGGCCCACGTGATCGGCGGCGGTGCGGCGCCCGCGCCGCGGCCCGCCCTTCTCGGACTCGCGGGCGTGGCCGCGCTGGGGCTCGCCCTGGGCGGCAGAGAGCGCTCGGCGGGCACGATCACGATCGTGCTGGTCGGGGCGCAGCTCGGGCTGCACGAGCTGTTCGCGGGCGCGGGCTCGGCCTACGTCTCCGTCCACGGGCACGCGCAGGGCGGGCTGGCCGTCAACGCCGGCATGCTGCTCACCCACCTGACGGCCACGGTGATCACCGGGCTGTGGGTGGCGCGCGGCGAGGCCGCCCTGTGGTCGCTGCTGCGCCGCCTGGGCCGCCGGCTCCTCCTGCTCACCCCGGTCGCCGCACTCGTTCCGCGGGCCCCCGGCCCCATCGTGCACATCAGGGTGGTCCCGCTCACGCCGGTCTTCCGGCACAGCGTGGCCAGGCGTGGTCCTCCACTTCCCGCCTGACCGTCTGACGCCCCCTTCTCATCCCCCCGATACCAAGTGGAGTTCACGCATGTCGTTCCTACGCCGCGCCGCGACCGTCCTGGCCGCCGCCACCGCGCTCACCGCCGGCCTCGCGCTGCCCGCGCTGGCCCACGTCACCATCCAGCCCGGCACCGCCGAGCAGGGCGGGTTCACCAAGGTCGCCTTCCGGGTGCCGAACGAGCGCGACGACGCCTCGACCACCAAGATCGAGGTCTCCTTCCCCGCTGACCACCCGCTCGCCTTCGTGTCGGTCAAGCCCGTGCCCGGGTGGGACGTCAAGGTCACCGAGAGCAAGCTGCCGGCGCCGGTCAAGACCGAGTACGGCGATCTGGAGGAGGCCGTCACCAAGGTCGTCTGGTCGGGCGGCAAGATCAACCCCGGGGAGTTCCAGGAGTTCGAGGTGTCCATGGGGCAACTGCCGAAGGACACCGACTCGCTGATGTTCCCGACGAAGCAGACCTACTCGGGGGGCGAGGTGGTGGACTGGTCGGAGGCGCCCAAGACCGACGGCACCGAGGCCGAGCACCCGGCCCCGCTCCTCAAGCTGGTCCCCGCCAGCGGCGACGACGCCCACGGCGCGGCCTCGGCCAGCGCCTCTCCCAGCGCCTCCCCGGCGGCGGCGGCCGCCCCCTCGGTGACGCCGGTGTCGTCGGCGTCCGCGTCGGCCTCCGACACCACGGCCCGCCTCCTGGGCGGGGCCGGGCTGGCGGTCGGCGTCATCGGCGTGGTCATCGGCGCCCTCGGCCTGCGCCGCCGCCCCACCTCCTGACGCCCGGCCCGGCTCTGCCGTACGAGGTGCCCGCCCCCGGCGGGTGGGCGCCTCGCCACGGGCCCGAGCCCGGACGGCGAGGTCAGGAGGTGATGTCCTTGCCGGAGAACCGGGCCCAGGCGATCGAGCCGAACAGCCCGATGTAGGCCCCGAACGCCAGCAGCCCGTCGCCCAGCGCCCTGAAGTCGATGGGACTGCGCAGCACCGCGTCGAAGTTCGTGAACTTGGTCGGCAGCAGGTACGGCGTGATCGAGCTCAGCTCGGGGATCGCCCGCAGCACCTGGCAGACGATGAGCAGCACCATCGTGGCCGCGATGGCCCCGATGGACACCTCCGTGAACGTCGACAGCGCCAGCGCCACGGCGGCGAGCGCGGCCATGGCCGTGCCGATGTAGCCGACCGAGATGGCGATCCGCACCAGCCCTTCGCCCATCGAGATCGTGGTGCCCGACAGCAGCGTCACGGGCCCCGTGGGGAACAGCAGCAGACCGGTCACCAGGGCCGACAGGGCCACCACGGCCGTGACGGCGTACCCGTAGACGGCCGCGTTCAGGTATTTGACCACCAGCAGCCGCGTGCGCCCCGCCGGGGCGGCCAGCAGGTAGCGCAGCGTGCCCGCGCCCGCCTCCCCCGCGATCGAGTCGCCGCCCACGACGCTCACGGCCACCGGCATCAGCAGCAGCACCAGGAACGAGAACGAGACGAAGGTCAGCATCAGGCTGTTGCCCGCGACCGCCTGGATGATCCCGCCCATCCCCTCCTCGCCGGAGCCGAAGGCGCGCAGCGCGACACCGATGATCACCGGTACGGCGGCGAGCACCCCCAGCATCACCAGGTTGCGGGGGCGGCGGAACGTCAGGCCCAGCTCCGAGCCGAGCAGCCGCCAGAACGCCCGCGCGGGCCCGGTGGAGGCCGGCCGCTCGGCCGGGGGCGACGACTCGGGCGCGTGGCGCTGGGCGGTCCGCATGGTCTCCGCCACCGGCACCAGACCCGGCGTCCGCCGCCCCTGCTCCGTCGCTGTCGCGCTCTCAGCCGTCGACATCGAAGCCCTCCCCTGTCAATCCCACGAACACGTCCTCGAGGCTCGGCCGCACCACGGCCAGCCCACGTACGGCCACGCCCTCCCCCACGAGCGCGGCGTTGATCGTCTCCGGCGCGTGCCCGCCCAGCTCCGCCGTGACCTCACCACCCGCGGGCCGCACGTCGGCCAGGCCGAGCGTGCCGAGCACCCGCGCCGCGTCGGCCGTGTCGGGCGTCTCGACCCGCACGCGGGCCACCAGCCCGCCGTTGAGCGAGGCGATCGTGCCCTGGGCGACGAGCTTGCCGGTCCGCATGATCGCGGCGTGCGTGCACATCTGCTCGACCTCGGCCAGCAGGTGCGAGGAGACGAACACCGTGGTGCCGTCCGCGGCGATCTCCTTGACCAGCGCGCGCACCTCGCGGGTGCCCTGCGGGTCGAGCCCGTTGGTGGGCTCGTCCAGGATGAGCAGCTCGCGCGGACCGAGCAGCGCGGCCGCGATGGCCAGGCGCTGGCGCATGCCGAGCGAGTAGTTGCGGTAACGCTTGCCCGCGGCGGCCGACAGGCCCACCCGCTCCAGCGACTCGGCGATCCGCCGTCTGGCGCTCGCGCGGGGCGCGGTCGGGTCGGCGGCGTCGAAGCGCATGAGATTGGCCTCGCCGGACAGATACGGGTAGAAGGCCGGGCCCTCGACGAGCGCGCCGACCTTCGGCAGGGCCCGCGCCTGCGGCAGCCCGAGCACCGAGTACGCGCCCGACGTCGGCGACACCAGCCCCAGCAGCATGCGGATCGTGGTCGTCTTGCCGGAGCCGTTGGGCCCCAGGAACCCGAACACCGAGCCGCGCGGCACGGCCAGGTCGAGCGCGTCCACGGCGATCTGGCCGCCGCGGAACTGCTTGGTCAGGCCCTGCGTGACGATGGCCTCGTCCCCGGAGACGCCCCCGGAGGGCGGGGCCGCCCCGAAGGGCGCCCCCGCTTCCTGCGTGACGGTGGTCACTTGATGCCCGCCGCCTTGGTGATCTCCTCCGGGGTGACCGCGCCGACCAGAAGGCGGCCGTCGTCGGTCAGCAGGGCGGTGACGAGCTTGGTCTTGATCAGCTTGCCGGAGCCCCACGTGCCGCTCACCGGGGTGGCGGACTTGAGCACGGTGTCGGCCAGCGCGGACGGGTCCACGTCACCGCCATCCGGGTCGAACCGGTCGCCCGAGTCCTCGGACGTCTCGGCCTGCTGGGCGGTCAGGTCGGACAGCGAGAACGGCACGACCGCCACGCTGGCCCAGCCCTCGCCCACGACCTTCAGATCGCCCGCGACGTCCTTGGCCTTCTCGGCCTTCTCCTCCGCGTTCTTGCCGAAGTCCCGCTCCTCGCCGAGCGTCTTCTCCTCCACCTTGGCGCCCGGGGGCGGGGTGAAGGTGAAGTTCTCGGCCGCCGGCGGCGTGAACGTCACCTGGGTGAAGCCGACCTGGAACGCGGGTTCGGCCGAGCCCTTGGCGAACACCTGGACCTGGAGCGGGACGTACGTCTCGCCGTCGAGCGCGATGCGTACTTCCTGGACCAGCGAGCCCGCGTCCTTCGGCGACAGCACGAGCTGGTAGACCGGGCGGCCCGCCACCTCCGCCGTGTTGATCACCCGGACGGCGGTGTGCTCGTCGACGCCGGTCAGCATCCGCTCCGCCACCTGCTGCGGTGTCAGGTCGGTCGGCTGCGGCGTCCGCAGGGCGTGCTGCTGCTCCCCGGCGCCCTGCTTGATCGTCAGCTTCGTGGCCGTGTTGCTGGCGCTCTCCCAGTACCAGGCCTGACCGCCGTTGACGATCAGGTTGGTCTCGTTGAGCTGGGTCGGCATGGCCACCCGGACCTTGTCCTCGGCGCCGTACCAGACCTTCACCTCGTGCGAGCCGGACAGCAGGCTGAGCGGCGACGCCTCACCGGTCGCCGGCAGCGCGGGCAGACCGAGCGAGGCGGTCTGCTGCACGGTGCCGGACATCGGCGGGATGCCGCCCTTGCTGGTCGCCGCCGCGGCGTCGGCCAGCAGTTGCTGGGCCGAGCGCTCGGGCAGCGTGGGCTCGCCGCTCACCGCGGCGATGACGGGGCCGGCGCCGATCGCGGCTCCGATCACGGCAGCCGCCGCGATCGGGACTCCCCACCTCACGAACGTGCCTCTTCGCATCTCACTCCTTAACGGTATGTCGATGTTCAGAGCCTGCGTGATGCATCCTGTGGCAAGCCTGAGACTGTCTGAGACGGCTCTCAGTCTTCTCAGCGTCGTCTCAGCGCCGGAACGGGAGAATCGCCACATGAGAGTACTTGTCGTCGAGGACGAGCGGCGAATGGCCGCGGCGCTCCAGCGCGGGCTCCAGGCCGAGGGCTTCGCCGTGGACCTCGCCCACGACGGCGAGGAGGGCCTGTACGCGGCCAGGCAGGGCGACTACGACGTCGTGGTGCTGGACATCATGCTGCCCCGGCTGTCGGGGTACAACGTGTGCAAGCAGTTGCGCGCCGAGGAGAACTGGGTGCCGATCCTCATGCTCTCGGCCAAGGACGGCGAATACGACATGGCCGACGGCCTCGACCTGGGGGCCGACGACTACCTGACCAAGCCGTTCTCGTACGTGGTGCTGGTCGCCCGGCTGCGGGCGCTGATGCGGCGCGACGCGGGGCGGCGGCCGGCGGTGCTGGTGGCGGGCGACCTGTCGCTCGACCCCGCCCGCCGCAAGGTGGAGCGGGAGGGCAACGCGGTCGAGCTGACGCCGCGGGAGTTCGCGCTGCTGGAATACCTGATGCGGCGGCGTGACGAGGTCGTGTCGAAGTCGGAGATCCTGGAACACGTGTGGGACACCTTCGACACCGACCCGAACGTGGTCGAGGTGTACGTCGGCTACCTGCGGCGCAAGATCGACGCCCCGTTCGGCAGGAACGCGCTGCAGACCGTGCGCGGCGCCGGCTACCGGCTGGCGGGCGACGGTGGCTGAGTCCCCGCTGGTCTGGTGGCGGCGGCAGGGCCTGCGCTTCCGCCTCACGGTGGCCGCCGCCGCGGTGCTCGCCCTGGCCCTGGCCCTGTCGGCGTCGGTGCTGCTCAGCGTGCTGGACCGGACGCTCATGGCCACCGTCGACGAGTCCACCATGCAGCAGGCGCAGGCCGTGCGCGTGGCGGCCGACGCGGGCACGCTCACCAGCCCGATCACCACGCACGACGGCACGGTCGTCCAGGTCATCGACGCGACGGGGCGGATCACGCACGTCACGTACGGCGCCGACCGGCTGGTGCCGCTGCTGGACGCGGCGGCCAGGGCCAAGGTGCTCGCGCGCGGGGAGGCCATCGAGCTGGACGGGCGGCCATACGCGATCCCGGGCTTCCTGCGGGTCATCGTGCTCAGCGCGGACCGGGGGCAGACCGTCATCGCGGCCCGGCCCGTCGGCGAGATCCAGACGAGCCTGGGCACGGCCGGGCGGGTGCTGCTGGTCGGCACGCCGGCGCTGGTCGTGCTGCTCGCGGTGGCGAGCTGGCTGATGATCGGCCGTACGCTGCGCCCGATCGCGGCGCTGCGCAGGGGCGCGGCGGACATCACGCACACGGCCAGGTCGCGCCGGCTGCCGGTGCCGCAGTCGCGCGACGAGGTGCACTCGCTGGCCACCACGCTCAACGGCATGCTGGCCCGGCTGGAGGAGGCCGAGCAGCGCCAGCGGGCGCTGGTCTCCGACGCCGCGCACGAGTTGCGCAGCCCGCTGGCCAGCATCCGGCTGCAGCTCGAGGTGGCGCTCGGGCATCCCGACGGGCAGGACTGGCGGGAGACGGCCGAGGGCGTGCTGGAGGACACGATGCGGCTGTCCCGGCTGGCCGAGGACCTGCTCGCGCTGGCCCGGCTCGACGAGCGCGGCGGCGTGCCGGCCCGCCGCGAGCCGGTCGAGCTCGACGAGGTGGTACGCCAGACCGCCGACCGGTACGCCGAGGCCCGCCTGACCGTCTGCGACCCGGTCGTGGTCCGGGGCGACGCCCTCGACCTGAGCCGGGTGCTGACGAACCTGATGGACAACGCGGTCCGCCACACCTCCTCCAAGGTCGAGGTGACGCTGACCGCCGACGGCGTCCTGACGGTCACCGACGACGGCCCCGGCATCCCCGAGCAGGATCGCGAGCGCGTCTTCAACCGCTTCACCCGGCTCGACTCCGGGCGCAGCCGCGATGAGGGCGGCGCCGGGCTGGGGCTGGCCATCGTGCGGGAGACCGTGCGGGCGCACGGCGGCACGGTCGCCCTCGAGGACGCCGCGCCGGGGCTGCGGGCCGTGGTGCGGCTGCCGCTCTCCCCCGCCCGGTGAGCATCCCGGCGAGGCCGGCCGCGGCGGCCGGCTTCAGGTGCTGGAGATCGCCGCCAACGGGCTGCTGCCGGGCGACCCTGCGGTAAGCCCCGCACCGCGTGGTACGCGACGGTACGAGGACGCTCATCGCCAGGGACGGCCTGTTCACGCCGACGAGGGTGGCGGCCGGTCCCGACGGCGCGTACTACGTGTCCGACAGGGGCACGCAGGCCGGGACCGGAGAGGTGCTGCGGATCAGGATCTGACCGCGCTCGGGGGTTCGGCGGTCGTCTTTCGTGGATCGTTCCTCAAGTGGTCAGGCGGCTGTCCCCTTTTCTGCGGTGGCCAGGAAGTCCTGGGCGATGATCGGCAGGCGGCGGCGGGCGTGCACGACGGCGATGACGCGGCGCAGTGCGGGTTCGAGCGAGCGCACCACCAGGCCCGCGCGCCCGGCCTGTTCGGCCATGCCGCGGTACCACAGCAGTGACGCCTGCCCGGCGCGTACGGCGTTGAGCCAGCCGTTGCGTTCGTCGGTCTCGAGCACGACCACCGGAGTGACCGCGTACTTGCCGAACATCGCGTCGAGCTCCCTGCGCCGCATGCTGCCGCGGGCGGGCAGCGCCAGGCGCATGCCGTGCAGTTTGCCCATCGGCACCGGATTGGGCAGGTCGAGCCCGGGCGGGGAGATCAGGACGATCTCCTGGCGTTCGAGCGGATGGGTGATGAGATCGGTGGGCACCGGAAGGTCGGTGAGACCGAGGTCGGCCCGTTGATCCCTGATGGCGCTGACGACGGCGTCACGGCCGTCGCAGCGGACGATGTGCACGCGTACTCCCGGGTGCTCGGCCGCGTAGGCGGGCAGCAGCCGCCCTGCGAGGCCGGGTTCCAGGCTGGGGGTGGAGGCGATGCGGAGTTCCGCCTCGGTGACGGCGCCGTGGTTGGCCAGGCCCTCGATCTCGTGAACGGCGTCGAGTACCTCCCTCGCCAGCTTGACCACCCGGCGGCCCTGTGCGGTGACGACCACACCACGGCCTGAACGAGCGAAGAGCGTCATGCCGAGCTCTCGCTCCAGATCGCGGATCGCGCGGGAAAGCGCAGGCTGCGCGATGTAGAGCGACCTGGCCGCGTCGGTCATGGTGCGGTGCTCCGCAGTCGCGACCACATAGCGGAGCTGCTGGAGATTCATGCCAACGAAGCTAGGACACCGCCCGCCGCCCGGACCGGGAGATAACCGAGATCACCTCGAATGATTTCGGACTGTGACCGAGCCCTGTCACATCCGTGACGGGTGATAAATCAGTATGCTTTTGCCCCAAATTTGGCAAGGGTCCGTCAAGTCGCGGCGCAAAACCAGCATTGCGGACAAGTGGGTACACGGGGAGACACGGTGACAGGGAACGGGCAATATCCACCCCCGCCTCAGGGGCCAGGGCAGCCCCAGAGGCCCCCCTCGCGGCCCTGGCCGCCGCCGGGGTATCGGCAGCCGCAGCCGCAGGGCGGAAGCCCGTACCCGCCGCCGCCACCGCCGCCCCCTCCCCCGCCGCCGCCACCCCCTCGGGGGAATCCGTATCAGCAGGGGCCCGCATATCCCCAGGGGCCGCCTCAGGGGCCACCGCAGGGACCGCCGCCTCAGGGGCCGGGCTATCCGCAGGGGCAGCCGTTCCCGCAGCCGCCGTACGGGCAACCGTACCGGCAGCAGCCTCCGCCTCCCCCGCCACCACCACCGCCGCCGATGCCGACGCGGCAGTGGCCGCAGCCGCCGCACAGGAAGTCCGGGATGGGCGTCGCCGGGGTGCTCGGCGCCGTGTTCGGCTCGCTGGCGGCGTTGTTCGTGCTCATCGTCATCGGGGCGGCGATGCTCAAGAGCTCCTCGCGGTCGGAGACGACCACGCCGATCGCGATCCCGACGTACGAGCCGTCGGAGAGCACCAGCGACGACCCGGACCCCTTCCCCACGAGGTCGGAGACGCAGGACGCCACGCCGACGCCCAGCGAGCAGCCTTCCGAGGAGGAGGAGCCGGACACCACCGTCACGCCGCCCCCCAAGGTCACGCTCAACACGAGCCTGAAGAACAACACCGTCTACCGGGCCGGCGCGCTGCCCCGGCTCACCTGCCGGGCCGGCAACGCCAACATCTTCAGCCACAGCCAGCTCAAGTCGCTGATCCTGAAGACCGGCAGGTGCATGGACCAGGCGTGGCGGCCGATCCTGGAGAAGCAGGGCATCGAGTTCAGCGCGCCCAACTACGCCATCGCCGCCAAGCGGGGCAGGGGCGCGTGCGGGGACTACCCGTCGGCGGGGAGCATGGTGCCGTACTACTGCCCGCGCAACAACACGATCTACGCCTCCACCTCGGCCATGGCCCGGGGCAACGGCAACGCCCGCGGGTACGGCCAGATCATCACCTGGCACGGCGGCATCATCAGCATGATGGCCCACGAGTACGGCCACCACGTCCAGAACATCACGGGCCTGATGAACTCGTGGTGGAGCACGACACTGGACTCCACCAGCCAGAGCGGCAAACTGGCGCTGAGCAGGCGGCTGGAGCTGCAGGCCACGTGCTTCGCCGGCATGTGGATGCGGTCGGTGGCGTCGTCGTACCCGGTGAACACCGCCAACCGGAGCCGGCTGTTCGCGTTCTACGGTCAGGTGGGCGACTACCCCGGCTGGCCACGCGATCACGGCAAGCCCGTGAACAACAATCGGTGGTTCCGCCAGGGGTGGGAGAGGAGCCAGGCCTACCAGTGCAACACCTGGATGGCGTCCTCTTCAACGGTCTCCTGACGGACACGTGGTATTCATCTCAGCTTGAACACATGTCTCTGATGTCCAGATATGAGGACTAGAATCCTGGCAATCTTGTGCCCAACGGGGGGCAAGCGTCAATTTTGCCTGGTAGGCGTGTAAGGAGCCGGGTGTGAGCAATCGCGATGGGGTCAGCACCGTGCCAGAAGGCAGGAAACGACGCCCCATTCGACGATCGCGCCCGGCTTCCGGCTCCGCCGCGAGGTCGTCGTCCCGCCCGCGGTTCGCCAAACCGCTGACGACGGGAGCCGTGCTCGGCTGGACCGCGCTGTCCGCCCTCGTGCCGGGCGCCGCCCATCTGCGCGCCGGGCACCGCCGTACCGGGCTGGCGCTCATCAGCGCGTACGCGCTGCTGCTGCTGGGGCTCCTGGCCTACATGCTGAGCCGGGGCGGCCTGGCGGGCTTCTCCTCCTTCGCCGACGACGGGATGCTCGTCACGGTGGTCGTCGTCGCGTCGGTGCTGGCGCTGGCGTGGTTCGCGGTCGTCGTGACGTCATACGTGGCGCTCGGCCCGAACAAGCTCAGGCAGCAGGGCCAGGTGCTGACCGGCATCCTGGTGGGCGTGCTCTGCGTGGCGGTGATGTCGCCGTTCGCCTTCGCGGCCCAGACCGTGCTGACCGCCCGGAACGCGATCAACGACATCTTCCCGTCCCACCCCGACCCCGAGAACCCCGTGGTGATCAAGAACCCCGAGGACCCGTGGAACGGCAAGGACCGGGTCAACTTCCTGCTCATCGGCGGCGACGCGGCCGGCAACCGGACCGGCGTGCGCACCGACAGCATGAACGTGGCCAGCATCAACATCAAGACCGGCGCGACGGTCCTGTTCAGCCTCCCGCGCAACATGCAGCACGTGCGCTTCCCATCGAACTCGCCGCTGCACAAGCAGTTCCCGAACGGCTTCATGGCCGAACTGCCCAACGGCGGCCTGCTCAACGAGGTCTGGCAGTACGCCAACGACAACCCGCAGGTCATGGGCGGCAAGAACAAGGGCCCCCGGGCGCTGATGGACGCCATCGGCTACACCCTGGGCCTGCAGATCGACTACTACGCCATGATGAACATGTACGGCTTCGCCGACCTCGTCGACGCCATCGGCGGCCTGCGCATCAGGGTCGAGCACGACGTGCCGTGGGGCGGCCTCTACGGCACCGCGGGCACGATCAAGGCCGGCAACCGCAAGCTGACCGGCGAGCAGGCCCTCTGGTACGGCCGCTCCCGCGTCAACAGCGACGACTTCTCCCGCATGGCCCGCCAGCGCTGCGTCATCGGCGCCTTCGCCCAGCAGGCCACGCCGACCGTGATCCTGACCAACTTCCAGAAGCTCGCCGGCGCGGCCAGGCGCGTGGCGCAGACGAACATCCCCCGCGACCTGCTGAACCCGCTGGTGGCGCTGGCGGTCAAGGTCAAGGACGCCAAGATCACGAGCCTGCAGTTCGTGCCGCCGGAGTTCTACTCGGGCCGCCCCGACTGGGTCAAGATCCGCCAGGCCACGAAGAAGGCGATCAACGACTCGGGCCGCCCGGCCCGCCAGGCGCAGACCGCGAACGTGACCGCCTCGCCGGGCGTCGGGACCGCGACCCCGCAGAAGCCGCGGACAACGGGGCCGGCGGGGCCGACGCAGACGCCGACGAAGAACAGCCAGAAGGCCGGCGCCAAGTCCCTCGACGAGCTCTGCGGCTTCTAGCCGGACGCTCTCCGCCGCCCGGCCGGGCGGCGGGCTGAGGTCTCACCCGCCGCCCGGCCGGAGCGCTACTTGCCGAGCTGGCCCAGGATCCACTCCGCCAGCGTGGCGGTGACCTCGCCGTGCTCGGAGTTGTGGGCGTCGCACTGGAAGTCGTCGAGCTGGCTCTGCTCGGGCGACAGGGCCGTGATGTCGGTGTAGAGATCGACGGGCCACTCCAGCGGGTCGTACTGCAGGGCGACCGCGCTGACGGACGGGACGAAGCAGGCCGAGCGGTAGCGGGTGTCGATCGGCACGCCCAGCTTGTCGGCGAGCATCCCGTACGACGGCATCGTCCCGCCGGGTGCGCCGTCGAACGGCGCGACGTCGCTGGTGTAGCTCTTGCTGGCCCACATCGGCACCGCCCGCATGCCGCCCACGTGCCGGTTGGTGCCGCGGTCGGGCTGGGTGCGGACCGTGACGCCGACGAGCCCGTCCAGGGCGTTCCACTCGAACACCGGCGCGTCGGGTGGCACGTTCCTGCCGGTTCCGTCGGCGGCGCCGTTGGCCACCCCGAGCTTGCGCGGCCGGGCCGGGAACCAGCCGACGCGCCGCAGGTCCCCGATGAACTCGACGCGCAGCGGGCTGGCGGTGGCGACCGGCCCCGAGTACCGGCCGCTCTCGACCCAGGCCCACAGCAGTTGCTGCGCGGCGGGGCTCTTGATGAGGTCCGCCTGGCCGGGCCCGCCCGGCGCGAGGGCGGCGGAGAAGTACGCGAGCTGCTGCAGGATGAGCGGGATCCAGGCGCCGTTGTGCGGCGTGTCGTAGGACAGGTACGTCTCGGTCTGGTGGTCCTCGCCGCGGTGCTCCATCTCCGCCAGCGCGTAGCGGGTGATCAGCCCGCCCATGCCGACGCCGCCGACGATCAGCGGCGTGTCGCCGGCCCGCTCGCTGATGGCCCGGCGTACGCAGGCCGCCGCCACGCCCGCGTTGGCCTGCAGGTGGGTGTGCCGGGCGCCGTAGCCGAGCAGCACGACGTCGATGCCCTGGGCCAGGAGCTGGTCCAGCAGGCGGTGCCGGTGGGGCGGGTAGGAGGCGTTGAGGCGGTGCCACAGCCCGCGCATGTCGCTCGGCCCGTGGCCGAAGCCGTCCGCGAAGATCATCGGCCGGGTGAGCCGGTCGTGGCCCGCACCGTAGTGGACGGCGGCGGTCCCGGTGGCGCTCCGGCCCCGGTGGGGCCACGCGGAGGTGAGCGACCACTCCGTCTGCGGGGTCCGCGGCTCCTCCCCCGTCGTCCGCGGGGGCGTCGCGAACAGCACTCCCTGGGGGAGCACCGCGGCGACCTGCTCCGCGCGTCCGGCGGGCACCGGCTCAGGCTCCTGCCGGAGGGCGAGCTCGACATCTATCCTTGCTGCCCCTCGTGTCGCCATGACTTCACCTTTTCTCGTGGGTTTACCGGACGTCACCCCCGATCAATGCACCTCCCTTTCGAGTAAGCCGAATTTCCCTTTGAACATGGCTGGTACGTCTAGCTCACCTCGTGTTCCGCGACAAATCAACCCACGGCGGAAACCATTCATCTGACCGTCGGTCAAGGAATTACATAAAGGAATTGCGGCCCTGTCACACCAGCGCGGACTTCTTCCTCGGGAGCAACACCAGGGCGCCGACGTACAGCACGGCCGCCACGATGAGCAGGCCCTTGTAGCCGATCACCAGCGCCACGTATTCGAGGCAGCCGCCCACCATGGCGCCCAGCAGGTTGGCGCCGAAGGACGTGGTCGCGTCGGCGGTCTCGGCGAAACGCTTGGCGAAGACCACGTTCGCGGCGAAGATCGGCAGGAACGCGACCGTCACGGCCGCCACCGCGCGCAGCGGCAGCGGGAGCGACAGCAGCCACTCGTTGGGCACGAGCCAGGCCAGCACCAGGCCGGCCAGCAGGACTCCGTACATGACCGGCAGTGGTGGCACGCGGAAGCGGCGGGTCACCTCGACGGCGGCGAGCACGGCGACGAGGACGCCGGCGAACACGATCGCGTTGACCACCCACGTGGTGCCGAACAGCAGCGCGAACCCGGTCACGCTCTTCGTCTCCAGCAGCATGAACGCCACGCCCAGCAGGAACAGGTCGGCGTACGGGCGCATCCGCTGGTAGGGGCCCGCGACGACGCGGACGGCCAGCAGGCTGACGATGAGGATCAGGGCGAGCGTGATGATGTAGATCGGCGGGATCGTGGCGTCCTTGAGATAGAGGAACGGCCGGTCGTCGTTGGCCGGCTGCGGGGTGCCGATGGCGGCGCCCGGCCACTCGGTGGCGCAGCGCTGGTCGGCCGCGGCCAGGCCGGCGGTGATCACGGCCTGCTGGCCCGCGGTGCTGACGACGTCGACGCACGGCTTGTGGCCGAAGGCGCTCTGCATGGTGGAGGCCAGGCGGTCGACGAGCCAGCTCTCACGGTAGTAGTTGTACATCGAGAACGTGCCGCCCGGCTTGAGGTGGGCGCGCGCGGCCTTCATGGCCTCTTCGGTGAACAGGTAGCTCTCCAGGCGCAGCGAGCTGGCCCCGGAGACGAGGGTGAGCGAGTCGGGCAGGGCGAAGAGGATGAGGTCGTACTTCTCGCCGGTGCGCTCCAGGAAGGCGCGGCCGTCGGTGACGTGGGTCGTGACGCGCGGGTCGTCGTAGGGCCGGTCGGGGTGGACGGAGCCGCCGAGCTCGCGCAACTTGGGGTCGATCTCGACCGCGTCGACGCGGGTGGCGCCCTTGGACAGGGCGATCGCGACGTCGGTGCCGCTGCCCGCGCCGACGATGAGCACGTCCTTCGGGGGCTTGCCGGTGCGCTCGTACGGCAGGCCGTACTGGGCCTCCCACTGCAGGCGGGCGGCGGCGGGCACGGCCTGCTGGTGCGGGATGCCGTTGACGGCGATGTCGGTGACGGGGATGCCGAGCTGCTGGAGTTGCTTGGTGGTGACCTTGTAGTAGGGCGACCAGATCGCCCCGGCGGTGAGCGTCTCGGCCAGCAGCAGCCCGACCACGGCCAGCGAGGGCACGGTCACGAGCCCCACGTAGAGCACGCGCGGCCGGGGCACCAGCAGCAGGCCGTAGCAGATGGCCGCGATGATCCCCCAGAACACCGGCGGCGCGCTCAGGAACGACAGCGCGGTGAACGCGGCGATGCCGGTGAGGCTGCCGATCAGGTCGTAGCGGTAGGCCTCCAGGCGCGGCAGCTCGGGGAAGCAGCGCCCGACGAGCTCGGCGGGCCCCATGAGGATGGCGGCCGCGGCGCAGAAGATCACCGGCAGGATGGCCCAGGCGGGCGGCCCGCTGGTGGACAGGCTCGTCCAGTAGAGGACGCCCTCGGTGTTGCGGTCGACCGTGACGGGGAAGGTCAGCACGACGATGACCAGGACGGCCAGCACGACGGGCGAATAGTACGGCTGCCGCCGCGAACGCCCCACGCGCAGGAAGCCGAGCCCGATGCCCAGGAACGAGCCGAGCAGCACGAAATTGGTGAAATAACTGAGGTGGACGATGTTGGACCCGGTCCACCGGATCAGTGCAAGCTCGAGAAAGAGCATGAAGGCGCTGGCGAGGATCAGCCTCGGCCGCACCGCCAGCCAGTGAGCCTTTTCCCCGTCATCGACCGGCTTCTGCGCCTGGAGCGTCATGATTCCTCACCGTAGTGAACAGACCGAAAACAAGGAAGCCTGACAGCCCAGAACAAATGTCGTCCGCTTCGCCACAAATGCGGTGTTTTCCCAGGTCAAAACCCCTGAGATCCGCTGGACGAGCGGAGGCGAATGAAGGAATGTGGGGAGGTTCGTTCCCTCCAAACGTTCGGTGGTGACTCATGCGGGTCCTGATCCAGCTACGTCCCTCCCCCGACCTCGTCGCGGCGGTCGCCGACCCCGGCCAGACGGCCACCACGGCCGACGTCGCCGACGGACTGCCCGGGGTCGAGCTCGACATGGCGTTCACGCCCGTGGCCGTGCCCCGGCCCATCCCCGCCGCGGGCGGCGACCCGCTCTCGCTCAACCAGCCGCTCGACTTCTCGCTGGCCCCCGAGGACGCCTCCGTGCTCGTCAGGGGCACGATCTCGGACGACGAGCTGGCCGCCAGGGTCACGCTGCTGCCCACGCTCAGGCCCGACGTGGTGGGCGTCTTCTCCGACCCCGTCATCGAGTCCACGCCGACGTGCGCGGGCGACGGGCCGGTCGGCGACTGGCACGACGTGGAGCGGCTGCTCAACGTCGCCGGGCTGCACGCGCAGGGGCTCGACGGCACCGGCGTGGCGCTGGCCGTGCTCGACACCGGGATCAACGCCGCGCACACGGCCAGGCAGCTCGGCAGGGGCGTCACGCTCGACGCCGAGCGGTGCTGGAACCCGTCGGGGGTGACGGGCCGGCCCGGCGAGTTCGAGGTCGGCCACGGGACGATGTGCGCCTTCGACACGCTGCTGGCCGCGCCGCAGGCCACGCTGATCGACATCCCGGTGCTGCTGTCCACCCGGCCGGGCGGCTCGGCGCTCGACGGGCTGCTGTCGGACGCGGTGTCGGCGTTCGCGCACCTGCGCACCGTGCTCGACGCCCAGCCCGCCGAGTCGCGGGCGCTGGTCGTGAACAACTCGTGGGGGTCGTTCTCCGCCGAGTGGGACTTCCCCGTCGGGCATCCGGGCAACTACTCCGACAACGCCGCCCACCCGTTCAACCTCATGGTGGCCGCGCTCGACAAGGCGGGGGCCGACGTGCTGTTCGCGGCGGGCAACTGCGGGCGCGAGTGCCCCGACGGCCGCTGCGCCTACCCCAGCCGGCCCATCGTGGGGGCCAACTCCCATCCGAAGGTGCTGTCCATCGGCGGCGTCGACGTCAACGGGGACCGGGTGGGCTACTCCTCGCAGGGGCCGGGGCGGCTGACCGCCCGCAAGCCCGACGTGTGCGCGTACACGCACTTCTCCGGGTCGAGGGCGTTCGGCGAGGGCGAGCCCGACTCGGGCACCTCGGCGGCCGCGCCGGTGGCGGCGGGGCTCGTGGCGGCCGTACGCACCCGGTGGCCGGCGACCAGGCTGTCACCGGCCCAGTTGCGGGCGCTGCTGCGGCGTACCGCGGAGGACCGCAGCGAGGTCGGGTTCGACTACGACTTCGGCTACGGGACCCTCGACCCGGCCGGGATCCTCGCCGCCCTGCAACGACGGGCCAAGAGCGTGGCCCGCTAACCCCCTACCGGGGAACGGGCTTCGGTGGGAGATGGCGCCGGACCGGCCGGCGCCGTCCCCCGTCGGCGCGACCGGCTCGCCCGCGGCCTAGTAGGAGCTGGTCGAGGAGAGGATGCCGCCGAGGACACCGAGACCGAGACCCAGCGCCAGGATGGCGAAGGTCAGGACCAGCAGGACGGTGCCGATGATGCCGCAGATGCGCCCGGCCTGGACGTAGCCGCGGTTCTCGTAGAAGTAGCCGCTCTCGTCGATCTCACGCAGTGCCTTGTTACCCATCGACCAGGCGAAGGGCCCGATGAAGCTGCAGACCACCAGGCTCAGGATGCCGAGCACGAGGATCGTGGTGCCGTTGGGGTGAGTCTGGGGCTGCGGGCCGTAGTGGCCAGGGCCGTAATCGGGATAGGACATGGTCGTTCGGCCCCCCTTGTTCTAACTGTCAGGTGGGTTTTATACCACAGCCTCCCCCTTGATCATGTTGCGTCATCATGGTGGGGCAAACGATCCCCTCTGAGGAGCCTGTCCCCGTGCGTGAACGCACCCGCGACTTACTAGCCCACCGGCATTTCCAGCGGTTCATCATCGCCGTCATCCTGATCAACGCGTGCACCCTGGGCCTGGAGACCTTCCCGGCCGTGGTGGAGCGGCACGGGCCCCTGCTGACCCTGGTCGACCACGTGGCGCTCTACATCTTCGCCGCCGAGCTGATCGCCAAGGTCTACGCCGAGCGCTCCGCGTTCCTGCGCGACCCCTGGAACATCTTCGACACGCTGATCATCGGCATCGCCTTCGCCTCCACGACCGGCGGTCTGTCGGTGCTGCGCGCGCTGCGCATCCTGCGCGTGCTGCGCCTGCTGTCGGTCGTGCCGAGCCTGCGCCGCGTGGTCTCCGCGCTGCTGCGGGCGATGCCGGGGATGAGCTCGATCGTGGTGCTGCTCTCCCTGGTGCTGTACGTGGCCGCCGTCATGGCCACCAAGCTCTACGGGCAGACCGCGCCCGACCGCTTCGGCAGCCTGCCGACCTCGCTGTTCACCCTCTACCAGACGATGACGGGCGACGACTGGGGCAACATCGCCAGGGAGGTGATGAGCCGGCATCCGTCGGCCTGGATCTTCTTCACCATCTTCATCCTGGTGTGCACGTTCGTGGTGCTGAACCTGTTCCTGGCGGTGGTGGTCAGCGCGATGGACGAGGAGAACGCCGAGGAGCGGGCGGCGCTGGAGGACACCTCGGCGCACACCCAGCGGATCCTGGACGAGCTGTCCGAGCTGCGCAGGGAGGTCGCCGAACTGCGCGGCCTCGCCACCACCGACCCGCGCCCGCCGGTCACGGTGAACGCGAACGCGAACGGGAACGCGAACGGCGCACCCGGCACAGGCGGCTTTGACGGCGGCTCTGAAGGTGGCTCCGGCGGTCGCTCGAACGGCGGCTCCAACGGCGGCTCCAACGGCGGCTCCAACGGTGGTTCCGTCGGTGGGCGGTCGAACGGGCGGAACGGGCGGGGTGGGTCGGGGAAGCGGGGCCGGTCAGGCGGGCGCGGCGGACGGGGCTGACGGGGCTGACGGGGCTGACGGGCTGGAGCCGGCGCGCGGCCGGTAGCGCACCCGCCACAGGGCGACGGCCAGCAGCAGTACGACCACCGTCCAGCCCGCGACCAGCCCCGACACCGCCGCCACGGCCAGCGACGCGACGACGGAGGGCACGGCCCAGCCCCAGATCCAGCGGCGTTCGGCGCCCAGGGCCAGGCCGAGCACGGTCGAGGCGGCGTAGTAGACGGCCAGGCCGCCGCCCAGCACCCAGCCGACGCCGCCGTGCAGATGCTCGGCCGGCCGGGTGGCGACCACGCCCAGGCCGGCCGCCGTCGCGATGATGCCCGCCGTCATGGCGAAGTGGGCGGGCAGGGCCACGTACGCCCGCAGGCCGCGTTCGGGGGCGCCGGGGACGGCGCTGACGCCGTACTGGAGGGTGAGCCACCAGAGCGAGGCGATCAGCCCGAACCCGGCCACGGCCGCCAGGCCGAGCGGCGCGCCCCACGAGTGGCCGGAGGCGGCCATCACGGCGATGCCGAACATGCCGATCAGCATGCTCCGCACGCGGGTGCGGTCGGCCAGCACGTTCGAGTACAGCGTGAGCGTGGTCCACACGCTCCACACCGCGTAGTAGAGCAGCACGAAGAGCGCCACGTCCGCCCACGTGGGGTGCGCCAGCCGGTGGGCCATCTGGGCCACCGCCACGACCACGACCAGGTCGAAGAACAGCTCGAGCCAGCTCGCGTGGCGCTCTCCCGCTTCGCTCATGGCTACCGAGAATAGAACTCCACCACGAGCTGCTCGTCGACGGGCACCACGATCTGCTCACGCTCGGGGCGGTGCGTCAGCGTGAAGCGCAGGTCGGAGAGCTCGACCGAGAGGTACGGCGCGGTGCGCTCGTCGGCGTACACGCCTTCGGCGGCGGCGACGAACGGCTGCATCCGGCGCGAGCGCTCCCGCACCGTGATCACCTGGCCCGGCTTGACCAGGTAGCTGGGGATGTCCACCTTGCGGCCGTCCACGGCGATGTGGCCGTGGTTGACGTACTGCCGGGCCGCGTAGATCGACGGGGCCAGGCCGGAGCGCAGCAGGAGGGAGGCCAGGCGGCTCTCCAGCAGCGTCACCAGCTCGGCGCCCGACGCGCCCGGCTTGCGGACGGCGAGGTCCCAGTAACGGCGGAGCTGCCGCTCCGACACGTCGTAGTACCAGCGCAGCTTCTGCTTCTCCATCAGCCGCAGGCCGTAGTCGCCGGTGGTGCGGCGGTTGGTCTTGCGGCCGTGCTCGCCCGGCGGGTAGGGGCGCTGCTCGAAGTAGCGGACGGCTTTCCTGGTCAGCGGGACGCCCGCGCGACGGGACAGTCGCACCTTGGGGCCGGTGTAGCGCACGTTCACCTCAATGTGATTAGGTAGTCCTTACTTAGGTAAGGCTAACCTACCACTTGTTGTGCTCCCAAGGAGGCGTCATGCTGCCGATCCCCGAGCGGGTCCGCACCCTCGCCGCGACCGCCAGCGTCGCCAAGCTCTCCGTCGACGGCGCCCCCTCCCCCGCCCGCGGCGGGGTCGACGAACGCGGCCGCCCCATCCTTCTCGTCCTGCCCGGCGAGTCGCTGCACGGGTTGCGCGAGGACGCCGTCGTGGCGGTCAACCTCACGGCGATGCGCCAGTTGGGCACCGTCACCCACCCGCGCGGGCTGATCGAGGTGCAGGGGTGGGCGGAGGCCGTACCGGAGCACGAGGCCCGGGGCGCGGCGGTGGCGGTGGCCGCGCACAGCGCGGACGAGAGCCTGTTCGAGGCGCTGGAGCGGTTCGGGGAGCGGGACGCGCCCCGGCTGCTGCGCCTGGACGTGGCACAGGTCGTGTACCTGACCGGGCAGGAGTCGGGGCTCCTGGACGCCGACGACTACCTGGGGGCGGCGCCCGATCCGCTGACCGAGACCGCCGAGCGGGTACTGGCCCACGTCAACGACTCCCACCGCCCGCAGCTCACGGCCGGGGTGTCGCGGCAACTCGGGGAGCAGGCGGGAGACGTCTGGCTTTGGGAGCTGGACCGGTACGGGGCCACGGTGCGGGTCGACGAATCGCTGGTCCGTTTCCCGTGGCCGACGCCCGCCCAGTCCGGCCTCTGCCTGGAGACGGCGCTTCGCGGCCTGCTGTGCAGTTGCTGAACGGAGTCGAGACCGCGTCACAGGCCCGCCACGGCCGATGAGTTCCGCCTCCCCGCATTGTCTACATTCTGGGAACGTCCCCTTCCGCGCCTGCGGGGGCCCACGATGAGATGACGAGGAGCGTGCACACCATGGATCATCAGGACACCGTGAGCGCCACCCTGACCGTCGCCGTACCCGCCGCGAGGGTGTTCGCGGTGCTGGCGAACCCGGCGGCCCATGCGGCGATCGATGGGACCGGCTGGGTCCAGGAGGCCGTCAACCAGGAGCCGCTGGCCGAGGTGGGGCAGATCTTCCGGATGGACATGCATCACGCCGGCCATCCGGACGGCGACTACCAGGTGGCCAACAAGGTCCAGGTGCTCGACCCGCCGCGCGCCATCGGCTGGCTGACGGGGTACGACAAGGGCGACGGGCACCTGGAGTTCGGCGGGTGGATCTGGCGTTACGACCTTGCGCCGGTGGGCCCGTCGGAGACCGAGGTCACGCTCACCTACGACTGGTCGGCGGTGCCGCAGTCCATCCGGGAGTACATCCAGTTCCCGCCGTTCGGCCCGGACCATCTCACCAACTCGCTGCACCATCTGGCCGAGCTCACGACGACCACACTCTGAGGACACGGCCCGCGGGCCGATCGATCCCGCGTTCCACGTTCCGCATACCGGCCATGGCGGCGACGCCGATCGGGGCACATCCGGCGCACGTCGATCTCCTCCCCCGAAACGGGCTCCGACCTGGCCATTTCAGCCCAGGGAAGTTGCCGACCCCGCCGCGCTGGACGGCACGCAACGCCTCATTCCACCGTACGGCGCCGCAGGGCGGCCACCGACGACGTCTTCTCTCGCGCCAACTATGGAATGAAGTGTTCCGTTCTGCTATTCTTGGAACAGAACAAGCCGTTCCGATTCAGGAGGCCGAGATGACCGCCCTCGACACCCGCCCGGCGCAGCCGCCCGTCAAGCCCGCGACGCCGACAGCCTTGACGCGGGCACCCGGGGAGTCCGTGGCGCCCTACCGGTGGCGTTGGCCGGCGCTCGCGGTGATCCTCGCCGGTTCGGTGATGGAGCTCCTCGACGCCACCGTCACCAACGTCGCGGGCCCCACCATGCGGGCCGACCTCGGCGGCGGCACCTCGCTGATCCAGTGGCTGGGCGCGGCCTACACCCTGGCCATGACCGCGGGCCTGCTGACCGGCGGGCGGCTCGGTGACATCGTGGGCCGCAAGCGCATGTTCCTCATCGGCGTCGCCGGATTCACGGCCGGGTCGCTGCTGTGCGCCCTCGCCTTCTCGCCGGAGACCATCATCGCGGCGCGGATCGTCCAAGGACTGTTCGGGGCGGCGATGATCCCGCAGGGCATGGGGCTGATGAAGGAGATGTTCCCGCCCAAGGAGCTGGCCGCGGCGATGGGGCTGTTCGGGCCGGTCATGGGGCTGTCGGCGGTGGGCGGGCCGATCCTGGCGGGCGTGCTGACCAGCATCGACTGGCGCCTGATCTTCCTGATCAACCTGCCCATCGGCGGCGCCGCCGCGCTGGCCGCCCTGCGGTTCCTGCCCGCGTCCCGGCCGGTCAAGGGCACGCGGCTCGACCTGATGGGCGCGGGCCTGGCCTCCGCCGGCATCGTGCTGCTGATCTTCCCGCTGGTCCAGGGGCGCGAGCACGGCTGGCCGGTGTGGGCGTTCGCGATGATGGCCGGTTCCGTCGTGGTGTTCGCGCTCTTCACCGTCCACCAGAGGAGGAAGGCCGCGCGTGGCGGTGACCCGCTGGTGGCGCCGAGCCTGTTCAGGAAGCGCGCGTTCGTCTCCGGCATGGCGACCGGCACCATCTACTTCGCGGCCTTCGCCGGTTTCTTCCTGATCGTCGGCCTCTACACTCAGCTCGGGCTGTCGTACTCCCCGCTCAAGGCGGCGCTGACCGGCGTACCGTCCTCGCTCGGCATGATCGCGGGCATGGGCATCGCGCAGGCCGCCCGCAGACACGGACGCAGGGTGCTGCTGAGCGGGGCGGTCGTCATGGCGCTCGGGGTGATCGGCATGATCGCCATCGCCTCTCCCGAAGTCTCACCGTGGCAGCTCGCCCCGGCCCTCGCGGTCGCGGGGGTGGGCAGCGGCCTGATCATGAGCCCGTACTTCGGCATCGTGATGGCCTCGGTCGCTCCGGAGGAGACCGGCTCGGCCTCGGGCACCCTGTCGGCACTCCAGCAGGTCGGCAGCGCGCTGGGGCTGGCACTGCTGGGGACCGTGTACTTCGGAACCGGCAGCGTCGAGGTCACGCTGTGGGCGGCGGCCGGGATGATGGCCGCGACCTTCCTGGTCGGGCTGCTCCTGCCGAAGCAGCAGACGGAAAAGCCGGCCGAGATCACCCACCACTGACCCGGGCCCATCCTCCCCCTCGCTCGATACGGCCGGCTCACCAGAGCCGGCCGTTCGGCGTCCGCCGGCACGGCTTGTCGCTCGGCCTCCGCCGGCACGACCCGTCGCTCGGCGTCCGCCGGCATCGCCTGGTGCTCCGGCTCCATTGCTCCGCGTCCGTCGTTTCGCGTCCGTCGTTTCGCGTCCGTGCTCCCACGTCCGGTCCACTCACGACCAGTGCCCGCACGCGCGCCGTTCCCATCGTCTGGCTGGTCGATTCCGCTCGTCGCAGCCCGGCTCTTCCCATCGCGGCCCGATCCCCATCCCTGGCCCGAACCTTCCCGGCTCGGGCGTTTCCGGCTCGGGCGGACGCAACGGAGGTGTTCGGGGGTGCTGTGGTGGAGCGCTTCCGGCCTACTTCTTGCGGGCCTGTTCCATTCCGGCCAGGAGGTAGCCGAGACCTTCGTCGAATGTGGCGTCCCATTCGTGGTCCAGACCGTGCTCGGCCAGGGCCGGATAGCGGTCGGCTCGCTCGCTCAGGAACGCGCCGGTGTCCCCCTCCTCTCGGTCCTGCAAGGTCACCTGCATGATGACCGAGCCCATGACGTAGTTGGACAGGCTGAAGGCGGCGGCCTTCGGGGCGGGGAAGCCGGCTGTGGTCAGGGTCTCGTAGAGGAATTCGGTGCGTTCCAGAGCGTTCGGGCCCATGAGCGGGCGGTCGAGGATGGTGGCCGACCAGGGGTGACGCAGCAGGGCCGCCCGCCAGCCACGCATCAGCCCACGCACCTGCGCCTGCCAGCCACCATCAACCGGGCCGACCCCGACCGGGCCGCTTCCAACCGGGCCGCCCTTCGGCCTGGTCTCGGCTGGGACGTCTTCGCGCGGGCGGTCGTCAAGCGGCCGGTTTCCGGGTGGGTTCGGTGCCGCGGGTGGGAGGGGGGTGGGGAGGCGGACCTCGCGGAAGATGGCGTCCAGGGCCAGGTCGAGGACGTCGTCCTTGGTTTTGACGTGCCAGTAGAGGGTGGTCGAGCCGGTGTTCAGGCGTTCCGCCAGGCGGCGCATGGTCAGGCGGGTGACGCCTTCCTCGTCCAGGAGCGCCAGCGCCTCTTCCACGATCCGGTCCAAAGTCAGGGTCTGTCTTGAGGGCTTTGCGGGGCGCGACCACACGTTGTCCATCCGCGAATAATACGTTGTACGGGTTACCGGATCGATGGTCTAGTGGGTGGAACGTTGGTCGAGAAGAGGTGGCGCCGTGGGGCACGTCGAGGTCAGTGGGGTGACCTATCTGCTGCCTGATGGGCGGCCGTTGCTCGTGGAGGCGTCGTTCAAGGTGGGCGATGGCGCCAAGGCGGCGCTCGTCGGGCCGAACGGGGCCGGGAAGAGCACCTTGCTGCGGCTGATCTCCGGGGAGCTGGAGCCGGTCGAAGGGCGGGTCGTGGCCGCGGGTGGGGTGGGGGTGATGCGGCAGTTCCTGGGTGAGGGGAGTGTGCGGGATCTGCTGATGAGCGTGGCGCCTGGGCGGGTCCGGGCGGCGGCTGTGGTGCTGGAGGAGGCCGAGAGGGCGATCTCCGTACGGGATGAGGAGGCCAGTCAGATGGCCTACGCCCAGGCCATCGCCGACTTCGCCGACGTGGGCGGCTACGAGCTCGAAGTCGTGTGGGACGTGTGCGCCACCGAGGCGCTCGGGCTGGCGTACGAGGAGGTCAAGGAGCGGAGCCTGGCCACGTTGTCGGGCGGGGAGCAGAAGCGGCTCATGCTGGAGGCGCTCCTGCGGGGGCCCGATGAGGTGCTGCTGCTGGACGAACCGGACAATTACCTGGACGTACGGGCGAAGCAGTGGCTGGAGCGGGCCATCCGGAGCTCCGGCAAGACCGTGTTGCTCGTCTCGCACGATCGGCGACTGCTGGCCGAGGCGGCCGATCGGATCATCACCGTCGAGGGGCGGGGTGTCTGGGTGCACGGCGGCGGGTTCGCGGGATACGCCGAGGCCCGCCGGCGGCGTAAGGAGCGGCTGGAGGAGGTGCGGCAGCGCTGGGAGGACGAGCGGGACCGGCTGCGGCGGCTCGTGCACCTGCTGCGGCAGCGATCGGCCAACAACGACGCCCTGGCGGGGGCGTACCAGTCGGCGGTGACCCGGCTGGAGCGGTTCGAACGGGCGGGGCCGCCGCAGCGGGCGCCCAAGGAGCAGAACGTACGCATGCGCCTGCGCGGAGGCCGTACCGGCAAGCGGGCGGTCGTGTGTGCGGAGCTGGAGCTGACCGGACTGCTCCGGCCGTTCTCCACCGAGATCTGGTACGGCGAGCGCGTCGGCGTGCTCGGCACGAACGGCACCGGCAAGTCCCACTTCCTGCGGCTGCTGGCCGGCGAGCCGATCGCGCACACGGGTGTGGCACGCCTGGGGGCTCGGGTCGCGGCCGGCTACTTCGCGCAGACGCACCTGCGCCCTGACCTGCGGGGACGACCGTCGGCCGAAGTGGTGATGCGGGAGCACGCGATGACCCGCAACGAGGCCATGGCGGCGCTGGCCCGCTACGAGCTGGCCCCGGCGGGCGGGCAGCCTTTCGAGACGTTGTCGGGCGGGCAGCAGGCCCGGCTGCAGATCCTGCTGCTGGAACTGTCGGGGGCGACGTTGCTGCTGCTCGACGAGCCGACCGACAACCTCGACCTGGCCAGCGCGGAGGCGTTGCAGCGGGGGCTGGGCGGGTTCGAGGGCACGGTGGTGGCCGTGACGCATGATCGGTGGTTCGCCGATGACCTGGATCGGTATCTGGTGTTCGGCGCGGACGGGGTGGTGAGAGCGAGTGATGAGCCTCGCTGGGATGTCTAGGGGGCAGGCCGGGGCATCACCATGCGCGGGCCGAAGCTCAGGAAGAGGCCGAAGCGTGGGAAGGGATGGGGCTCAGGGTCGGACGGGGCTCGGATGGAACCGGGCTCGGGATCGGGCGGCGGGGTCTCGATGGGTTGGGCATGAGGGGTTTTCCTGTGAGACCGCCAGACCGAGCGGCGGTGTCCGTCGGCGCTCAGCTTGAGGCGGCGCGGTCGCGGCGCAGGAGGGAGACCGTCATCGTCTCGTCCACCGCGTCCGGCGACAGCACGTGGTCGAGCACCATCACCGCGCACCCGTTGATCCCCGCCCCCGCCCCCAACCGGCTCGGCTCGATGCGCAGGCGGCGGGTGGCCAGGGCCGTGGAGCGGCGGTAGACGACCTCGCGGATGCTGGACACGAGCGGGCCGAACGCCTCCGCCACGTCCCCGCCGAGCACCACCACCGACGGGTTGAGGATGTTGACCGCCCCGGCCAGCACCTCGCCGATGCGGCGGCCGGCCTCGCGGACCGTGGCCATCGTCTCGGCGTCGCCCGCCCGTACGAGCGCCGTCACGTCCGCGATCGTCTTGACGTCCTTGCCCTGCTCCCGCAGGTCGCGCAGCAGCGCGGTGCCGCTGGCCACGGAGTCGACGCAGTCGGTGTTGCCGCAGCGGCACAGCACGCCGCCCCCGTCCAGCACCGGGATGTGCCCGATCTCGCCCGCCGCGCCCAGCGCGCCGCGCAGGATGGCGCCGCCGGCGATCACGCCCGCGCCGATCCGTGTCGAGATCTTGACGAACAGCAGGTCGTCCAGGTCGGGGTAGGCGCCCCGGTGCTCGCCGATGGCCAGCATGTTCACGTCGTTGTCCACGAGCACGGGCACGGGGAAGCGCTCCCGGATGATCGGCGGGATCACCACGCCGGTCCAGGACGCCATGACGCGCGCACTCTCCGTACGGCCCTGCGCGAACTCCACCGTGGCCGGCATGCCCATCCCGACGCCCCTGATCGTCGAGTGCGGCCGGTCGCCGAGCAGCTCGTCCCAGGTGTCCATGAGCAGCGGCAGCACGAGGCCGGGCCCCTGCTCCACGTCCATCGTGAACTCGCGCCCGGCCAGCTCGTGCCCGGCCAGGTCGCAGACCGCCACCCTCGTCCGCGAGGCGCCGAGCGCCGCAACCAGCACCACGCCGCCCGAGGCGTTGAACTCCAGCCGGACCGGCGGCCGCCCGCCCGTGGACGGCGCGTCGTCGCGCTCCACGACCAGGCCGCGTTCCAGCAGCTCACCGACGCGCAACTGCACCGCGGGACGCGACAGGCCGGTGACCCGGCCGAGGTCGGCCCGCGTCACGGCCTCACCGGTGCGGATGAGGCGGAGCACCTCGCCACTCGTGGCGAGGGTCGCTGCGGTACGTCGTGGCATCGGCTAAGTGAACCACACGTGGTTGTGTCATGAAAAGTCGCTACTTTTTTATCTCGCATGCCAAAACTCCGCTTGTGTAAGCACCAAACTCTCGTTAGTGTCCGTTCTGTCCTTGCTTGGTAGATCATCGGAGTCCCTAACCGTGTCCACCACCGTGCCCACGACCCCGCCGGCCGCCCCGATCAGCAGCCCGACCAGCAGCCCGACCAGCGGCCCCGCGTACGCCGCCGACCTCGTCGTCTTCGGCGGGACCGGCGACCTGTCCATGCGCAAGCTGATCCCGGCGCTGTACCACAGCGACAGGGACGGCCGGCTCGCCCCGGAGACCCGCGTCATCGCCATGTCCAGGGGCGGGCTGACCGACGACGACTTCCGCGGCAAGGTGGACGCCGAGGTACGCGACCAGATCCCGGTGGACGACATGGCCCTGTGGCAGCGCTTCCTCGGCCGCCTGCACCACGTCTCCGTGGACGTCGGCGGCGCGGACCGGTCCGGGTGGGGCGCGCTGACGAGGCTGCTGGCCGGGCACGAGCAGCGCGACCGCGTCTTCTACCTGGCCAGCCCGCCCAGGACGTTCGGCCCCTTCTGCCGCGAGCTGGACGAGGCCGGCCTGGTGACGCCGCAGTCGCGCGTGGTGCTGGAGAAGCCGCTCGGCCACGACCTGCCGAGCGCGCAGAGCATCAACGACGAGGTCGGCGCCATCTTCGACGAGCGCCAGATCTTCCGCATCGACCACTACCTCGGCAAGGAGACGGTGCAGAACCTGCTGGTCCTGCGCTTCGCCAATGCCTTCCTCGAGCCGATCTGGAACTCCCTGTGGATCGACCACGTCCAGATCACCGCCGCCGAGACCGTCGGCACGCCGGGCCGGCGCGGCTACTACGACCACGCGGGCGCGCTGCGCGACATGGTGCAGAACCACCTGCTGCAGCTCCTCACGCTGACCGCGATGGAGCCGCCGGCCCGCAACGACCGTGAGGCCATCCGCGACGAGAAGGTCAAGGTGCTGCAGTCGCTGCGGCCGATCGCGGGCGGCGAGGTGGAGCGGTTCACGGTGCGCGGCCAGTACGTCGAGGCCGGCGGCATGCCCGGCTACCTGGACGAGCCCGCCTCCACGCCGACGACCGAGATGTCGCGCCGGGTGGAGACGTTCACCGCGATCCGGGCCGAGGTCAAGAACTGGCGGTGGGCGGGGGTGCCGTTCTACCTGCGTACCGGGAAGCGGATGCCGTACCGGCGCTCGGAGATCGTGGTGCAGTTCAAGGACGTGCCGCACTCCATCTTCCCCGGGGGCACGCCGAACCGCCTGGTGCTGCGGCTGCAGCCGGAGGAGGGCATCGAGCTGCACATCATGGCCAAGGAGCCGGGCGCGGGCGAGGTGACGCTGAAGCCGGTGCCGCTGTCGCTGAGCTTCGGCAAGACGTTCACGACGCGGGTGCCGGAGGCGTACGAGCGGCTGCTGACCGACGTGCTGGCCGGGAACCCGACGCTGTTCATGCGGCGCGACGAGGTGGAGGCCGCCTGGCGCTGGGTCGATCCGATCCTGGACGCCTGGAAGGCCGACCGGGCGCTGCCCGAGCCCTACCCCGCGGGGACCACGGGCCCCGCGGGAGCCCACGAACTGCTCGGCCGTAGCGGTCGCGCTTGGCACGAGGAGGAACTGTGAATCCCATCATTCAGGAGGTCACCGACCGGATCGCCGAGCGGAGCGCCACCAGCCGTACCGCGTACCTGGAGCGGATCCGGCGCGACGGCGAGGCCGCGCGGGCGAAGGGCCCGGCGCGGGCGCACCTGGGCTGCGCCAACCTGGCGCACGGGTTCGCGGGCGCCTCGGCCGAGGACAAGCCGGTCCTGCGCGGCACGTCCAAGCCCGGCGTCGCCATCGTGACCAGCTACAACGACATGCTGTCGGCGCACCAGCCGTACGAGACGTACCCGCCCGAGCTGAAGGCGGCCGTGCGCGCGGCGGGCGGCGTGGCGCAGGTGGCCGGTGGCGTGCCCGCGATGTGCGACGGCATCACGCAGGGCCGGGCCGGGATGGAGCTGTCGCTGTACAGCCGTGACGTGATCGCCATGGCGGCCGCGATCGCGCTGTCGCACGACATGTTCGACGCCTCGCTGCTGCTGGGCGTGTGCGACAAGATCGTGCCGGGGCTGTTCATCGGGGCGCTGCACTTCGGGCATCTGCCCGCGATCTTCGTGCCGGCCGGGCCGATGACCTCGGGGCTGCCGAACAAGGTCAAGGCGCGTACCCGCCAGCTCTTCGCCGAGGGCAAGGTCGGCAGGGGCGAGCTGCTGGACGCCGAGGCGAAGTCGTACCACTCCCCCGGCACCTGCACCTTCTACGGCACCGCGAACTCCAACCAGGCGCTGATGGAGGTCATGGGCCTGCACCTGCCGGGCTCGACGTTCGTCAACCCGCACACCGAGCTGCGCCACGCCCTCACCGCGGCCGCCGGGCGCCGGGCGGTGGAGATCACCGCGCACGGAGCGGAATACACGCCGATCGGCGAGCTGGTCGACGAGAAGTCGATCGTGAACGCCTGTGTCGCGCTGCTGGCCACCGGCGGCTCCACGAACCACACGCTGCACCTGGTGGCCATGGCTGCTGCCGCCGGAATCGTGCTGACCTGGGACGACCTGGCCCGCCTGTCGGGGGTCGTGCCGTCGCTCACCAAGATCTACCCCAACGGCCAGGCGGACGTGAACCACTTCCGCGACGCCGGCGGCATGCAGGTGCTGATCGGCGACCTGCTCGACGAGGGGCTGCTGCACGCCGACGTGCTCACCGTGGCCGGCCCCGGCCTCGACCGCTACCGCGAGGCGCCCGAGCTGGTGGACGGCGAGCTGGTCTGGTCGCCGGTCACCGGCGGCAGCGCCGACCTCGACGTGCTGCGGCCGGTCGCGGAGCCGTTCTCGGCGGACGGCGGCATCCACATGCTCTCCGGCAACCTGGGCCGCGCGGTCAGCAAGGTGTCGGCGGTCAAGCCCGAGCACCTGGTGATCGAGGCGCCGGCCAAGGTGTTCGACGACCAGCTCGACCTGCTGGCGGCGTTCGAGGCGGGCGAGCTGGACGGGCAGGACTTCGTGGCCGTCATCCGCTACCAGGGGCCCAGCGCGAACGGCATGCCGGAGCTGCACAAGCTCACGCCGCCGCTGGCCGTGCTGCTCGACCGGGGACAGCGGGTCGCCATCGTGACGGACGGCCGCATGTCGGGCGCCTCCGGCAAGGTGCCCGCGGCCATCCACCTGTCGCCCGAGGCGGCCGACGGCGGCCCGATCACGCTGGTGCGCGAGGGCGACGTGGTCAGGCTGGACTCGGCGGCGGGCACGCTGGAGCTGCTGGTGCCGGCCGAGGAGCTGGCGCGGCGCACGCCCGAGGGCCGGCCGCTGAGCGACGCGCAGTGGGTCGGGACGGGACGCGAGCTGTTCGCGGCCTTCCGCCGGATGGCGGGGCACGCCGAGCAGGGCGCCGGGATCTTCGGGGTGAGCGGCGCCGAGTCGCCGCACCACGGCCCCGGCCTGGGCTTCCCGGCCGAGGCGGGCTCCTCGCACCTGGAGACGGGCGCGCCGTTCGGCGCGCGTCCCGCCGGTCTGGCACGGTGACCGCTTCTCTGCCTGTACGGTGCTTCATGTCCGTTTGGCGTACTCATGAGCCCGTACGTACTCGCGGCCCCCTTTGGGCCGTCGTGGGCCCTCGTGGCATCCTTCGGTGTACGGCGAGCGATCTTGACGCCGCCCCGAATGCCGGAGGTATGTCGTGAGTGCCTTTGACCTTCCGTGGCTCGTCGCCGACATCGGCGGTACCAACGCCAGGTTCGGCCTGGTCACCTCGCTGGGAGCGCGGCCGTCGAACGTCGCGGTCCTGGCCGGGGCCGACTACGCCACCCTGCCCGAGGCCGTGGCCGCCTATCTCGCGGAGCACGCGGGCGGGGCGCGGCCGGGGGCGGCCTGCCTGGCGCTCGCGGGCCCGATCGACGGCGACCGCTATCGGCTGACGAACTCGGCGTGGGCGGGGTCCGTACGCGACCTCGACGTGCCGTACGCCCGGCTGCTCAACGACTTCGAGGCGCTGGCCGTGTCGCTGCCACACCTCGAGGGCGACGACCTGGTGTCCCTCGGCGGACCCCCGCCCGGCCACGGCGTCAAGGCCGTGCTGGGCCCCGGGACCGGGCTCGGCGTCGGCGGGCTGGTGCCGGCCGAGCACGGCTGGACCCCCGTCCCCGGCGAGGGCGGGCACGTCACGATCCCGGTGGTGGAGCCGCGGGAGTTCGAGGTCGTCCGGGCGCTGCGCGAGCAGGGGCTGCCGCACGTGGTGGCCGAGCACGTGCTGTCCGGGCCCGGCCTGGTCCGGCTGCACCGGGCGCTGGCCCTGGTGAACGGCGTGACCGCGCCGGACCTGACCGCCTCCGACATCGTGGCGAGGATGGACGACTCGCTGTGCGCGGAGACGATCGAGGTGTTCTGCGGGCTGCTGGGCAACTTCGCCGGCGACGTGGCGCTGACCCTGGGCGCCCGGGGTGGGGTGTACCTGGGCGGCGGAGTGCTCCCCCGTATCGTGGAACGCGTGCGTACCAGTGACTTCCGTACGCGGTTCGAGGCCAATCCCGACATGGCCACGTACCTGGCTGCCATCGGGACCGCGCTGATCGTCGCGCCCCAGCCGGCGCTGACCGGCGCGGCGGCGTGGCTGAGCCAGCGCGCCCGCAGGGAGCTGGTGGGGTGAGTCCGCCCCCGCCGGTGTTGTCCATGACTAGACGGCCGTACGCCGGCCGACGAGGAGAGAACCCATGAGCTTGCTCGATCTGGCCCCTGTGATCCCCGTCGTGGTGATCGAGGACGCCCAGACCGCCGTTCCGCTGGCGCGGGCGCTGACCGCCGGGGGCCTGCCGGTCATCGAGGTGACCCTGCGCACGCCCGCCGCCCTCGAGGCCATCGCCAGGATCGCGGACGAGGTGCCCGAGGCCACCGTGGGCGCGGGAACGATCCGGACCACGCAGGACATCTCCGCGTCCGTGTCGGCGGGGGCGAAGTTCCTGGTGTCGCCGGGCACGACCCTGTCCCTGGTGGAGGCGCTGGACTCGAGCGGGGTCCCCTACCTGCCGGGGGCCGCGACCGTGTCCGAGGTGATGGCGCTGGCCGAGCGGGGGCTCAAGGAGCTGAAGTTCTTCCCGGCCGAGCCCGCGGGCGGCGTGCCGTACCTCAAGGCGCTGGGCGGGCCGCTGCCGGACGTGCGCTTCTGCCCGACCGGCGGCATCCGGGTGAACACCGCGCCCGACTACCTCGCGCTGCCGAACGTGGGCTGCGTGGGCGGCACCTGGCTGACCCCGGCCGACGCGCTGGCGGCCGGCGACTGGGACCGCATCGAGAAGCTGGCCGCGGAGGCCGCCGCCCTGCGGTGATCTTCACGCGGCGACGGCGGCGGGCGTGCCCGCCGCCGCCCGCCGCCGTACGCCGTCGCACGCGTCAGCTCCAGATCGACACGTGCACCGGCGGCCGGAAGCGGCTGCGGGGGATGCCGTCGTGCGGGGTGCGCATGACCTGGGTGGCGGCCGGGGTCGTGAGGAAGTCCAGGAACGTGCCCGCGGTGGCCGAGCGGGTGGCGGGGTCGAGGGTGGTGGCGTACCAGTAGGCGGGCAACGGGGTGGCGGCCGTCTCGACGACCACCAGGTCCCCGCGGCGCAGTTGCGAGGTCACCAGGTGCGCGGTGGCGGGCGCGACGCCGGCGCCCTCGGCCGCCGCCTTCCACGCCGCCGCCTGGTTCGCGAACACCCGTACGTGCGACTCCGGCACCCGCAGCAACCGCAGCAACCGGCCGGTGTCGCCGGCCGGGTCGGTGCCCGAGGGGCCGACCAGCCACTGGTCGCGGCGGCCGCGCGGGGAGCCGACCGCGATGAGGCGGCAGCGCAGCACCGGCCTGCTCACCAGCCCCGCCCCCTGCACCTGCGCGCCGATCGCGACGTCGGCCAGGCGGCTGGACAGCAGCAGCGGCACCTCGGCCGTGGCCGCCACGCCGGTGGTGGCGTCCACCGGCTTGCGCTGCGTGAACAGGCAGATCAGGGGCCCGGCGACGGACTCGGCCAGGCCCGCGTCCATGACCACGTGCAGGCGCGCGGGACGGCCGGGCTGGACGGCGGCGAACGCCTCCGCGCCGAGCGCGACGATCTGGGCGGCGATCCCGAGCAGCCGCCGGCCGCCCTCCGTCAGCTCCATGCGGTCGCCGGAGCGGGTCACCAGAGGGTCGCCGAGGTGCCTGCGGAGCTGGGCCAGCGACTGGGAGACCGCCGGCTCGCTGACCCCGAGGGCCCGTGCCGCCGCCTTGACCGAGCCCAGGCGGGCGACGAAGACGAACGCGCCGAGCTGGCTGAGTGTCACACCCTCTTCATAGTTCTCCGACACTCATTAAGGAAAGCCTTATTTGCGGATTGTCGCGACAAATCGGTAACAGCAGTGTGCAGTCATGCAGGTTCCCGCGACGTTCGAATACGAGAGAGCCGACAGCGTCACGCACGCGCTCGAACTCCTGGAGCGCTACGGACCCGAGGCCAGGGTCGTGGCAGGCGGTCACAGCCTCATCCCCATGATGAAGCTCCGCCTGGCCCAGCCCGAGGCGCTGATCGACATCAACGGCCTGGCCTCTGAACTGGGGCGGATCGCCGTCGAGGGCCACGAGCTGGCCATCGGGGCGCTGGTACGGCACGCGGAGTTGCTGGAGAGCACTACCGCCACCGACCTTTTCCCGATATTTCGGGATGCGGAGCGCGTTATTGCCGACCCAATTGTCCGAAATCGGGGGACCGTTGGCGGGTCGTTGTGCCAAGGGGATCCCTCTGAGGATTTGTCGGCGGTGTTCGCGGCATTACGGGCGACCGCCGTCATCCAAGGCCCGGGCGGAATCCGTACGGTGCCGGTCAGGCAATTCCACGAGGGTCCTTACGAGACCGCCGTCGAGCCGAACGAGCTGCTGATCCAGCTCCGCGTGCCCGTCGCGCCCGGCACCGGCAGCGCGTACGAGAAGGTCGAGCGGCGCGTCGGCGACTGGCCCGTGGCGGCGGCCGGCGCGGTCGTCCGGCTCGACGACGGCGTGATCGCGGAGGCGGGCATCGGCCTGACCGCGGTCGGCGCCGAGCACTTCTGCGCCCCGGAGGCCGAGACCTACCTGGAGGGCAGGCGGCCGGACGCGGAGACGTTCGCGGAGGCGGGCCGGATCGCCGCCGAGCACTGCTCGCCCCACGCCGACCAGCGCGGCCCCGCCGACTACAAGCGCCACCTGGCCGCCGAGCTGACCCGGCGCGCGCTGGCCACGGCCGCAGGGAGGATCTGACATGCGGATCACGGTCTCCGTGAACGGGCAGCCCTACACGAGGGACGTCGAGCCGAGGCTGCTGCTCGTGCACTTCCTGCGCGACGAGCTGGACCTGACCGGCACCCACTGGGGCTGCGACACCTCCAACTGCGGCGTCTGCACCGTGCGGCTGGACGGCGTGCCGGTCAAGTCGTGCACGGTGCTGGCCGTCATGGCCGACGGGCACGAGGTGACCACCGTGGAGGGCCTGGAGCGGGACGGCGAGCTGGACGCGGTGCAGAAGGGCTTCGTGGAGTGCCACGGCCTGCAGTGCGGCTTCTGCACGCCCGGCATGCTGCTGACCGCCCGCGCGCTGCTGGATCGCCATCCCGACCCCGACGAGGGCCAGATCAGGGAGGCCATCTCGGGACAGCTCTGCCGGTGCACCGGCTACGAGAACATCGTCCGCTCGATCCGGTGGGCGGCCGATGCGCGTTCGACGGTCGCCGAACCCGCGACGGAGGCGAAGTCATGAGCTACGGACCCATGCGCCGCAAAGAGGACGCCCGCTTCATCCGGGGCCGCGGCAACTACACCGACGACGTACGCCTGCCCGGCATGCTGTACGGCGCCGTCCTGCGCAGCCCGCACGCCCACGCCAGGATCGTCTCCGTCGACACCAGCGCCGCCGAGGCGCATCCGAAGGTCAAGGCCGTCATCACCGGCCAGACGCTGGCGGGGCTGAACCTGGCCTGGATGCCCACGCTGTCGCAGGACACGCAGGCGGTGCTGGCCACGGACAAGGTGCGCTTCCAGGGGCAGGAGGTCGCGTTCGTGGTGGCCGAGGACCCGTACTCGGCCCGCGACGCGCTGGAGCTGATCGACGTCGAGTACGACCCCCTCGGCGCGGTCATCGACGCCCGGCGCGCCCTCGACGAGGACGCCCCGGTCATCAGGGACGATCTCGAGGGCCGTACCGGCAACCACATCTTCGACTGGGAGGCCGGCGACCGGGCGCGCACCGACACGCTGTTCGAGCAGGCCGAGGTGACGGTCGCGCAGGACATGATCTACCCGCGCGTGCATCCCGCGCCGCTGGAGACCTGCGGCGCGGTCGCCGACTTCGACAAGGTGACCGGCAAGCTCACCGTCTGGTGCCCCACGCAGGCGCCGCACGCGCACCGCACGCTGTACGCGATGGTGGCCGGGCTGCCGGAGCACAAGATCCGGGTGATCTCCCCGGACATCGGCGGCGGCTTCGGCGGAAAGGTCGGGATCTATCCGGGCTACGTGTGCGCGATCGTCGGCTCGATCGTCACCGGCAAGCCGGTCAAGTGGATGGAGGACCGCTCCGAGAACCTCATGAGCACCGCCTTCGCCCGCGACTACCACATGCACGGCGAGATCGCGGCGACGCGCGACGGCAGGATCCAGGCGATCCGGGTCAAGGTGCTGGCCGACCACGGCGCCTTCAACGGCACCGCCCAGCCGACCAAGTTCCCCGCCGGGTTCTTCCACGTCTTCTCCGGCTCGTACGACATCGAGGCCGCCCACTGCGAGGTCACCGGCGTCTACACGAACAAGGCCCCCGGCGGCGTCGCCTACGCCTGCTCCTTCCGCATCACCGAGGCCGTGTACCTGGTCGAGCGCATGGTCGACGTGCTGGCCGCCGAGCTGGGCCTGGACCCGGCCGAGCTGCGCATGCGCAATCTGCTCAAGCCGGAGCAGTTCCCCTACCACTCCCCCACCGGCTGGGAGTACGACTCCGGCGACTACCCCAAGGCGCTGCGCCTGGCCATGGACATGGTCGGCTACGACAAGCTCCGCGCCGAGCAGGCCGACCGGCGGGCCAGGGGCGAGCTCATGGGTATCGGCCTGAGCTTCTTCACCGAGGCCGTCGGGGCCGGCCCGCGCAAGCACATGGACATCCTCGGCCTCGGCATGGCCGACGGCGCCGAGCTGCGCGTGCACCCGACGGGCAAGGCGGTGCTGCGGGTGTCGTGCCAGTCCCAGGGGCAGGGGCACGAGACCACGTTCGCCCAAATCGTCGGCCAGGAGCTGGGCCTGCCCCCCGACGACATCGAGGTGGTGCACGGCGACACCGACCAGACGCCGTTCGGCCTGGGCACGTACGGCTCCCGCTCCACCCCCGTCTCCGGCGCCGCCACGGCCATCGTGGCCAGGAAGGTACGCGACCGGGCCAAGATCGTGGCGGCGGCCATGCTCGAGGCGTCCCCGGAGGACCTGGAGTGGGCCGACGGGAGGTGGTCGGTGGTGGGCGACCCGGCCACCGGCAAGTCGATGGCGGAGATCGCGCTGGCCGCGCACTCGAACCTGGAGCTGCCCGAGGGCGTCGAGGGCCACCTGGACGCCACCACCGTCTACAACCCGCCCAACCTGACCTACCCCTTCGGCGCCTACGTCTGCGTCGTGGACGTCGATCCCGGGACCGGGCAGGTCAAGGTGCGCAGGTTCGTGGCGGTGGACGACTGCGGGGTGCGCATCAACCCGATGATCGTCGAGGGGCAGATCCACGGCGGGCTGGCCGACGGGGTCGGGATGGCGCTGATGCAGGTGATGGCGTTCGACGAGGACGGCAACCACCTGGGGGCCTCGTTCATGGACTACCTGCTGCCGACGTCGATGGAGTGCCCGTCGTGGGAGCTGGGCGAGACCGTGACGCCGTCGCCGACGCATCCGATCGGGGCCAAGGGCGTTGGGGAGTCGGCCACCGTGGGCTCGCCGGCCGCCGTGGTGAACGCCGTGGTGGACGCGCTGGCGCCGTACGGGGTGCGGCACGCGGACATGCCGCTCACCCCGGCGAACGTGTGGCGCGTCATCAACGGCGACCCGTTCCGCACGGACCTGGCGATCCCGTGAACGAGTTCCTGGGCATGCCGGCGCCCCGCCCGCGTGGCGGGGCGCCGGACCCGAGGCCGGTATCGGAGGAAGTGGCGGGTGATCTGGACGCCAGGGTCGCGTCGTTGCGGTCGGGGCGGGAGCCGTACGTGCTGGCCACCGTCGTGCGGGCGCAGCGGCCCACCAGCGCGAAGGCGGGCGACCGCGCGCTGGTGCTGCCCGACGGGACGATCGAGGGGTTCGTCGGCGGCGTCTGCGCGACCGACACCGTGCGCGCGCAGGGCCTGCGGCTGCTGCGTACCGGGGACTCCACGCTGCTGCGGATCACCCCGGAGGCGGAGGCGCCGCACGAGGAGGAGGGTCTGGTCGCGGTGGGCCAGCCGTGCCTGTCCGGCGGGACGCTGGAGATCTTCCTGGAGGCCGTGCTGCCGCCGGTGCTGGTGCACGTGCACGGGGACGGCCCGATCGCGCGGGCGTTCGTCGCGGTCGGGCGGGCGCTGGGCTACCGGGTCGAGCCGGGCCCGATCACCGAGGGCACCTCGGTCGTGCTGGTCGCCTCGCACGGCGTGGGCGAGGAGCCGGTGCTGCGGGACGCGCTGGCCAGGGGCGTGCCGTACGTCGGGCTGATCGCCAGCCGCAGGCGCGGCGCGGCGGTGCTGGAGGGGTTGGAGGGAGGTGAGCGGGTGCGGGTTCCGGCGGGTCTGGACATAGGGGCCAGAACTCCTGGTGAAGTGGCGGTTTCCGTGTACGCGGAGATCATCGCCGAGCGCCGATCGGGGGTATCAGCGAGCGGTGGCCGGGTACGCCAGGAAATGTAAAACCGCAGCCCCGGGAAGCCCCCTTCCGCTCCTCGGCAGGCGAAAGGGAATTCATGCCGACGGAAACGGCCAGCCAAGTACAGATGGTGACGGACGACCGCCCCGTGTCGCAGCCGGGCAGTCTGGAGCGGGGGATCGACATCCTGCTCGCGCTCAGCGCGGCGTCCCACCCGGTCACGCTGTCGCAGCTCTGCCGGAGCACGGGGCTGCCCAAGTCCACCGCGCACCGGATCCTGGGCGTGCTGTGCTCACGGGAGCTGGCCCGGCGGGTGGGCAACGCCTATCTGCCGGGTGAGCTGCTGGAGTCGATGACGGGCATCACCAGGGCGCGCATCCCGGGCACGCGCCAGGCGGTGCTGCCCTATCTGCTCTATCTGTACGAGACCACCAGGCAGACGGTGAACCTGGCCGTTCCCTCGGGCCTGGAGGCCCGCTACGTCGAGCGCCTCTACGGCCACAACCGCGTCGTCTCCCGCTCCGACAGCGTGGACCGGGCGCCGCTGCACTGCACGGCGACCGGCAAGGCACTGCTGGCCTTCGATCCGAAGCTGCGCCAGGAGGTGCTGGCGCGCGGCATGTTCGAGCGCATGACGCGCCGGACGATCACCAGCCTGGCCGGCCTCGAACGCGAGCTGGCCCAGGTCCGCAGGCACGGCGTGGCCTACTCCCAGGAGGAGTACACCGAGGGCGTGGCCTGCGTGGCCGCACCGGTGTTCGGCCCCGGCGGCCGGATCTGCATGTCGCTGGGGGTGGCCGCGCCCGCCCATCAGGTGCCGCTGGCCAAGCTGGGCATCTCGGTGCGCGGCGCCGCCCAGGCCATCTCCGCCACACTCCTCGGCTTGTGACCGTTCCGGTCAACGGAACATGGGCCGATCATGAGACCGAAAGTGTTCCATTGACCGAAACCCCGCATTGCGCGAGCACCTCCCCGGCGATCACATCGGGATATGAACGTCGGATCGCGGGAGGCCCCGCGTGCCTAGGGGCCTGCCCAGGGCCACCCTCCTGGAGAGCCTGCGCCTGTCGGCCGCGCTCGTCCCGCCGGGCGCGCCGCACGTGACCCCCGGGCGCGACCTGCTGCGCTCCCGTACGCTGCTGGCCACCCTCGAGTCCCGGTACGGCGGCCGCCCCGTCCTGGTGGGCGGCCCGCGCGGCCCGGCCCTGCTCGTCATGTCCAAGCGCGACGCCCTGCGCGTGCTGTCGGAGCAGGACTCCGCCTACGCCCCGGCCGTCGAGAAACGGCCCTTCGCCCTGCCGACCGACGTGCTGCGCCCGGGCTTCATCGCCATCGCCAAGGAGGAGGCCGCCGAGCTGACCTCCGGCGTGGTGGACCATGCCCGGCTCAACGCCCGCTGGCAGCGCGTGGCCAGGCGCTGCGTGTACGGCGACGGCGCCGCCGGCGACGAGGAGCTCACCCGGCTGCTGGAGGGTCTCACGCGGGCCGGCCGGCGGCGGGCCAGGAGACGGTCCCGGCGGCGCCAGGACCTGCTGTCCGGCCGCTACGACTCCAGGATCATCGACCACCTGCGCCGCGCCGAGCCCGGCAGCCTGGCCGGGCTGATCGCGGAGACGCCCGAGCCCGAGTCGCGCGGGCTCATGCAGGCCGCGTTCTGGCTGATGGGCCTCGGCGCCACGGCGACCGGGCTGACGCAGACGCTGGCCCTGCTCGCCGCCCACCCGGCCCACCGCAAGGCGGCCCGCGCCGACGGCGACTACCTGCGGGCCTGCCTGCGCGAGGGCCTGCGCCTGTGGCCGCCGGTGCCGGCGCTGTCGCGGGTCTCCACCACCGAGACCGACTGGTACGGCACCACCCTGCCCGCCGGCACCACCGTGCTCGTGCCGATCGCGGCCCACCAGCGCAGCCCGCGCCTGCCGTACGCGAACACGTTCTGCCCCGAGATCTGGCTGGACGGCACGGCGGCGGAGGAGTGGTGGGCCCGGCCCGGCTGCGGCGGGGTGCACCTGACGCTCGCGGTCGGCACGGCCTTCCTGGCGAGCATCCTGCGCACGGCGCGGCCGAAGCCCGTCGGGCGGCTGCTCTCGCCGCACCGCCCGCTGCCCCACACGCTCGATCCGTGGCGGCTGCGCGTCACGATGCGGCCCCTCCGTCGCAACCCTGCTCAGGGCTAGTTGGCCAACGGGCAGCCCCTTCCTCCGTTAGAGTCTGGGGTACAAACGGGATGCCGGGCGGCGTAACGGTTCGGGTGCCACGCGATGACGAACCGGCGGGAGGAACGGTTCGGATTGAGACGGGATGACGACGGCGAGAGGACGGCGACGTTGGGGCGCTCCGCGGGCACTCCGCTGAAGCCGGAAGATCCGCCGGCGATCGGGCCCTATGAGCTGGCCAGCCGCCTCGGTTCGGGCGGCATGGGGGTCGTCTACCTCGCCAAGGCCGCCGACGGCTCGCGGGTGGCGCTCAAGGCGATCCGCCGCGACTACACCGCCGATCCGGTCTACCGGGCGCGCTTCAACGAAGAGGTCTCCAACGCGCGCAAGGTGGCCTCGTTCTGCACGGCGCGGGTGCTCGACCACGGCGAGGACCGGGGCGTGCTCTACCTCGTCACCGAGTACATCGACGGCATCTCGCTGGAAGACCACCTGATCGAGCACGGCGCGCTGACGCCGTCGGTGCTGCACTCGGCGGCCGTGGGCGTGGCCGCCGCGCTGACCGCGATCCACGCGGCGGGGCTGGTGCACCGCGACCTCAAGCCGGCCAACGTGATGCTGACCCTGGCCGGGCCCCGGGTGATCGACTTCGGGCTGGCCCGCTCGACCCACGTCGACTCCCGGCACACCAACGCCGGCATGGTCATGGGCACCCCCGGATGGATCGCTCCCGAGCAGGTCTTCGAGGGGCGCACCAGCCCGGCGGGCGACGTGTTCGCGTGGGGGTCGCTGATCGCGTACGCGGGGCTGGGCGGGCATCCGTTCGGCGAGGGGGACGCCTACGTGATGGCGGCCAGGGCCCGCAGCGCGCCGCCCGACCTGCGGGGGCTGCCCGCGCCGCTCGACCGGCTGGTCGCGGCGGCCATCCACCCCGACCCGGCGCGCCGGCCCGCGGCCAAGCAACTGCTGCTGGAGCTGGTGGGCGCGGCCGACGAGCCGGCGGCGCAGCTCGCCGCCTCCAAGCACCTGACCAACGCGTGGAACCCGTCGGAGTTCGGGCCGCTGATGCCGCCGGCCCCGCACCCGATGCCGCCCGACCGCACGGGCGCGGTGCCGGGCCCCGGCCCCCAGCCGCCCCGCCACCAGCCGTCCCCCGCCGAACGCACCGGGCCGCGGCCCGGCTCGTCCCAGATGCCGCCCGCCGAACGGACCGGACCTCGGCCCGGTTCGTCGCGCGTGTCCCACCAGCCTCACCAGCCGCCGCCGGCCGAGCGCACCGGGCCCACGCCGGGCGCCGCGCAGGTGCCGCCCGCCGAACGCACCGGGCCGCGGCCCGGCTCGTCCCAGATGCCGCCCGCGGAGCGCACCGGCCCTCGGCCGGGATCGTCGCGGGTGCCGCACCAGCCGCCGCCGGTCGACCGCACCGGGCCCGTACCGGGGGGCGTGCGCGCGCCGCACCCCGACCTGGGCGGGCCGATGAGCGGGCACATGCCGCCGCACCAGACCGGGCAGGGGCCGCTGCCCCACCACGCGACCACCGGCCAGGGTCCGCTGCCGGGTTACCCGCCCGCGCGACCCAAGCGCGGGGTGTTCGCCGGCTGCCTGACCGCCCTGGTCATCGCCGTCGTGCTGCTGGTGGTGGTGCTGGCCGTGCTGGCGTGGGTGTTCCGCTCCTCCCCCGCCGTCGGCGACGGGCCCGTGCAGGACGGGAAGCTGCGCTTCGCCGTGACCGGCGCGAAGTGCCCCAAGCCGCCGAAGTCCGCCGACAAGCGCACCTGCCAGATCGGCGTGCGCGTCAACAACGTCGGCCAGGAGGCCAGGGTGCTCTACCCCGGTCAGCAGCGGCTGGTCGACGAGGACGACGCGCCGCACGGCGGCACCAAGCTGCTGGACAAGGCCGGCAAGGAGATCACGCCGGTCCGCATCGAGGCGGGCCAGTCGTTCACCGGCGCGCTGGTGTTCGAGCTGCCGAAGGACCTCGAGCCGGCGGAGCTCGAGGTGCACGATTCGGGGCTGAGCACCGGGGCCAGAGTGAGCCTGGGCGGTTAGCAGGCCGCACGGTCCCGGGGGTGTCCGGGCGGTCGACGGACCTCACGGTCCAGGGCGGTCGACGGACCTCACGGTCCGGGCCGTCGGCGGGCCCGCGGGAGCGCTTGGGCGGTCAGAAGCCCTGCGACGGTGAGACCAGGCCTTCGAGCGGCTCGCCCGCGTGGAACCGGCGCACGTTCGAGGTGACGCGCTCGGCCAGGCCGCGCCAGTAGGCGGCGCGCGGGTTCGCGCAGTGCGGGGTGATGAGCACGTTGTCCAGCTCCCACAGCGGATGCCCGTCGGGCAGCGGCTCCGGGTCGGTGACGTCGAGCGCGGCCCCGCCGATGTGGCCCGCGCGCAGCGCCTCCACCAGCTCGCCGGTCACGACGAGGCCGCCTCTGGCGACGTTCACCAGCCAGGCGTCGTCGCGCATGAGCGCGAACTCGCGCGCCCCGAACATGCCCCTGGTGTCCGGCGTGGCGGGCGCGGCGACGACCACGTAGTCGGCCTCGGGCAGCGCCTCGCGGTAGCGGGCGCGCGGCACGATCTTGGACGCGCCCGGCACCTCGGCCCGGTCGGTGACCGCCACCACCGTGCAGCCGAACGGCTCCATCATCCGGATCAGCGCCCGGCCGATGCCGCCGCAGCCGGCGATGGCGACCGTCGAGCCGGCGAACTCCTTGGAGGTGTTGGGCCCCCACGACGTGGTCCTGGCCAGCCGGTGCAGCCCGCGCGCGGCGGTCAGCATCAGGGCCAGCGCGTGCTCGGCCACGGGCGCGCCGTACGAGCCGGTGGCGGCGGTGAAGACCGGCTGGTCGGTGATGACGCCGGCGTCCGCCCACCGCTCGACGCCCGCGTGCGGCAACTGCACCCAGCGGATGCCGTCGTGGAGCATGGAGCGCATCCGCTCGGGGTCGTTGTCGCCGAAGTAGACGATGGCCTCGGCCCGCTCCAGCGGCACGATCTCGCCGCCCGCGCGGCGTACGGCGTCGATCAGCACCGGGACGGGCTCGGGGCCGACAAACACGGGGACACTCATGTGCTCTCCTTCGTCGTTGAGAAGATCGCGGCGCAGGCGCCGCCCGCAAGTAGACGCTCGACCTCATCATGGGCCGCCGCGACGATCAAGCCGACCACCCGCGCCGCCTCGGCGCCACGGCCGGCGGCGACCGCCTCGGCCGCGTCGAGGTGGCGGCGTACGGCGGTCGTGTCGAGCGGCTCGGGCAGGAGCAGCAGGTCGCGCCTGGCCACGAGCAGTTCTTCGGTCACCTCGGCGAGCTGGGCGAACATGCCGTTGCCCGACGCGCCGAGCAGCACCCGGTGGAAGGCGGTGTCGGCGGCCACGAAACCCTCGCCGTCGCCGGCCCGGGCCGCGCCCGTCATGGCCCGCGCGTGGGCGATCAGCTCCTGCCGCAC